>CAJAKX010000065.1 GCA_903940425.1 uncultured Opitutia bacterium | reverse complement strand
AAGGCCGGGATGAGGGTCGGATAATTTGAATTTGCACCAGAGTACCTTTGTGGAACCGCGATTGCTTTACTGTCGTGTGACTTCATAAGTTCGTAGTGGATTGAGAGAGGGTCGCAGGCGGGCAGACTTTTTAAGCCGGTATGCTGCAGGGACTATTGTGCAATACCGACCCCCTATGATAGGGCAGATAGGCGGGCTGCGGAGGCCCCCAAGAAGCCGGAGCAGCCCAGCCATCCTGCGATTGTCCGCCGAAACCTGCTGGCAGGCCGGCCTGAGATTGAATAGGTGAATGCCGGGGTGGCGGCCGGATGGCGGCGTTTGTTCCGACAGAATTCCGAAGTGAATTTGAACACGAAACCAAAGTAAGTCTGCGCCACCAAGCCGACGTGTCGGTCACGCCGCCGGCCTCATTTCGACGCCAACGCGCGCGGCAGACGTTTGGCGAGGAACGATTCCACCTTCGCCAACCCGTCCGCCGAAAGACCCGCGAAGAACTTCCGCGGGTCGATCCCGAGCTCGGTGCAAGCTTTGCGGCCGTTTGGCGAGACCACGACTGCCAGAAGCTGTTCGAGGAAATCGACGAACCTGCGTTCGGTCATCCGTCCTTCGCGGGCCGAGACTCGCAGATCCCCGAGGTAGGCCGGCAGGACCCGTTCGAGGATGAGTACGTGTCGGCCGTCCTGCCGGCCGGTTTGCTTGAGATCCACGAGGTTGGCGACTTTCGCACGGAGCAGGGCGATCGGTCCGGGCACCTGCACGCGGGCTTGGTTTTCCCCAAGGGCGAAGAGGTACGCGGGCTCACGTAGCTCCTCATTGCTGGCGCCATGCACGTAGCGCAGCACTTCGATGAGGAGTGGCGCGCCAGCGGTGTCTTTGGCGATGACCACGCCGACCTCGTTGCTGGGCGGTTTCAGCGGGAAGAACTGCGGCTTCGCGCCAGCCAGCTTGCCGAGCGCCTCCAAGGTTTCGCGGTCGCCGAGCACGTCGGCATCGCGGGAGACGAACGGCGCCAGGTCGCGAGTTCGATCCTCATAATAGAGCGCCCACAGGTTGACCGCCTGACCGCCGACCAAGAGCAGGGGCTCAGCCGTGGCGAGGACGCTGGCAAAATCCCCTGGTGGCCGGGGTGCGGCGTCAGACGGATGCGGCATGGGCTTGATCGAAGTTAATCAGCCGGACCGGCTGATGCATGGGCACGACGGAATTGCTGGCCTGCACCTCCTGCGGGGTGGCGAGCTGGAGGTCGAGCACCACTTGGTCGAATTCCCGCTGGGCGCGTTTGAACCGCGCCAGCTGCGCGGCGGTTTTAAACCGGGGCGGCATCCGCGGCGCCAGCGGCGTGATCACGGCCCGCAGCTCGGCCGCGCGCGCGGGTTGGGCGACCCGCTTCCGCACCACATCGCGAGCGGCCTCACGCAGCAGGGCCATGACCGTGGTATGCTCCCGGCGCGCAATGGCCGAAAGCGCCGCCAGCACCGCGGCGTGCTCCGCGAGGCTCTGTCGGCGCTTGGACTGGGCGAGTTGGTTAGGCATAAAAGGTTGATTCAACCTTTTATGCCTGCTGCACCAAAACTCAAGCCTGATCGCTTCATCATGGAGACCCACATTACAGCGGGCTCTCGAAAGAACAGCTTATCCGGAAGCTTATGCTCGGGAAAATGCAGCGCAGCGAAAACACGCAGCGCCGCAACAAGGAGATCATGGCCTGGGTGGCGGAGCACCCCGAGATCAAGGCCAGGATCGAAGCGCGCAGATAGCAGCGGTGTAGGCGCCGCCTCTCCGGGCGCGAAAGCAGGCCCATTCGGTAAGTGTT
>CAJAKX010000064.1 GCA_903940425.1 uncultured Opitutia bacterium | reverse complement strand
GGGCCTGAATTTGCCGATGGTGAAGTGACCAGCGACACGCTGATGCAGACGCCCCATCGGATGGACGCACTAATCGACGCATTCATCGACACATAGGTCGCCGCGCTCGGCGCCGATGCCGCGACCACCTGCCTTGTCGGCGACTCGCCTTTCGATGCCGAGGCTGCGCACAAGGGCGGACTCTCCTGTTTTCTGGTCACCACGGGCACGCACTCACGGGAAGAGCTTCAAGCTGCCGGCGCAGAGCATGTCTACCCCGACCTGCCCTCGCTGGCGCGCGAGGTTTTCGACCTGCACCTCAAGGCAGCGCCCCCGGCAGATCGTTCAGGGTAGGCTCAGCGCCACGACGTTGTTATGCGCAGCGTCCTTTTCACCGAGAAGGGCAACAGCACCCGGCCCTGCGGCGGCTTGGGGACTCAAGGTTCCGTCTTAATCATCGTTATCATCCACTTCCCCGGATCCTTCGCAGTCGGGGCAGGTCACCGTGCCGGCACCCCGGCATTGGGGACACGCCTGTGTGTTCCGGGTTGTTCCCGTGATCAATTCGAGCTGACTGTCCTCCACCACTCCGCGGCCCTCGCACTTGGGGCAGTCGATTGAGCCCTTGCTGTTACACCGAGCGCAGATCGGCATGTCTGATCCTTTCTCTCCTGGTTGTGTTCACCATGAGGCTTTTTGCCGGTGTCTGTCAGACAATTTCTCATCAGGTTTGATCCCACCCGGTTGAGCCGGTCATATCGACCGGAGTCCGGCGGGACCGGCGCCGCCCCGGCCGATCTCATGCATCATTTCCGCCGGCGGCGGCGCTTCCGCGCTTTCATTTATTCCAACCGTGTTTATCCGTGGAATCCGTGGTTAGTCCTCCGTCCCCAGGCCCCGAATCGCTCGCCGGCGTTCTCGAGCGCATCATTTTCCTCAACGAGGAGAACCACTACACCATCGCTGAATTCCGCCGCGAGGACACCGACGAGAAGGTGACCATCGTCGGCCCCCTGCCCGGGGTGCAATGTGGCGAAACGCTCCACCTGCGCGGCTCGTGGACGCGTCACAGCCAGCACGGCGACCAGTTCAAGGTCGAGGCATTCACCTCGGAACTGCCCTCCTCCGTCCACGGCATCCGCAAATACCTCGGCAGTGGTCTCGTGCCGGGCATCGGCAAGGTGTACGCCAACAAGATCGTGGATGCGTTTGGCGCCGATACCTTCCGCGTGCTGAGCGAGGAGTCCGCGCGCCTGCGCCGCGTGCCTGGCATCGGTCCGAAGCGCGCCGCCGCCATCAAGAAAGCGTGGGAGGACCAGCGCGCGCTGCGCGAAATCCATATCTTCCTCCAGACTTACGGGGTGACCACGTCCCAATGCGTGAAGCTCG
The DNA here is from genome assembly GCA_903940425.1 of uncultured Opitutia bacterium. Classification (GTDB taxonomy): domain Bacteria; phylum Verrucomicrobiota; class Verrucomicrobiia; order Opitutales; family Opitutaceae; genus Fen-1467. The sequence goes on along the minus strand of CAJAKX010000064.1, from coordinate 198 downwards.
TGAACCGCTACGGTGCGCAGGCAAAACCGGTGCTGCTGGCCGAGCCCTACCGCGTGGCGCGCGAAATCGAGGGCATCGGCTTCAAAACCGCCGACCGGATCGCCATCAACCTCGGCTTTGCCAACGACGCCCCGCCGCGGCTCGATGCCGGCATCCTCTACGCGCTGGAAACCCTGCAGGAGGACGGCCACACCGCCT
>CAJAKX010000063.1 GCA_903940425.1 uncultured Opitutia bacterium | reverse complement strand
TCCGGCGGCGCCGCCTTGGGACTACTGACACTGGCCGGCCTGTCCAACATTGCCCGCTGAGAGGCGGCCGCCTTCAGCCTTCCTTGGTTTGAAGGCTGTCAGGGGTGTACTCCATCAATTCGATGCTGTTGCCGTCGGGATCCTTGATCCAGCACTGCCTCGAACCTTCCATGCCGACGGTGATCGGTGTCGTGGCGACTCCCCGGGCAATGAGATCGGCTCGAAAGGCGTCGAGGTTCTCAACCTCCAGGCAGAAATGTTGGTAGCAGGCTCCGGTGGCGGGTGACGGCAGTTTTACCATCTCGCCGCCCCACTGTTGCACCGCGCCCTGCTGGTCGAAGAGTTCAAGGAACGTGCGTCCGCCGCAGGCAAAGTAGTACCCGAAAGCAAAGCCTTGCCGGTTCTTCAGGGTGAATTTGACCGGCAGGCCCAGGATGTCCCGGTAAAAGAGGATCATCCTGTCCAGTTGGTCGGTCTTGAAGCAGAGGTGGGCGAGGCGGTTGATCATGGTGGGGGTGCTTTGTGATGGCGGGCGGAACGCTTCAAAACCCATAGGACGCGTTCAGGACCGTGCTCGTGATTTTTGCCTGGGACATGGAGACATAAATCCACTCCAGTCCGACCCCGAAGGGAATGCCCTTCAGCGGCCGGAAGTGGAGGCCCACGCTCGGCTGATAGGATCCGTTTCGGTAGCTCCGGCCGGAGGAAGCGTTGAACTGCTCGGTGAACAGGTCGGTCTTGGAGAAGGCGAGCGACTGCCGCGTGTATAGGGTGAGACCCGCAAAAAAATTCCAGCGGAAAACCGGGCCCACCGCGAATCCGCTCAGTTTCTGCCGGACCGCCACCGCCACCGGGATCGTCGTCTGCAGCGACCCCGTCGGCAGCGGGTAGCGCGCCTCCTGAATCTGGAAGTAAGAGACCTCGACCGCGATGAGATCGGTCAGTCCTTGGCCGACCGCCACGGCATCCCTTCGCCGGGACTGGCTGCCGTAACCGGTGGCCTCGATGTGCGCGGTGCCGGTGGAGGCCGCCAGATAGGGTTGCGCCTGCACCCCGCCGGCCAGGGTCAGCAGCACAAGCAGGACGATGAGTTTGGTTTTCATGGGGAAATCGCACGGCGGCGCGGAAGCGACCGGGACCGGAGTGGTTGAGCCGGATCAGGCACGCTCTTCAAACTGGCGCAGGAGTTCTTTGACCTCCGTGTTCAAGTCGTCGGCAGGCAGTTGGTCAAGCAGCGCGGCGATGCGCGCCCGCAACGCCGCCGAATCCGCGGGTGGAAACCTCATGGCGGCCAGCAGCGTGACATGGAGGGCAAGCTGGTAGGCGCCGAGCGCCAGCGGCGGCTGCCCCTTGGCCTGGTAGGTGCGCCCTGCCTCGGTCAGCAGAGTGGCGTGGGCCAGGCATTTGTCCCGGGCGTTGGTGTCGGACTCTCCGACGACGAGCAGATGCACCTGCTCCTCAAGAGACCGCGGAATAAAGTCCTGCGCCGGCCGGGCAAACAACCGCTCCTGCGCGCGCAACCCCGTGAACAACGCCGCGTCGTAGCTGCCGGCCTGACGGAATTCCAGGATCTCGACCAGAAACCGCCCCTGTTCCTCGAGCAATCGCAGCATGTAATCCTGTCGCTGGGGAGGCATGGGGGGGTGGCGCTTCAGCCTCGGGGACCGGCCTGGCTCACGTCAATCTGTTTGAAGCCGATCTTGGACGCCGGCGAGTCCGGTCGCAGCGAGAAATCGCCGTGTTCGGGATCGGCGAAACCCGGATCGGCGATGAGGGAGTTCTTGTCCTGCCCGCGTGCCTGCCACTGCTGCCACGAGACCGTTCCCAGGCGCGCCGCGCCAAACATCACCGGCCCGCCGCTCGCGTTGCCATAGAGGTTGGCGTCGAACATGACTCCGCCTTCGCCCAGCTGCATCCGCAACAGGTCGCCCCGCTGCCAGTAGACAATGTTGTGTTCGAAGGTGAAGCTCAGCCGGGCGGCGGCATGCGAACGAAAGATCTGCGCCTCTTCGCCCAAGGCGAAGATATTGTTCACGATGGTGTTGTTTTCGCCGGCATTCTGGTGCAGCGCGCCGTCTTGGGTGCGGTAGACGAGGTTGTTCTCCACCGTTACTCCGCTCGTGGTCGCGTCCAGATAAACGCCCCAGCCGCCGTATCCGTCCGGTTCCGAAAAGCGCGTGACGTCATGCACGACGTTGTTGCGCACCACCGTGCCCGGTTGCACGCCGAGGAGATAGATCGCACCCATGTCGCTGAGCCGGCCGCGCCCGATGTTGTAGATCAGGTTGTACTCGATGACATTGTTGCGCGCCGCCGTCGGACCGAATCCCCACGTCCACCCGCAGGAGATTCCGGAGTAGTACGTGTCGTGAATTTCATTGTGCGCAATGGTATTGCCGGGGCTCTGGCCCACCCAGATGCCGACGGCGGCCGGGAAAACGGCGCCAAGGTCGTGAATGCGGTTGTCGGTGACGAGGTTGTCGCTGGAGGTGGCCGCCTCGTCGCGCGGATAGTCGGGTCCGGCGCGATATTGCGACGGATCCGTGGGCCAGCGATACAGCCCGCGCTCCGCGCCGCGCTGCGGCGAAATCCTTGGGTTCACGTTGCTGCGGGCATCGCCGATCTTCACGCCGCCGGCGCCGAGGTCCGCCATTTCGTTCGCCACGATGCGGATTCGCTTTGATCCCTGGCCGAACGCCACGGCGTACTGGCCGAGATGCGTGAACGTGCATTTCTCGACGGTGATGTCATGCGCGCCGGTGGCCTCGAGCGCGGCCCCGCGCTGGGCGTCGGCCTGAATCGTGCCCGGCTGCGCCGGCTTGGCCGGAGACCAGTCCGCATGGCTCACAGTGAGGCCGCGCAGCCCGAGGTCATGGACGGCACCGCCGCGGCTGCCGTCGAAACGGATCACCTGTTCGAGCGCCGGCGCCACCACTTCGGCCTGGCTCAGGTCTTCGCCGGCGAGGGCGCGGTAGGAGACCACGCCGGTGCGGCGGTCCAGATACCACATGCCCGGCGCGGCGAGCGCCTCCGGGACATTCTCGATCCAGTAGCGGACGTCCGGGTTGTCGAAATTTGCCGGGCGGGAACCATCCGTGGTCACCGTGTTGCCCTCGACGGAGGTGATGGTCATGCGCAGGTCCATCCATTTGTCGATGGCGACCACCTCGACATTGCCCAGCCGCGCCCAAGCCGGTCTGATATCGCCGGGGCGGAAACGATAGCGCGCGTTCTGTCCCTGCGGGATCTCGCCGTCGGTGCGGAAAAAACCCGTGGCCGGCAGGCGGGCGCGCGGCCGGCGCTGGCCGTTGACGAAGAGCTGGTGGAAATTCCAGTCCGTTCCCACCTGCGCGGTCCACAGTCCATCCGCGTCCTGCTTCCAGCCGGCAATGATCCGACCGCCGCTCAGGATCGGGGTTTCACCGGCGTAGGCGGCGTAAATGACCGGTGAGTCGGACGAACCGGAATCTTGCGGCGTGAAGACGAGCGGCTCCGTCAGGTGATAGCGACCGCCCCGGATATAAACCATGATTGGTCCCTTGGCGCGTTCCGCCAAAGCACGGATGGCATCCCGGGCTCGCGCCACGCTGGCAAAAGGACCGTCGGTGCGGTCCTGGCTGGGCCCGGCCAGTTTTCCACTCCAACCGTCGTTCCCGTTGGTGGCGACATAGAAGGCGGTCTCGGCAGGCGGGGCTGGCTTGGCGGCGGCCGGCTGTGTCCCGGCCGCATGGCAGACGCCGAAAGTCGCGAAGAACGCGCAGGCCGTGAAGAGCATGCCCTGTATTTTCACTGCTGGGGGAAGACCGGAGGAGGAGATGAAGGGAAGGAAACTGACAGGGACGCACCTCACGGGCGAGGCAAACGTGTCAGCGGCTATCCTGGTGGGCAGGTTCCGCCGGGCAGGGTGCGCGGGCGGCAGGCTAGGTATTTTTCAGGTGCGCGACCCAAAGGTTCCATCCGCCCGCTGGTGAAGGATCACCAGATTGCCGTCCGGGTCGAGGATTTCCATGGCCCAGCAGACCCCATAATCCACCGGTCCGCTCAAAATTCGCACCCCTTGCTGCTTTAACTCCTCATGCGCGGCATGGATGTCATCCACGGCGAGGGCGATCCTCCCTCCCGTCGGCGCCTCGGGCAATTTCGAGCCTCCCTTGAGGGAGAGCGTGATGTTGCCGCAATTGAACTCCGCCCATTGCCACTCGTCGCTGTAGATCTCCTGCGGAAGACCCAGGGCTTCGCGGTAGAACTTCGCCGCGCGCGCCAGGTCGGTAACCAGATACATGATGAAGTCAGTGCCGCGGATTTTCATGTTATTTCCTTTCCTGGGCAGCGTGGCAGCCTGGCCGCGCGCCGCCAACGGCTTGACCATGCTGCTGCGAACGGCCGGCCCGGCCGGGATTTCCGATCACTTGCCCCCGCCCAGCAGACGGATGGGCAGAAACAGCAGGGCACGCAGCAGGGCGAACACGGCCTCGACGCAGAGCAGCGCGAAACGGAAGGGCAGGGCCAGCAGCCAGAAGATGGGGGCGAGCACCAGGATCAGCAGCGCCAGCGGCCAGGACAGCACGAGCAGAATGCACCAGGCGACGAGCAGAATCAGCAGTTTCATGATGCTCCAGATGAAATCAGCCGGTCGCATCAAAACCGACCGGTGGACGGTTGGCGATACAGAAACTTTGATGGGAAGGCATGGCGTGAGTCGCTGCCGCCGGCTGCCCGGTCACGGCCGCGCCGGTTCCTCAACTGCCACCGCGATGTTCTCCCGGTGAACCGGGTGAACCTTCACCCGTTGCGGCGTCTCCTGCCCGACCGACTCGTTGATGGAAAGGCGGCGGAGCTGCACGGCATCCACCGCTTCAAACTCCACGGTGAAATCGACCCGGGAATACAGGAATTCGTTCTTGAACGCTTCAAAATCCGGCAGCAGGGGCAGCCAGGCCGACACCTTCTTTCCAGCGAACTGATAGTGCGGCTGGTAATGGCTGAGGTGCAGGGTGCATTGCTGCTGCAGGAGGCCCCGGGGGATCCGGAAGGTGAAGACCACCAGCCGGGCGTTCTCCGGGAAAATCTGCACGGAGGTTTCCACGCCGTCCTCCAGCGGGACAAAATCCTCCGGCGCAAACTCCACCGTGCCCACGCGCAGCTTGAGCTGGGTGATTTCGACCAGCGCCTCCAGGCTGTCGGCCTCCTTCGGGGCGAAGGCCGCGTACTGGAAGGCGATCCGGTCGGAACGTTCCGCCCGGTCAAGCCGGGGCACGTACTTGAGGGCATACTCCCCCTCCACCATCGAGAGCTGCCTCCCGACGCTCACCCTGACCGATGCCGCCACCAGGCAGAAAGGGGACCGGGCCGATTCGACGGCGATCAGCTCGGCGTGGAGGGAGAGCGCGCCGAGCAGGGGGAAAAGTGCCAGCAGGAAGATGCGCATCGGAACCGCGCCGACCCTACAGCCAAACGGGAATGGATGCCAGCGCGGAGCGCGTGGCGGCAGCTGCGAGGACTGATCGGGTGGTCATGCCTGCGGCAAACAGTGAGAACTGCCTCCTTCGGCTTTCCCCAACTATTTCTTGGCGTGCAGGATGATTTCGTTGTCCTCCGGATCGCGGATGATGCAGCCGCGGCAGGCCGGGGAATCGAAGGGGCCGTTGAAGATCGGCACGGCCTTGGCCTTGAGGTGCTCCAGCACGGCGGCGAAATCCACGACCTCCAGGCCCAGCGTCGCGCCGTGGGTGCCGGCCTTGTGCGTGGTATCGGCCGTTGTGATTGCGAGGGTGCCGTCGCCGATGTCGTACTCGACCCATTGGTCATCCCAGTTGGCGGTGACCTTGAGGCCGAGCGGGCCTTCATAAAACGCCCGGGCGAGCTTCACGTCCTTCACCGGATAGATCACGAAGGCGACGTTCTTGAATAGTCGAGGGGTGACGATATCCGTAGTCATGAGGTTGGATCCGGCCGAATTCTTGCGATGAACTGCGTCTACGGTCCCTGAAGTGAGCGCGTGCCCGACCACAGCTCATAGAAGGCGAAAAGCACCAAGGCCAGGGCGGAAATGCCGACGAGGATCCGGTTGACCTTTGGGCCCAGGCCCCCCGCGGCGGCAAACAGCAGGATGATCCCAATCGTGGTGGCGATCATGGTGGTGTAGAAACCGAGGAGCAAAGCGGCCGCGTTCCGTGGCGCTTCCTGCCAGGCGCGCAGGAAGAGGGGGCCCATCACCAGGCTCCAGCCGAGATACGGATTGGGATTCAGCACGTTGACGATGGCGGCCTTGAAGAGGCTGCCCCGGCTCTCCGTCCGTTGCCTTGAGTTGTAGGTCCGCCACGTCTTGAAAGCCAGCGCCGCCAGATAAAGGAGGAACAAGCCGCCGGCGCATTGCAGGACGGAGAGCAGCCGGGCCGCGGCGAAGTGCAGGGCGCCCAAGGCGATGATCGCGATGGGCGCATCGCTCAACAGCGGCGCAAAGGCCGCGGGCCAGGTGCGCCGCCAGCCGTGGCTGAGAGCCTGGGAGACCAGGTAGGCCTGCAACGGGCCGGGCTGGATGGCGGCGGCGAACGCAAAGGTGAATCCAATCAGAAGGTAATGGAGCATGTCAGGGCGGAGCCGCGATGCCGGAATCTCGCGCGATATCCGGTGGACCTCAAGACGCCGTCATTGCGGATTGGAATGCGGCTTTTTCAAGGTGAGGGTCAGGGCTTCGTAATCGATCCGGGCGGAGAGCGCGGCCAGCAGGTCGGCTCCGATCAGGCCGTCGACGGGTGGAAGCGCTCCCTCCGCCTAGTTGCGCTTCAGTCCGGTGAGATCGATCAAGGTGACGGATTTGCCCACCGACTTCAGGCCGCCGAGATCGATCTCCTCCACGTAGCCCACGTGGACATGCAGGTAGCCGCCAAAGCCGTAATAATTCTCGCTGGTCGGATAAGTGGCCACGCCGAGCGCGCGCATCGTCTTCAGGTCGAACACCGACCGGGCGCCGGTGTCGATTACGGTCTCCATGTCCCGGCCGTTGATCTTGACCGGCAGGTACAGCTTGTTGTCCCTGGCGCGGGTCAGTTTGATCGTGACTTCATCGGGCCCCGCGTACGCCAGCGGACGCTCCCAGCTTGAGCGGATGTTCTCCCGCGCCGCCAGTGACGGTGCCTCGGCACAGCCGGCGAACAAGGTCGCGGCCGCCAGCAGGGCTGACGCAAGGATGTAAGGCGAAGGCTTCCGCATGGGGCTGACTCTCAAAACTGAAGGTGGAAAGCAGGAGAGCGGACGCCGGATACCAGGTGACCTTAGAGGGCGTGGAGGGCGCTTTTGCTGACAGCCAGTCCGGCTTCTTTCACGGCTTCACTGAGGGTGGGGTGCGAATGGACGGTGCGCCCGAGATCCTCGGCGCTGCCGCCGTACTCCATGTGTGTGACGACCTCGGAGATGAGTTCCGAGGCGCCGCGGCCGATGATTTGCGCGCCGAGGATGCGGTCGGTCTTCGCGTCGGCGATGATCTTCACGAAGCCATCGGCGGCGTCGGCCGCGACCGCACGGCCGTTGGCGGCGAAATGAAACTTGCCCACGCGCACGTCGAGCCCCTTCGCCTTGGCGCCATCCTCACCGAGACCGACCCCGGCGAGCTCCGGATCGGTGTAGATGACCGCGGGCATCAGGTTCCAGTCGACGTGGCCGGCCTTGCCGGCGATCCACTCGGCGACGGCCGCGCCGTCCTCCTCCGCCTTGTGGGCGAGCATCGGGCCGGCGACGACGTCGCCAACCGCCCAGACGCCCGGCACGGTGGTGCGCAGGTGGCCGTCGACCTTGATGCGTTTCTTCTCGTCGAGCTGCACGCCGGCCTTCTCGAGGCCGAGGTTTTCAATGACGGGCCGCCGGCCGACGCAGACGAGAATCTTGTCCGCGGGGAACTCGAGGAGTTTGCCTTCGCGTTCGGCCGTGAGCACGGCAGGAGTCCCCTCCTGGGATTTGGGATTTGGAGTTTGGGATTTCAGCCCGGTAACGCGGGCGGCGACTTCGATCTTGATGCCCTGTTTCGTAAGCAGGCGCGTCAGCAGGCGGACGACATCGTCGTCGTAGTTGGCGGCGATCTTGGGCAGAAACTCCACGACGGTCACGTCGGCGCCGAGCCGCGCCCAGACCGAAGCGAGTTCAAGGCCGATGGCGCCGCCGCCCACGACCACGAGGCGCTTCGGCACGGCGTCGAAGCCGATGGCCTGGTCGGAGGAGACGATGGTTTTGCCGTCGAACGGCAGGAAGGAAAGCTCGGAGGGCACCGAGCCGGAGGCGAGGACGATGTTCCGGGCGGCGATCTCGGCGGACACGCCGCCAGGGACGGCGGCGTCCACCTTGATCGTATTCGCGCCGGTGAGGGTGGCGTGGCCGGTGAGGACGGTGATCTTGCGCGCCTTGGCGAGCTGGGCGACGCCGCCGACCAGCTTTTGAACGACCGCGTCCTTTTTCTTCATCAGCGTGGCGAGGTCGAGTTCGAGTCCGGTCAGCTTGATCCCGCTGTCGGCGGCATGGTGCCTGGCCCAGGCGTAGTGCTCGCTGAGCTGGAGGAGCGACTTGGTGGGAATGCAGCCGACGTTGAGGCAGGTGCCGCCGAGGGTGGGGCGTTTCTCGATGAGGGCGACCTTGAGCCCGAGCTGCGCGGCGCGGAAGGCGCACACGTAGCCGCCGGGGCCGGCGCCGATGATGGCAAGGTCAAAGGAATCCATGGGACAAATAGGATCGATACGACGGATAACTAAAGGTCGAGCTGCTGGAGCGTCGAGGCCTCGATCGCCTGCTTGACCTTCACCAGGAAGGTCACGGCCTCGCGGCCGTCGACGATGCGGTGGTCATAGCTGAGCGCGAGGTACATCATCGGACGGATGACGACCTGGCCGTTGACAGCCACGGGACGGTCCTGGATGGCGTGCATGCCGAGGATGGCGCACTGCGGGGCGTTGAGGATGGGGGTCGAAAGGAGCGAGCCGAACACGCCGCCGTTGGTGATGGTGAAGACGCCGCCCTCGAGGTCGGCCAGCGTCATCTTAGCCTCGCGGGCCTTTTGCGCGGCCGTGGCGAGTTGCTTCTCGATGTCGGCGAAACTGACCCGGTCGCAGTCGCGCAGGACCGGCACCATGAGGCCGCGCTCGGTGGAAACCGCCACGCCGATGTCGTAGTAGTGGTTCTCGACGACGGTGTCGCCGTCGAGCTGCGCGTTGACGGCCGGCACCTCCTGCATGGCGCGCACCACCGCCTTCACAAAGAACGACATGAAGCCGAGCTTGATGCCGTGTTTCTTGGTGAACGCCTCCTGATATTTTACGCGGAGGTCGCGCACGGCGGACATGTCGACTTCGTTGAAGGTGGTGAGCATCGCGGCCTCGCGCTGGGCCTGGACGAGGCGCTGGGCGAGGCGCTGGCGCAGAGGTGTCAGCTTGCGGCGGGTGTATCGCGGCGGCGCCGCCGGCTCGGGTTCAGCATTCAGCGTTTGGGGTTCAGAGTCTGCCGGTGCCGGGGGATTTTGGTTTACGACTTCTGACTTCTGGCCTCTGGCCTCTGACCTCTGCGCCGCTGCACCCGCCGCGGCGAGCAGATCGGCCTTGGTGACGCGACCGCCCTTGCCCGTGCCGGCGACCGTGGCGGGATCGATCCCGGTCTCGGCCGCAAGCCGGCGCACCGCGGGAGACTGGAAATTGCGGATGTCGGATACCGGAGAGCGGATAGATCCGGATTCGGCGGGAGCGGAGGTGACCGGCTTTCCGGTATCCGGTTTCCGCTCTCCGGTTTCAATCACGGCGACGAGCTGGCCGATCTTCACTTCGCTGCCGGCGGCGGCTTTCAGCGCGATGCGGCCGGCGGCCTCGGCGGTGCCTTCCGTGGTGATCTTGTCGGTCTCCAGTTCAAAGAGCGGCTGGTCCTTTTTGACGAAGTCGCCGTCCCGGACGTGCCACTTGGCGAGCACGCCGCTGGTGATCGATTCGCCCATGGACGGGATTTTGACGTCAAGGGTGGGCATGAATGGGAAGGCGAGGGAAGAAAGTCGAAGGACGAGGGTGGGAAGTCGAGATCGCAATCAGCGTCGTCGGAAATAAACGAAAGCCTCAGATGCCGAAGGCGGCGCGAATGAGGGCGGCCTGCTCGAACCGGTGGCGGGCAAGATGGCCGACGGCGGGTGACGCGCTGGCATCGCGGCCGGCGTAGAAGGCCTTGCGGCCGAAGACATGCTCCAAGTGCGGGGCGATGAAGCTCCAGGCCCCCATGTTCTGCGACTCCTCCTGGCACCAGACGAGCGTGGCCCCGTCGTATTTGTCGCAGAGTTCGGCGAGGCGGTTGCGGTGCAGCGGATAGAGCTGCTCGACGCGCACGATGGCGGCGTCGGTGATGCGGTTCTTTTCGCGGTAGTCGGCGAGGTCGTAGTAGACCTTGCCGGAGCAGAGGATCAGGCGTTCGACGCCGCTTGCGGCGGAGGCGGAAGGCGGGAGGCCAGGGGCTTCCGGCAGAAACAGCGGATCATCGAGGATCTCCTGGAAGCGGCCGGAGGTGAACTCGTCGATCGGCGACGTGGCGGCGGGGCTGCGCAGGAGGCTTTTGGGCGACATCACGACGAGCGGCTTGCGGAAATCGCGCCGCATCTGGCGGCGCAGGGCGTGGAAGTACTGGGCGGGCGTGGTGAGGTTGCACACCTGCAGGTTGCCCTCGGCGCAGAGCTGGAGGAAGCGCTCGAGGCGCGCCGAGGAGTGCTCCGGGCCCTGGCCCTCGTAACCATGCGGGAGGAGGAGAACCATGCCGCTCACGCGCTGCCATTTCGACTCGGAGCTGGCGATGAACTGGTCGATGATCGTCTGCGCGCCATTGGCGAAATCACCGAACTGCGCCTCCCACAGGCAGAGCATCTGGGGATAATCGAGGCTGTAGCCGTAATCGAAGCCGAGCACGCCCGCCTCGGAGAGGGATGAATTGTAGAGGCAGAACTCCGCCTGCTTTTCGCCGAGGTTGCCCAGCGACACATAACGCTCGCGGGTGTCGATGTCGTAGAGCGCGGCGTGGCGCTGGCTGAACGTGCCGCGTTCACTGTCCTGGCCGGACAGGCGCACCGGCGTGCCCTCCAACAGCAGCGTGCCGAAGGCGAGCGCCTCGCCGAACGACCAGTCGACCGGGCCGCCCTCCTTGTAGGCCTGCGTGCGGGTCTCGAGGAAGCGCTTGATCTTGGAATTGAGCTTGAAGCCGGACGGCACGCGGGTGAGCCCGCGTACGCAGGCCTCGAGCAGATCAGGCGGCACGGCGGTCGCGGCCGGCGCGAAGTAGTAGGCGTGCTGGAAGATCGCGGTGGAGCCCTCGAAGCGCTTCACGTCGTCGATCTGCCGCTCCTGCTTCTTGCGGGCCTTGGCGAGGGCGTCCTCCAGCGCGGCGGTGTACTCGGCGTTGATGGCGTCCGACTCCGCCGCGGTGATCGTGCCCTCGGCGATGAGCTTGGTGCTGAGCATGCCGGAAGGGGGCGGGTGCGCGGCAATCTTGCGGTAGAGGAGGGGCTGGGTGAAGGCGGGCTCGTCGGACTCGTTGTGGCCGTGGCGGCGGTAGCACACCATGTCGATCACGACGTCGCGCTGGAACTTCTGGCGGAATTCGAGCGCCAGCTCGGCCACATAGCAGACGGCCTCGGGGTCGTCGCCATTCACGTGGAAGATCGGCGCCTCGATCATTTTGGCGATGTCGGTGCAGTAGCGGCTGGAGCGCGCCTCAACCGGGCTGGTGGTGAAGCCGATCTGGTTGTTGATGACGAAGTGCAGCGTACCCCCGGTGGAGTAGCCGGGGAGCTGCGAATAGTTGAGCACCTCGGCGACGATGCCCTGGGCCGGGAACGCGGCATCGCCATGGAGGAGAAGCGGAAGGATGCGGCGGCGCGCGGTGTCGCCGCGGAGACGCTGCCGGGCGCGGACCTTGCCCTGCACGACCGGGTCGACGGCCTCGAGGTGCGAGGGATTGGCAGCGAGGCGCACCTCAACCTTTTTCCCGGAGGTGGTGTCGAGCACGGCCTCGTAACCGAGGTGATATTTCACGTCGCCGTCGCCCTCCACCGTGTCGGGGATGAAGCCCTCGGAGAACTCCTCGAAGATGAACTCGAAGGATTTGCGGAGGAGGTTGGCGAGGACGTTGAGCCGGCCGCGGTGGGCCATGCCCAGCACGATCTCGTCGATGCCGGCGTCCGGGCAGCGTTCGACAATGGTGTCGAGCGCGGGGATGAGCGTCTCGCCACCCTCGAGGGAGAAGCGTTTCTGGCCGACGTACTTGGTGTGCAGGAAATGCTCGAAGAGCTCGGCCTTGTGGAGGCGGTGCAGGATGCGGATCTTCTGCTCGCGGGTGAAATTGGGCTGGTTGCGGCGCGGCTCCATGCAGGTCTGCAGCCAGCGCCGGATCTCGGTTTCCTGGATGTGGAGATACTCGACGCCGATGTGCCCGCAGTAGGTCTGCTTGAGGCCGGCGATCAGATCGACCAGCCGCATCTGGCCGCCGTCGAGGTAGTGGCCGACGTCGAAAAAGGTCTCGAGATCGGCTTCGCTGAGTCCAAATTCGCGCAACGCGAGGCGCGGCGCGGGCGGGGGCGGATCGCTGAGCGGATCGAGGTGCGCCCCGATGTGGCCGATGGCGCGATAGTGATAGATGAGGCTGTGGACCTGCGACTGCTTGAGGCTGTCGATGAGGGCGGGGGCCATCGACGCGGAGCCGGCGAGCACGGGCACCTGGCCGTTGAGTCCGAGCGTGAAACCTTGAAAGAACGCGCGCCACGTCGGATCGACGGAGTCGGGATTCTCGAGCCACCGCAGATAGTACTCCTCGATCAAATCGGCGTTGGCGCGGGTGGGCAGGGTGGCGGCAATCATGGACGGAGGAAGCCCGCAGGTTTTTCAGGCGTGCCCGCAGGCGTGCGGCGGGTGGGATGACGTGGTGTGATCAAGCGGGATTCTGGAGAAACACTGAGCATGGCCGCAACCGCGAGACAAGTGGATTCCCGGCAGCGGGTGGCAGTCAATCGATGGGACGGTCGCGCCCAAGCGCTTGATGAATAATACCTAATTCTGACGCCAACTCACGGTGTCGCTGCAAATCGAAGCGTCGCTAATCGCGTTGCGCAACGGCATCACGCGGGCTGATGACACCGCCGGGCTTGCGTGCTTTGGTAACTCCTCAATGGTGAAGGCTGATGAGCGCCGGAAACAAAATCCCGACCGATGGCGGGGCGCCGCTGGGCCAGAACCCTTTCACCCAGCTCGCCCCGGCGAGCTGTGCGAATACCGGGAACCGGGAACCGGATGCCGGAAAGAAAACTGCTGCTGAATCTATCCGGCCTCCGATATCCGAAATCCGAAATCCCAAAAATCGCGGGCGGGTGGATATCACACGGCAGACCGCCGGCCGCGGCGGCAAGACGGTGACGGTCGTGAGCGGCTTTGTCGGCATCAGCCAGCCGGAGAAGGAGCAGCTCGCGAAGAAAATGCAGAAGGCGTGCGGCGCCGGCGGCACGGTGAAGGACGGCTGCATCGAAATCCAGGGCGACAAGCGCGAGCCGGTGGCAAAAATCCTCGCCGCAGCGGGTTTCCGTCCGGTCTTCGCGGGGGGGTAAAACCACGAAGTGCACGAAAGCCACGAAACAAATCAACCCAGACTCACGGTCGTGGTTTCGTGTATTGGGGGTGTTTCGTGGTGATGACTACGCCGCCAGGCCGGCGGCGAGGCTGAGCGCACTTTTCGCGCGGTTGAGAATGTAGAGATGGTAGCCGGGCGCGCCGCGGGTGAGGAGGTCGCGGATCTGGGTGAGCGCCCAGTCGATGCCGATGGTCTCGAGGATCTCGGGTTGTTCGCCGGCGGCTTCGAGGCGCTTCACGAGCTTTCCCGGCAGCGAGGCGCCACACAGGTCGGTGAAGCGCTTGACCTGCTTGAGCGAGAGCACCGGCATGATGCCCGGCACGACGGGTACGACGACGCCGGCGGCGCGGCACCGGTCCACGAAGCGGTAATAGACCTCGTTGTCGAAGAAAAGCTGGGTGGTGATGAACGATGCGCCGGCGTCGACCTTGCGCTTCAAGTTGGCCAGGTCGGCGTCGAGCGACGGCGCCTCGGGGTGTTTTTCGGGGTAGCCGCCGACGCCGAGGCAGATGTCCGGATGAAGGCGCTTCAGGAGGGCGACGACATCGCTGCCGTAGCGCAGGCCGTCCTTGAACGCCACCGCGGCGGTCAACTCCTTGGGCACGTCGCCGCGGAGCGCCATGATGTTGCGGATGCCGCGGGCGTAATGCGTTTCTGCGATGACCGCGATTTCCTCCTGCGTGTGGTTCACCGCCGTGAGGTGCGGCATCACGGTGAAAGCAAACTCGGTCTTCAGCATCGCCGAGACCTGGGCCGTGCGTTCACGGGTGCTGCCACCCGCGCCGTAGGTGACGGACACGAAGTCCGGCCCGATCCGCTTCAGCACCGCAGCGGTCTGGCGCAGCGCTTCGACGCCGGCCTCGTCCTTGGGCGGGAAAAACTCCAGCGAGCGCAGCGGACGCCGCTGCGCGAAGAGCTCGGAGATGAGCCGGTCGGGTGACATGGACGTATCAACGGATACGGATTCGATGATACGTGTAAAGGGAGAATATCACCCGCCATCCTTCAGGATTTCGGATTCTCCGCGGGTTTCTCCGCCGGCTTGGCTTCCAGCTTCGGTTCCTCAGGCTTGGCCTCCGGCTTCTTCTCGGCTGGCTGAGGCGCCGGCACGGGCTCGAATAGCTCGTCGGATTTTTGAGGCAGGCTGGTGAAGTTCCAGTCGTAAATCTGGAAGGCGCGCTTC
>CAJAKX010000062.1 GCA_903940425.1 uncultured Opitutia bacterium | reverse complement strand
TAGGCGGCATTTGCCGTCATCCTTCTGGCGGGTGCGGGACTCATGGACCGCACGCTTATGAAACTCCAGCAGGTGGATTTGGGCTTTGACCCGACCGGCAAGGTCAAGATCCAGATGACGATTCCAGCTGGCTACCATGCCGAGCGGGAAGACCGCCTGGAGCTGTTTAGGCGGCTGCAGCAGAGGCTAAAGGCGGTACCCGGCGTAACGAATGTCGCGTTTGGCTCCGACGCCTTACTGGCTGGCTTCGCCATGCCCTCGACCCAAGTGCGGCTGCCGGGCGGTGGCGAAATCGCAATAGCGAGAGACGATGTTTCCTATGATTACCTCAAGACGGCCGGCTTGACGCTGGTCAGGGGCAGTTGGCTGCCGGCTGTAAGGGACAACGGCACCCAGGTCGTGATCAACGAGACCCTGGCCAAGAAGCTGTTCGGTAAACAGGAACCGATCGGCCATGCGATCGACATTGTGGAGGACGGCAAGGTGCACCCCTGGCAGGTCGTCGGAGTTGTCAAAGATATTCGAGAGAACATGCGAGCGGTGCCAGAGATGCATGTGTATTGCTCCGATTGGTGGTGGCCGACGAGACTCTCTACCATGATCCTTCGGCTGAATCGCGATCCCGAAAAGGGCTTTGAAAGCCTAGCTCGCCGGGCGGTATATGATTTTGATCCGAATTTGGTGGTCTGGAATGTCCAAGCCATGAACGGTTGGGTCGATGGCATGCTAGGGATGGAACGCCTCACGCTTTCCATCCTCAAGGTGTTGTCGGCCATCGCGCTGGCGCTGGCGGTCGTCGGTTTGTTTTCGGTTCTGGCGTACACTGTGGACCGAAGAATGGGCGAATTTGGCGTGCGGATGGCGCTCGGTGCGACGCCAGCTGATTTGATCCGGTTGGTCATGCGACGCGGGGTCGCGCTGACGGCCATCGGAATCGTGGTTGGTCTGGCCGGCGCCTTGGTGTTCACCCGATTCCTGCGCAGCTTGCTGTATGAGACCACGCCCTACGATCCGGTCGTCTATCTCGTGGTGGCAGCGTTGTTGGTGACGGCAGCCGCCGTGGCGTGCTGGCTGCCCGCCCGCCGCGCGTCGCGCGTTGATGTCGCGCGCCTACTGCGAACGGAATAGGCGTGTAGCTAACAAAAACCATGAATGAGCCTCACTTTTTTTCACTGCGCACGACATCCGACAGAGTAGCGGTGATGGTGATGCTAATCGTAGGCGGCGTTGGCTTTTTTATCGTTTATCCGCCTTTTGTATTTCTCTTCTCGGCGGTTGTGACTGGGATCTTATTCGGAGTCGCCGACTCATGGCATTTCCTCGACAAGAAATGGCCGAGAGCCATAGCGACCTTTACATTAGTCATATTGGCGGGGGTGGCGCGGGATCGATTGACTCCCAAGTTGGGCAGTGGGGCGCACTTTCTCGCCATGATCCAGTTTGTGGCCTTCGCGATTATCGCCGCAATGGTGGTTGTTCAGATCAAAGAGTTGGTGGCGCGAAAGGAAAATCATGGCTGACCAGCCACTGCTGCCAACTCCGGCCTGCGTCGCGCTTGGTGCTAACGCAACCTTCGCGTCATGGCCGGCGCCTAGCCGTGCCACCGTAGAGCACAAATCCCAGGGATCCCGTGGGGCCGAGCAACAGCAGCACTCGCCGTTGCACAGCAGGCATAACGTCCGTATGGGGTGTGAAGGTGCGCATTAGGCGTATGATCTTTGTGGCAACGGCGGCACCTGCTCGGGCTCCGCCAGTCCGAGCCGATAATGCCAGTAGGCCCAGGATCGTTCATCAAAGAAGCCGGCGTCCGCATGGACCAGCACCGCCCTCAAATAATCGTCGCCCACCGCCTCGGCCAGACGTTGGGCATCGGCGTAATCCCCCAAATACATGACCTGCGCGACCACGCGGGAGGGCATCGCGGCCGCCTCGCCAGGGTTCAGCCACCAGAGGTATTTTGCGGCTAGTTCCGCCAGCAGAGCGGCATGCTCCTGCGGCGCATCCCCAGGCACTCCGGGAGGACCGGATCGCAATGGATGCGCGAGGGGATTGCTCCTTGCCGTCATATGATCAGGATAGGGAAGCCGGGGTGCAAAGACAAGCCATGGCCGGGGCGCAGTCGGCCGCTGCCGGCGCCCAAATGCAACAAGAGCGCTGGCAACGGCCTGGATGAACCCAGATGGTGTGGACTTGGACTCCGACGATCCTGGGTCGGCGGGTTGGACGAAACCTCGGTTACGTGAACGCGCGTCGATCGTTGGCTTCATTTACTTGACCTCAGAATGGTCGGACGACATGGCCCGAGCGTCCCATGGCGACGGTCGCCACCGAGGGTCGATGGTTCGCTATCTCGGGAGTGGCGCTGAACACAGACTGCCACTCCCGAAAGATCTTCCGCTGTTCAGAGGCATTCATTTCGGCAAGCGGCATCAGCCGGCGAAGGCTATAAAAGCGGAGAGCATCTTGGCTTCGAAATCCGGCAAGCTGCCTTTGGATGTCAGGAGCAAGCTTCAACAGCTTGAAATGCTGCACCAACGTTGGTGGGACCAGACCTTCGCGTGCAGCCAGGCCGCGAAGACTGAGCTTCGGGTCCAGCGCCAGCATCTGCTTCCACGCCCTTGCACGGAGGAGTGGATTTTGAATCCTCTCCGCCGCTGGCGACGGCGCTTCCACCGTCGGTCCCGGTTGCGGCTCCTCCCCGCACCGAAACGGCGTCAAGATGGCCGCCTGGTTAGCCCGTCCCTGCTGCCCAAGTGCGACCTGGGCCGTCACGACGACTCCGCGCATGGATGGGCCTGGCGCCTCGCCCTGTGCCATCACTCTGTGCTCCATGCCTTCGACCAAGCGCGGCAGGTTCAACTTGAACTCCAGTTCGAGTCTCCGCTCGGCTACGGCTGACGACGCACCGGCATCGTCCTTCCCAGGCCTGACGACGATGCGTTCGACGAACAGGGCGACCAGCGTCTTCTGCTCTTCCGGTGAGAGTCCTTGGAGTATTTCGCCGAAACGCCCCACGGCGGGGACGACGCGGTCTTCGCCCAGGATCTCGCCCTCGCACGTCACCAGTTCCTGGCTCAATCGCTCCCGCTGGACCGTCTGCTCCTGTTTTCTGTCCTTCAACGCCGCGACCTGGTCGGCCAGTTCCTCCGCGATGCGTTTGCCGCCCGCCGTGATTGCTTCGACGCAATTCCGGATGTTTTTGTTCGTTTCGGACAACTCCCGATCGAGCTTCACCAGCTCCTTTTTCAACTCCTCCTGCCGGGTCCGCCGTCGCGCTTGGGAGCTGCCAACCGCCGCACCGATGACATCGGGATGGCGGCCCAATTCGCTCAGGAATTGGACGACCGCGCTCTCCAGTGACCCCGCCGCGATGCGACGAACGGTGCACCGGGAGTCGGTGCGCTCCTTCACCAGGTGGGTGCAATAGTAATACCGGTAGAACCGGCCGGATTCGTC
>CAJAKX010000061.1 GCA_903940425.1 uncultured Opitutia bacterium | reverse complement strand
GGTGGCGGCGTGGGGCACCGGCGCGCCGCGGCGCGAGTTTCTGCACGTCGACGACGCCGCCGACGCCTGCGCGTTTCTACTCCGGCTGGCGGACCCGCCCGACTGGATCAACATCGGCACCGGCACCGACGTGACCATCAAGGAGCTTTACAAGATGGTCGCCGCCGTCGTCGGCTTCCAAGGCCGCATTGTCTGGGACGCCTCCAAGCCCGACGGCACGCCGCGCAAGCTGCTGGACGTCTCGAAACTCACCACCCTCGGCTGGAAGGCGAAGATCAGCCTGCGCGAAGGCATCGAAAAAACCTACGCGAGTTATCTGGCCGAAAAAGCCGCGGGCACGCTGCGGGCGTGAAGGGCCGCGAGGAAAAGTCTGGCCGGACGGGCGCCGGCGGCCTTCGCTGCCACCCGCCGGGAGCGGACCCGGCTGACCCCGGCCTCCGGGCCATGAGTCGTTTGCAAATGCCCCGCAATCCTGTATCGCCATACTGATCACCCCCGTTCATGGCTGACTCCCCCGAGATTGAGCCGGCGGAACACGCCGAAGGCGGTCCGCGCAAACCCTTCCTTGAACACCTCGAGGATTTGCGCATGGCCCTGATCAAATGCGCCGTGGTGATCTTTGTGGCGCTGATCGCCTGCCTGTTTCTGGATGACAAGCTTGCAGCGATCCTCGAATATCCCATCCGGCGGATGCATCTCCTCGACCAGCCGCGGCCGACGGTGACCTTTCAACTCGGCTCCCTCCGGTTCGGCCCCTACGAGGTCACCCGCGACCAGTTTGCCGGCCTGCCGGCCGGCGATTCGCCGCACGTCGTGTTCAAGGTCGGCATGACGAAGGTCGGCGGGGAACAGGTGGTGACGCTGAAACTGGATCCCCTGGCCGACCCGGGCGCGACCCGCATAAAACTGCGCAACCTCAATCCGGCGGAGGGTTTCATGGTGGCATTTCACATTGCGCTCTACGGCAGCCTGGTCGTTTCCGCGCCATTCTGGCTGTATTTTCTCGGGCAGTTCATCCTGCCGGCGCTGCGCGTCCGCGAACGCCGGTTCCTCTTCATCTGGCTGGGGTGGGGGGTGTTCCTGTTTCTGCTGGGCGTCCTGCTGACGTATTTCGTGCTGCTGCCGCTCGCGCTGCGGGCGTCGATCGAGTATTCCACCCTGCTCGGCTTCGACGCCTACGAGTGGCGGGCGGACGAATACATCAGCTTCACCTGCAAGTTTCTCCTCGGCATGGGGCTGGGTTTCCAGTTTCCGCTGGTGGTGCTCACGCTGGTGAAACTCGGCATCCTGCACTACCACCAGCTCGCGCATTTCCGCCGCCATGTCATCGTCGGCGCGTTCATCCTCGGCGCCATCCTCACCACGCCGGAGGTCATCACGCAGGTGGCCATGGCCGTGCCGCTCTGCCTGCTTTACGAGGTTTGCATCTGGCTCGCCTGGTTCTGGGAACGGAAGCAGCGTCGGTTGGAAACCGCCGCGGCGGGCTGACCGGCCGGATTTTCCCCTTGCGCCCGGCGCGCCGCTTTGCGCCCATTTCCGTCCACGCTCCGCTTCCCCTTTCCACTTTCACTCTCACGCTCACTCTCACCCTCACTCCCTTCCTCCCATGATCGCTCCCGAAACCTTTTCCCGCCTCGAAGACCTCAAGAAGCGCGCCGGCCACTTGTGGAGGTTTCTTTGACGTCGAACAAAAGCAGCGCGAGATCGAGGCCATGGAGGCGCAGATGGGCGCCCCGACGTTCTGGGCCAACCCAGAGCGGGCCCAGCAGCACATCGCGAAGCTGAACGGCCTGAGGAAGGCCATCACCGGGCTCGTGGCCTTTCAGCGGAAGCTCGCGGATGCCGCGGTCATGGTGGAGCTGGTCGAGGCCGCCGCCGGCCCGGAGAAGGAAAACTACGGCCGCGAGCTCGATCAAACGGTCGCCGCGCTCGCCGTGGATCTCGACCGGATCGAGCTGCAGAGTTTTTTAAGCGGCCAGTTCGACCGCAACAACGCCATCCTCAGCATCCAGGCCGGCGCGGGCGGCACCGAATCGTGCGACTGGACCGACATGCTCTTCCGCATGTACAACCGCTGGGCCGAGCGGCGCGGCTTCGCCGTCGAGGTGCAGGATGTGCTGGCCGGCGACCAGGCGGGCATCACGAAGGCGACCCTGGTGCTCAAGGGCGAAAACGCCTACGGCTACGCCAAGGCCGAGCGCGGCGTGCACCGGCTCGTGCGCATCAGCCCGTTCGATGCGAACAAGCGCCGGCACACGTCGTTCGCCGCGGTCGACGTCATCGCCGAGATCACCGAGGACATCGCCATCGAGATTCCCGAGAGCGAGATCCGCGTGGATGTCTACCGCTCCTCCGGCAAGGGCGGCCAGGGCGTGAACACCACCGACTCCGCGGTGCGCCTCACCCACCTGCCGACCGGCATCGTGGTCGTCTGCCAGAACGAACGCTCGCAGATCAAGAACCGCGCCAGCGCCCTGAGCGTCCTCAAGGCGCGCCTCTATGAGAAGCGCCTCGACGAACAGCGCAGCGAGATGGAGCGGTTTTACGGTGAAAAGGGCGAGATCGGCTGGGGCAGCCAGATCCGTAGCTACGTGCTGCAGCCCTACCAGATGGTGAAGGATCTGCGCACCGGCCTGAGCACCAGCGACACCCAGGGCGTGCTGGACGGCGATATCGACCGGTTCATCTACGCCTGGCTCCGCGCCGGCCAGCCGCGGCACCGCAACAAGGACATCCAGATGGAGGAATAACCGCTTGCGGAATGCGGATTGCGGATCGCGGAAAGCGCTCTTTCCTGTCCGGTATCCGGTTTCCGCCATCCGCAATCCCGCCCCATGCTCGCCTACGAATCCATCAAGTCCGCCCTGGGCGCCCAGCCGCTCTTCGAGGCGAAAACCTGGCAGCTTTCGCCCGAGGCCTGGCCGCTGACGCGCGAGCAGGTGGCGCAACTCGGGCAGATTGGGGCGGCCTGCCTCGAGTTTCACCAGACGCTGGAGACGCTTTATCTGCGGTCGGTCGCCGGCAAAAACCTGCTGCGCAACAAGCCGCTGGTCGCGCCGTGGGTCGCGGAGTATCTCGACCGCGGCAAACCGGCCGGCCTCGTGCACCACGCGCGGGACAGCCGCATGCGCGGCGTCTTTTCCCCCGTGCTGCGGCCCGACCTGCTGCTGACGGATCACGGCTTTGCGCTCACCGAGCTCGATTCCGTGCCGGGCGGCATCGGGCTCACGGCGTTCCTCAACCGGCTGTATGACAATGACGATGACGGCATCGTGGGTCACGGCGACCAGATGATTGAGGGTTTCTACCAGTCGCTGGCCGCGCTGCTGCCGCGGAACCGCACGCCGCTCATCGCCCTCCTGGTGAGCGACGAGGCTTCGACCTACCGCCCGGAAATGCAGTGGCTGGCGCGGGAGCTGCAGAAGCAAGGGCGCCGTGTCTTCTGTCTGCGGCCCGAGGACGTGTTTCCGCTGGGCGGCGCGCTCTTCTTCGACATCGAGGGCACGCCCGAGAAGATCGACATCATCTACCGGTTTTTCGAGCTCTTCGACCTCGGGAACATCCGCACCGCGCCGTACTTCCTCGAGGCGTGGGGCAACGGCGAGGTGGTCATCGCGCCGCCCATGCGTCATTTCCAGGAGGAGAAACTCGCGCTCGCGCTCTTCCATCATCACCTGCTGCAGGATTATTGGGCCGAGAACCTCAGCGGCCGCAGCCTGAAGCTGCTGCGCCAGCTCGTCCCGATGTCGTGGGTGATGGATCCGACGCCGCTGCCGCCCGGCGCGGTGCTCGACGGCCCGCGGGTGGGCGGCCGGGCGCTGGCCGACTGGAGCCAGCTGGCGCAGGCTTCGCAGAAGGAGCGCGATCTCATCATCAAAATCAGCGGCTTCCATGAGACGGCCTGGGGCGCGCGCAGCGTGGTGCTGGGCAGCGATTGCTCGCGCGAGGAATGGCAGGCGGGCATCGCGCAGGCCCTCCGGCTCGCCCCGACCAACCTGCACGTGCTGCAGGAATACCAGAAGCCCCGGCGGGTCAAACACCCGGTCTACCGGCCCACCACGCCGGACGACCCGTCCTCAGTGATCTTGACGAAGGAGGAGGGGCGCCTGCGGCTGTGTCCGTATTATTTCATCGTCGGTGGAGAGGCCCGGCTCGCCGGTGCGCTCGCGACCTTCTGTCCACCTGACAAAAAGATCATCCACGGCATGCAGGACGCCGTCCTGCTGCCCTGCCGGATGACTGACTGAGGGAAAACGGGAACGACCGCGCGTCTGCTAGTCCTCCAGCGCGCGAATGGTCCAGAAGTCGTCCGACAGATTCCGGTTGTCGAGATAGGCGTAGGGGATGGTGAAATAGCCTTTCATGCCCCAATCCGTGCCCCAGGAGTTGCGGATGAGGAATCGCTTCGTGGCATCGTCGTAGCCGGCGGCCATCACGGCGTGACCGCCCAGGCTTTTTTCAGAGGGCTTGGGCAGGTTGAGCCGGCCCGTCTTCGCGACCGCGGGCGACTCGAAGCTTTCGTACACGGTGAAGCCGAAGACGAACGGATACCCCTCGGCCAGGCACATCCTCATCTCCTGCAGCGTGACGATGCGATGATAGGACGTGATCTGATGCTGCAGCCCGTCCTTGTAACAGGCGGCCGGCGGCTTCACGGAGAATTTGGTGGTGACATACGGCCACTGGCTCTCTTCGCAGACGCCCTGCTTGGCCAGCGTTTTGACCCCATCGCGAATCATCGCGCCCGAATCCTGGCCGACGTTGCCCTCGAGCGCGCGCTCGTTGTAATAGATGAACAGGCGGCTTAGGTCGATGGCCGGCTTGCCGGCATTCTTCTCGAGGAATTCCAGATTGCCGACGAGGGCATTGGCGGTGCAGCTGCCCAACTGGCCCTGGTTTTCCACGCTGGAACAGACCGGGCGCAGATCCACCGAGGACGGCAGTTTTTTCGGCGGGGCGGCGATCGCGGTGTAATACATGTCGCGCTGGTCGGGCCGGTCAGGCAACCAGCCGTACCAGGAGATGACTTTGTTGGGCTTATTCATAGTGTGGTTTGTTTACGTTTGTCTGTCGGTTGGACTGAGGGCGGGCCATGCAGAGGGAAGGCGGTGACGACGGGAAGGCATGGACCGGTATGCGCGGTGGGG
Organism: uncultured Opitutia bacterium; assembly: GCA_903940425.1. Taxonomy (GTDB): domain Bacteria; phylum Verrucomicrobiota; class Verrucomicrobiia; order Opitutales; family Opitutaceae; genus Fen-1467. The sequence goes on along the minus strand of CAJAKX010000061.1, from coordinate 11,468 downwards.
AATGGTTCATGGTTCTGATGGGGTCTCAAAAGGGGCATGCGCCCGATGCTGAGCGTACCTTGATTGATGGAATTGGCAAAAGGGGGCACTGCATTGGCATCAGACGGACCAATCGGCATCCGCTCGGCTGCATCGGTTTCCGGCGGACGTCGTGGTCCCCGGCCACGGCGACCGTCTCGACCCGGGGTTGATCCAGCACACGCTGGACGTGCTGGCTGCACGGTAGGCCGTCCGGATCCTAGGTGCAGGAGTAGACGAACGCGGGCGGCAGGTTGCGCCAGACCACCGGACTGATGCCGACGCGGCGGAAGTGTTGCTGCAGCGTCCGGTAGAAGGCGCGGGACGACGGATACCAGCCCGCATGCACGTAGCCGAAGCCGCAGAAACGGCCGCCCGGCTTGAGCACCGCCAGAATCTCGCGCAGGATGCGCTGCTGAGCCCGTCGGTTCATGTTGCCCCAGGGCAGGCCGCTGATGACGCAATCCACCGTTTTCCGGCCATGCTGGGCGAGCAGGGCGCGGAGGTTTTCCGCCGACTCCCGGTAGATCTTCAGGCCGGGGTGGCGTTCGCGCAACCGCGCCACATGGCGGGCGTCCAGTTCCAGCGTGATGAACGTCGTCTGCGGCCCGATGCTTTCGAGGATATGGCGGGTGATGGCCCCGGTGCCGGCGCCCAGTTCCACCACGATGTCCGCCTTCTGCAGATGGCAATGGCGCACAATCGTCCGGGCCAGCCGGGCCGAGCTGGGGGCGACGGCGCCGACCTTCCATGGCCGGCGGAGAAAGCCGGCAAAGAAATACCAGTAATCGGCTGCCGCAAGCGGGGGTGTTGACTGGCCCGCTCGGGCCGGCAAACCTGGACGCGCTGCGACGTGAGTGGAGGCGGGCATCAGGATTGAGTGACTGTTCAATAGAAGGGTAGGTTGCGATTTGGTTTCTGACTTTTATCAATCGATCCGGCCTTTGACTGCATACAGCGCCGACCGCGGTGTCGGCGGGAGGAGCGGTGCGCGCCAGCATCTTGCCGGCCCTGCATTTCAATGGTGATTCCTGAGGTTGTCGATAGCGCCGTTTCCCTGTAGGCATAAGCCATTCCATGAAAGTCGGCGGCACACACTACCGGACCATCTGGCCTCACCCGGAACGGGAAGGCGTGGTGCAAATCATCGATCAACGGCAGTTGCCGCACCGTTTCGTAGTCGAGGACATCGGCTCGGCGGAAGGCATGGCCACCGCCATCCGCGACATGCATGTCCGCGGTGCCCCGCTCATCGGGGCGGCGGCGGCCTGGGGTTTGGCGCTGGCCGCGAGCGCGGCGGCCTCCGAAGCGGCGGGGGACTGGTGCGAACGGTTGCGGCGCGCCGGCGGCAGGCTGAAGGCCACGCGCCCCACGGCCGTGAACCTGGCATGGGCGGTCGACCACCTGCTGGCGGTCGCGCAGACCTGCGGCTCGGCTGACGAGGCTTGGGCGCGGCTCCGCGCGGAGGCCCGGCGGATCTGCGACGAGGATGTCGAGGCCTGCGCCGCCATTGGCCGCCACGGTTTGCAGCTGATCCGGGAGATCTCCGTGCGCAAGGGCGGGGTTCCCGTGAACGTACTCACCCACTGCAACGCCGGCTGGCTGGCCTGTGTGGATCACGGCACCGCCACCGCCCCCATCTATGCGGCGCACGATGCGGGCATCGCGGTGCATGTCTGGGTGGATGAAACCCGGCCGCGCAACCAGGGCGCCAGGCTGACCGCCTGGGAGCTGGGCATGCACGGCGTTCCCCACACCCTGGTGCCCGACAACGCCGGCGGCCACCTCATGCAGCACGGGATGGTGGATCTCTGCCTCGTGGGGGCGGACCGCGTGACCCGGCGCGGCGACGCCGCCAACAAGATCGGCACCTATCTCAAGGCCCTGGCGGCCGCCGACAACCACGTGCCATTTTATGCCGTGCTGCCCGCCAGTTCCATCGACTGGTCACTGGCTGACGGCGTGCGCGAGATTCCCATCGAGTCGCGGGCGGAGGACGAGGTGCGCTTCATCGAGGGCTTGGACGCGGACGGCCAGGTGCGGTCGGTACGCATCTGCCCCGAGGGCACCCGCGCCGCCAACTATGGATTCGACGTCACGCCCGGCCGCCGGCTGACCGGTCTGGTGACCGAGCGCGGCATCTGTCCCGCCTCCGAGGAGGGCCTGCTTTCGCTTTTCCCCGAACGCCGGGCGGGCGGCGCCGCCTGACCGGGCTCCTACTTGTTGAATCGGAAGTTCACCAAATCATAGTCCTGAACGACGTACTGTTTGGTTTCGAGGCGCAGCTTGTTCGCGTGCTTGGCCTGGGTTTCGCCGCCCGCGGCGATGAAGTCTGCGAAGCTGATGATTTCGGCGCGGATGAACCCCTTCTGGATGTCGGTGTGGATGGCTGCCGCAGCCTCCGGCGCCGTCAGGCCCTGCTTGATGAGCCACGCGCGGTTTTCCGGGCCGCCCACCGTGAGATAGCTGATGTAGCCGCTCTCGTTCAGCACGCGGACCAGGAACTCGTCGAACTTCTCCAGGTCGGCGGCCGTCGCCACGACGACCGGCTTGGAGGTCAGAAAGGCGTGCGCGGCCACCGCCGGCAGCTCCGCCGGCGTCAGGCTGGCGGCGGAGACGAACCGCTCGTTCTCCAGTGCCGCCTTGATCTTGGTGAGCACGGATTTCTCCGGCTCCGGCGGGTCGCGTTCGAGCCGCGTCTCCACGAACTCCAGGTCGCGCAAAATCACATCGAGCCGGGTGGACGACGACACGACGATGGCATCGGCCGTCACGGCCTCCTCCTCGCCGGCGACGTCCACCTGGACGTAGGTTTTTTTCTTCGCCTCCACCAGCTGGTGGGTCTGGTCGAGGCGCGCGTCCTTGACGTTGTGTTTTCCCAGCGGGATGCCGGTGAGACCGAAGAGGCTGACTTTCATGCGAAGCGACGGAGTGTTGAGGAGTCCCGGTCGGTAGGGAAGACGATTTCGCGGCGGAATGCTGGCGTGACTCCCCGGGATTGCCACGTGACACCCTCCCGTGCAGGCTGGGCGGGTCCCTGCCTCGCGAACCCCCAGCGCAACGGGAACTCTGATGACCAACCAGCAATGGAACGACCTGCTTGCCGTCCTGCGGGGTGAAGTGCTCACTCCGGCCCCGGTGGGCTTCATCATCGACTGTCCCTGGCTGCCCGGCTGGCACGGCATCGAGATCGCCGACTACTTGTCGAGCGAGACGCTCTGGTTCGAGGCGAACCGCCGGGCGATCGAGACGTTTCCGGACGCCTGGTTCCTGCCCGGATTCTGGTCGGAATTCGGCATGTGCACCGAGCCATCGGCCTTCGGCAGCCGCTGCATCTTTCCGCGCAACGAGTTTCCCTTCGCCGAGAAGATCCTGACCGACGTCGGGCAGATCGCGGACCTGCGGGTGCCGGATCCGCACACCGACGGCCTGCTGCCCTTCATGCTCAACCGGCTGAAGTGGGCGCGGCCGCGCCTCGAGGACCTCGGACACCCGATCCGCTTCTCGGTGTCGCGCGGACCGCTCAACGTCGCCACGTTCCTGATGGGCACCACCGAGTTTCTCATGGCGCTCAAGACCGATCCGGCGCCGGCGCACCGGCTGCTGCGCGTCATCACCGATTATCTCAAGCAGTGGCACGCGCTGCAGCGCGAAACCTTTCCCACCATCGACGGCCTGCTGGTGCTCGACGACATCGTCGGCTTCATGGGCGAGATGGATTTCGTGGCGTTCGGCCTGCCCTATCTGCGCGAACTCTTCGCCACCGACGTGGCGGTAAAATTCTTCCACAACGACGCCGCATGCGCCAAGTCGATCAAGTATTACCCCGAGATCGGCATCAACCTCTACAACCCCGGCATCCAGACGCCGCTCGCCGAGATGCGGCGGCTCTGTGGCCACCGGCTCACGATCCTTGGCACCATCCCGCCGCGCGACGTACTGGCCGCGGGCACGCCGGACGACGTGCGCGCCGCGGTGCGGCGGCTGCTGGCGGAGACGCCCGACCGTTCGCGGCTGATCCTCTCCTGCGCCGGCGGCCTGCCGCCGGGCGTGAGCACGGAAAACCTCCGCGCCTTCCTCGAAGCGGCGCGCGGCTGACCGCGGCGTGCCAGGCCATTGGCTGCGTGCATGCGTGGGCGACACGGCCTTGAGCCTCGCCAGCTGCACCCGTCCAGCCAAAAATCAGGCGCGCATGCTTGCCAAAAGTTCCCCTTGGGAAGCGACGGGTGCATCCGATAGTTCATTGCCAAGACGCACTGACGATGTGGTATTTGTAACGTAATACGTTACAAAGTAGCCATCGTCTCTGCTTGGTGCGCATGTGAATCATGTAACGTATTACGTTACAAACTGGCCATCGCTTCAAGCGGTCAGCTCGCGGCCTTGCTGGCGGCGGGAGACCCAACACAGCAACAGCAGGGTGCGTTCGGCGTCGAGGCAGGTGGTGCTGGCCGTGAGACAATCTTGGATTCGCTGGCGGGGCAGGCCGAGGATACGAGCAAGTTTCACCTTCTCGCCGCGCTTGCGCAGATGCGGCCGCGTCTGCTTGACCAGCGCGTTCCACAGAGGAGTGGCGGGTCCTGGACGGAGGGTCTGGCCGACCCGCCGGCGAGGTTTTTTCGCAGACATTAACCGGGCGGCAGTGCGGGCGGAAGCCGCCGCGGCTTCGAAGAGGGCGAGCGACAGTTCCGCCGGGAGCTGCATTTGCGGAGGAATTCTCAGGGGATGCATAGGAGATGCTTGTAACGTATTACGTTACAAACTCTGCCTGGCAATCGCGGAGATCGACGGGGGAGGGGTGGGAGATTTGTAACGTAATACGTTACAAATTGCCGGTCGGATGGGACGACGCGAGAAGGGGCTTTTGCCTATGGCACCAGCACGATCTTCCCGCAGGCGGTTGACTCGATGATTTCGTGATGCGCGCGCGGCGCTTCGGCGAGCGGCAGCTCCCGGCCCACCACCGGGCGCAGGGTTCCCGCCCGCAATCCGGCGCCGATGGCGGCATGACTCTGCGCATACTCCTCCGGGGTGCCCGCCATCACGCCAAGGATTGAGCCCTCGACGCGCATCAGCAGCCGCGGATTGATCTGCACCTCGCCGCGGCAGCCGATCACCACGATGCAGCCACCCCTGGCCAGCACGGTGAGATCCCTGCCGAGGTTCACGTTGGCCAGCATCTCCAGAATCACGTCCACGCCGCGCCCGTTCGTGAGCGGCATGAGCTGATCGAGATAATCCGGCGCCTTGTGATCCAGCACGTGGGCCGCTCCTTGCTCGCGCACGAGCTGCCGGCCGCGCTCGGTGCCGCCGGTGCCAATGACGGTGAGGCCGGCCGCCACGGCAAACTGCACCGCGGCGATGCCCACGGCGCCCGACGCACCATGGACCAGCACCGTCTGCCCGGCATGGGCCCTGGCTCGCTGATAAAGCGCCCGGTACGCCGTCGCATACGGCACGTGCAGCCCGGCGCCCCGGGCAAACGACACGTCGGCCGGCAGCGGATATACCTGCCCGACATTGCAGAGTGCCAGTTGTGCGTAGGCGCCGCTAATCGTGCCGGCGGTGTAGACCCGGTCGCCGGCCTTGACGCGTGTCACCTGATCGCCGACGGCGGCCACGACCCCGGCGGCGTCACCGCCGGGTGTGTAGGGCAGGGGCGGCTTGAGGGCATAGACGCCCGAGCGGATGTAAGTCTCGACCGGATTCACGCCTGCGGCATGCACCCGCACGACCACCTGGCCGGGGCCAGGCGTGGGATCGGCGACGTCCTCCAGTTTCATCACCTCGGGCGGACCAAACTCGTGCACGCGGATGGCTTTCATGATGCGTTCATTCTGGTTTCTCCGGCGTTGGTGGCGAGCCGGTAACTGGCACTGCTGGCGCGGTCGGCGCAGGCGTCAGTTGGGGCGGATCACGGCGCGACGACTTCGAAGGGGATCGCGGGAAACGCGCCCAGCGGCACGCGCTGCTTTTGCTGTCCTTTGCCTTTGGCGGAATCGCCGGCTCTCTCCCCGTAAGCCATGAGGATAAGATTCCCCTGAAGACCGGGTCTGGCTTTTGCGGCATCGCAGGACAGGATGACCTCCGCGTTACCGCCGCCCGGTGACGGGTTTTTGATCGCAATGCCGTCCGGCGGCTCGCTCAGCTCGAGTTGAATGTTGTCGAGGAATCGGCCGGCCGGCACCGCAACGCGCATGCGGACCTCGCCACCCGCGGGGATTTTCACGGGTATTTTTGAGAGGATTTGCAGCGCCGGCCCGCGTCCGGTCACATCGACCCTGAGTTCCTTCGAGGGAACCAGATGCCGGTAGGCGAAAGCCTGCATCATGTCCTCCGCAGGCGTCGCCGTGTGAACGACCTGCCGTCCCTGGATCGTCGCACGACCCTCGAAGGTCACGTCATACAGCTCGTCGACGGCCGTGGCCGGCGCGGTCAGCGTCAGGCGCACCTTGTCCTGGTTCGCCGGAATGCGTGCGCCGCTCAACGTGAACGTCCGCGCCAAGTCCGACAGGTCGAGTGCGATCTCGCCGGTGAATCCATCCTTCCGCAGGGCATAGACCGTGATCGGCACGCTCGTGTTGCTGCGCACGTTGATGCTCGATGGCACGACACGCAACTCGAAGTCGGGCCGGGCCGGGCCGAGGTGCAGGCGGTAGCCATATTCGGGACCGCCCTGGTGCTGGGCATCACCAAGCCAGAGGTAATAGGTTCCGTCTGCGGGCAGCTTCATGCTGATCCGCGAATCCGCGTGATGGGTCGTCAGCCCTGCACCCTTGTCTTCGTGATCGTCGTTGAACGCCAGCTGGCGGCCGGTGGCATCGGCCAGCTTGAGCACGGAATCCAGCGGTGAGTTCAGACGGCGCGCGAAGACCTCCGCCACTATCTCGCTGCCGGCCCGTCCTTCAAAGCGGAAAACGTCCCAGTCGTCCGGCCGGTCAATGCGTCCGTTGACGATGACCGGCAGAGTGACGGGCTGGGCGTCTTCCGGTCGGTCGTTTGGCTCGGTCTCCGGGCATTCCGGCAGGAGGTCCAACGCGAACGGCACGGTATTGGACAGCAGGCCGTTGTTGCGTACCGACAGCAGTAGAGTCCCCGGTTTGTTGTCCTTGGGATCCACGGTCAGCTGAAAGAGCGGAAGATTCCAGCCCGCTACTGCAACGGCGGTCCGGGCGCCGGCGGGGCACCCCAGCGGAAAGATGCTGGTCACGAAAGGCAACTCACCCACGGCGATGCGATACACGAAGTCCTCCCGTCCGCGGTAGAGCGAATCGTGAATCTCGATCGTGTAGTCGCCGTCCTCGGGCACCTCGTAGGATAGAACCGGATCGGGGTTGAACCGGAAGTGGTCGTCGTAGGCCAGCTCGTGCCCCTTCGAATCGTAGAGCGCCAGCGTGGCCTGAAACCAGCCCGGCACGGCGTCGGCCAGATACGGGATCAAGGCCCGCGCGCTGACGGCGACGACGAGCCGCTGGCCCTTGCGCGCCGCAAACCGGAACCGGTCTGCCTCCCCGGGCAGAATCTGGCCGTTCACGATGGCCGGCAGCGTGATTTCCATCTCTGTCTTCGGCCGGCTCCTTCGCGGGTCTTCGTCCCGGCCGGGTCTCGGCGCGGGGCCGGGTGCCGCCGCCTTCTGGCGGAACTCCGGCAGCTGGCCGATGCAGAAGACGAGCGGATTCGACAATCCGCTCGGCGTCTGCAGTCGCAACTCTTGCTCGCCCGGCGGCGCATCCGGGGCCAGGGTGACTTCGAGCGTGACGGTTTCCGCAATGGCCGGATTGGCCTGTCGTTTGAGCCGGTCAGCGAGCTTCATCCTGAGTTCGGCGAGCATCTTCTCATCCTCGACCGTCCAGGTCGTTTTCGCGGATGTCGGCGACCCACCCGCACCGCCGCTCTTGCCTGCCGCCTCTCTCTTCTCGCGCAATTGCTGCAGTTTCTCCCGGAGTTCGTTGAATTCCTTCGGTGTCAGGGGCCGGTCGTAACCGGCCACCTTCGCCTGCACGCCGCCGCCGGTGAAATGCGCCTCGGTGACGCCGTTCAGATTCTGTCCGCCGACCGCGACGTTGAAGGTTGTGCCCTGCTGGCCTCCCGCGGGGTAGGCATAGCCGACGCGCGGCGAGGGGCGCTGCGCCAGAGGTTGCGCCCGCGCCGGCGTAAGCGACAAGAAAGCGAAAGCGACCGTGGCAGCGAGCAACCCGCAGCGTCCTGAAAGGTGTCCGAAGGCCCGGCAGCGTTTCCCGGTGGAGGGCGCTGCGCCGTCAGCGCCGCTCGGGCATTTGGCGGCGACAGCGCGCCGCCCTCCAGTTCCGGAGGGATTTCGGAAAGTCTCTGCGATTCGTATGGCTGGCGCGGACAAATTCATGTCTTCTTCTGCCCTCACATGATTTCTGTCAGGCGACCGGCCAGCTTCAATCCCTCGTCGACCGAGGGTGTCACCCGCACCGGGAGTCCCTCGGGATGCGGCAGCTTCGCGTCGTGATCGATACCGAGCAGTTCATAGAAGCTGCCGATCAGGTCGCCGGGGTAGACGGGCCGAGCGGTCACTTCTTCGCCTCTGGCATCGGTCGCCCCGACCACATGACCGCCCTTGAATCCGCCGCCGGCCACCAGGGCGGAAAACGCCTTGCCGTAGTGGCCGCGCCCGCCGTTCCACGGCGACTCCCACTGAATCCGGGGAGTCCGGCCGAATTCGCCGGAACACCAGACGATGGTGCTGTCGAGCAGGCCGCGGTCGGCCAGATCCTGCAGCAGCGTGGCCACGCCCTTGTCCAGCTCCGGCAGCTTGCGACGCATGATTTGAAAATGCTGTTTGTGCGTGTCCCAGCCCTTGTAGTTGATGGTGATGTAAGGCACGCCGCGTTCGACCAGCCGCCGCGCCATCAGGCAGGACTGCCCGAAGGTATTGCGGCCATATCGCTCCTTGAGCTCATCTTTCTCCTGCGAGAGATCGAACACCTTGCCGGCATCGCCCAGGATCAGGTCGTAGGCCTGCTCCTCGCTCTGCGCCAGCTCCGCCAGCCGGGCGTCGCCCGGCTGGAAATGCGCCAGCGTGTCCAGTTTGCCGAGCAGGTCGCGCCGATCCCGCTGGCGCTTCTCGGAGATCCCTTGGGCGACGACTCCTTCTACGGCGAACGGAATCTTCGCCGGGTCGCCGCCCGTGGCGAAGGGTTTGTAGCGCGAGCCCAGAAACCCGGCTTCCGAAAACCGCCCCTGCAACTCCGTCAACACAATATAGGGCGGGATCAATCCGCGATAACCGGCGTCGTAACCCTTGAACAGCGAGACCACGGCCCCGACCGAGGGATAGACCTGCCGGTCGCCCGGCATCCGCCCGGTTTGAACCATGTAGGCCGCCGTCTCGTGGGCGTTCACGCCATGGGTCAGGCCGCGGATGAGGGCATACTTGTCGGCCTGCTGCGCGAGCAGGGGCAGCAGTTCGCAGATCCGGACTCCGGGCACGTTGGTGGCGATCGGGGTTTTGAACGGACCGCAGTAATCATTGCCCGCCTCCGGCTTCGGATCGAAGGTGTCGAGGTGGCAGGCGCCGCCCCACAGCCAGATCTGGATGAAAGCCTTCGCTCTGGCCTGGGGTTTGGCCGGCGGCGTCGGCAGTGTCTCCGCCAGGGCACGCAGACCAAGGTTGTTGGCGATCAGCAGCCCGGCTGCGCCGAGAAAACCGCGGCGCAACGCCGTCCGTCGGGTAATCGGCGGTCCGTCCGATCTCGGAAAGCGATTTGGCCCGCCTGCGCTCTGGTCGGGGTTCATGATTTGACTGTGCTTTTCGGGAGGTTTCGGCGCGCCGGGCGGCGCCGGAGTTTTATTTCAATGCCGGTAAAGGAATTCCGCGCTGTTGATCAAAGCCCAGGCGACATCCACCGCGGCCTGTCGTCCGCCTGCGCTTCCGGACTGCGCATAGGCCCGGACAGTCTCCCTCTCCTCATCCGTCGGGAAGCGCGAGAGTATCGCCAGATAAAGTCCGTCCACGACTTCACGCGGACCGCCTTTGGACCGGAGCAGGGCTTGAAGCTTCGGACCTTGTTCGAGTTTTTGCTGGATGTGGCTGGAGTTCATGAGGTGCAACTGCTGCATCGCCGTGGAGCGATTGTTGCGCTCGGATTCCAGCCCGGTGTCCCGTGACGGGCGTCCGAACATCTCCAGGAAAGAACTTGTGATGCTGCCGTCCGGCAGCGCGATCGAGCGTTGATCTTCGGGAATGAAGGTGAACGGTTCCGGGATGGCGCTGGAATACTTCTCGGTCGTCCCGGTAATCTCATTCAGTGCGTCGGCCAGCACCTCTGCGTCCAGCCGGCGCAGCGGATAGAACGCGAAATTCGCGCCGGCGCCGGGTTGGTCGGTGCGCGGGATCGAGGAGAGCTGGTAGGTCTGTGAATTCAGGATCAGCCGGAAGAGGTGCTTCAGGTCGTAATGAGCCGCGATCAACTCCTGCTCCAGCAGGGCCAGAAGTTCGGGGTTGGCCGGCGGATTGTCCGGCCGGATGTCGTCCGGCTCATGGATGATGCCGCGACCCAGCAGCCAGCTCCAGACGCGGTTCGCAATGTTGCGCGTGAACCAAGGGTTCTGTGGAGTGATCAGCCAGTCGGCAAAAACCTCCCGCGGATCGCGGTCCGGGGAGAGCTTGGCCATGGTGCCGTCCGGAAACACCGCGGTGAGCGGCGCGCCGCCGCCGGCCGCCTTGTCGGGGTCGAAGAACACAATCTCCTCCTTCCATTCCGACGTGGACTTGTAGCCGACCCGCGAGAAAAACGCCGCCATGCCGGATAACTGGTCGGCGGGCCATTTCTCCGCGCGCACGCCCATGAACGTCAGGGCCACGGTCCGCGCGATGGCCACCGGCTCCTTGCTTTGGATCGCCCGGTAGAAGTTGACCGGAGGCACGCGGAAATTACTGCCGTTCGACGTGAGCAACTCCCGGACGAACCGATCATAGGGCACGTTCTCCTTGATCGAGGTCCGGATCCAGTGGTGATAGGCCTGCGTCGCATTCGGCCACAGATTGATGGGGAACTCCGCTTTAACCCTCAGCAGATCACTCCACTTCATCGCCCAGTAATCCGCGAACTCATCGCGCTCCAGCAGGCGGTCGATCAGGGCGCGACGTTTGTCCGGGTTCCGATCCAGCAGGAACTGCCGGGCCTCGGCCGCGGAGGGCAGCGTGCCGATCACATCCAGATAGGCGCGGCGGACAAAAACGGCATCCGAACAGACGTTGGCCGGTTGAATGCCCAGTTGCCGCAACCGGCCAAAAACCAACTCGTCGATCCGGTTTTTCGGAAGCGGAGCGGATGTGAGTTCGAAGGGGCTGCGGGCTTGGCTGGTGACGTCGCTGGCCGCATTGGCGGCGACGACGGCCCCGAGGGACAGGAAGATCGCCAGCCGGCATCCGGCCCAAGCGGATCGGGCCTTGGGGCCGGAAACGATCTTTCCGGGCG
>CAJAKX010000060.1 GCA_903940425.1 uncultured Opitutia bacterium | reverse complement strand
TTGAGCAAAAGGCATGCGCCAAGCGTGATCACGAACACCGCCGCGTCCGAGCGGGTGGACCGGCACGACACGCGGATCTGATGCCGGTTGATCATCCTCACACCCACGCGGATGAGATGCGCGGCCAGCGCCGCCACCGGGATGTAATCGAAAACCGGCGTGATAAACAGCAGCGCGCCGAGCACCACCACGCTGCTCAGCATCGAGGACAGCTGCGTCATCGCACCGCTTTGGAAATTCACCGCCGAGCGGGCAAAGGACGACGAACCCGGCACGGCGCCAAACAGGCCGCAGGCGATGTTGGCCACCCCCATGCCGGCCAGCTCCTGATTCGGCTCGATTTTCTGGCCACTGCGGGCGGCCAGTGATTTCGTGATCGAAGTAGCTTCGAGCATGCCGAGAATCGCGATCGCCACCGCCGTGCTGGCTAGTGCCGGCAACGCCAGGATCTCGGTCTGACCCAGATGCAGCCCGGCGAAGGATGGCAGGATCGCGGTCAGGGCGCCTATGTCGCGCACCATGCTGAACGGCAGCCGGGGGTAAAACAGGGTGGCCAGTCGCGCCGCGATGCCCATGGCGGCCAGTCCGATCAACGCCTCGGGCCAGCGTGGACGGAAGCGGCGTACCCCTTCAAAGATCAACAGGGTGGCGAGGCCGATGCCCAGCGCCCAGAGAGAGATCTTCTCCTCCGCCAGGAACGACGCCGCCTGCCAGAGGTTGCGCAGGAACGACTGGCCCAGATCCACGCTGTAACCCAGCAGATTGTGCAGCTGGCTCGCGATCAGCAGCACGCCGATGCCGGTGCTGTAACCCACCACCACCGAGCGCGAGATGAACTTCGTGATCTCGCCAAAGTTGAGCAGCCCGGCCACGAGCTGGATCGTGCCGATCATCAGTGCCAGGAGCACGGCCAGCTCCAGCGGCGGCAGGTTCGGTCCGGTGTACGCCGCGATGGTCGCGGCCGTGATGAGACTGATGGAGCTGGTCGGGCCGAAGACGTGATGGTGCGAGGAGAAGAACAGGGCCCCGAAAAATCCGCCGATGATGACCGACACGATCACCGGCACCGGCGGCAGGTTGAGGATGAGCGAGAACCCGATCGCCTGCGGGATGGAGACGAGCGTGAGCGTGGCTCCGGCGATCAGATCGGCGCGCAGCTTCTCCCAGGAATAATGCCGAAGCTCCGCGACGAACGGAAAGCGCAGCCGGAACATCTTGGTCCGCAACGCCTGGACGTCGGACAGCGTCTCTCTGACAGTTTCTGCGACACTCATGCAGGCAATCGCCGCATCTTACGATGTCATGCCGATTTTTTCCAGAATGCGCTGCAGATCCTCATTGCCCGCGTACTCGATGACGATGCGTCCCCGCTTCGGCGAGTGATGAAGCGACACACGTGCGCCGAGGTGCGTGGTAAGGCGTTTCTCGATGTCGGCCACCGTGGCGGCTTCGGCCGTCGGCACGGCCCGGCCCGAACTCCGTCCGGTGCGGGAGGTCCTGTGTCCCAGCGCGAGCTTTTCCAACACCCGTACGCTCAAGCCCTCCTCGATCACGCGGCGCGCCAGGATCGCCCGCTTCGCCGGGTCCTCCACGCCCAGCAGCACCTTCGCATGGCCTACACTCAACAGTCCCTTGGCCAGGTAGCCCTGAATCGCGGCCTCGAGCAGCAGCAGCCGCAGCGAATTGGCCACCGTGGCGCGGCCCTTGCCCACGCGCTCGGCCGTCTGCTCCTGGGTAAGATCAAAATCCCGGATGAGGCTGGCATACCCATAGGCCTCCTCGATCGGATTCAGCCCTTCGCGCTGCAGATTCTCGATCAGCGTCAGCGTGGCGGAGGAGGCGTTGCTGGCTTCGAGGATGCGCGCCGGGATGGACTTGATCTTGAGCTGTTGAAAGGCGCGCCAGCGGCGTTCGCCCGCGATCAATTGGAACCGGTCGCCCACCCTCCGCACG
>CAJAKX010000059.1 GCA_903940425.1 uncultured Opitutia bacterium | reverse complement strand
GTGCTGGAAGATGGAGCGGCGCTCAGCCGGAAGTTCGGGGACAAGGTGGGATATCACTACTACCGCCCGGCGGACATGGGGATTTTCTGGTCCAACGATCCGGCCATGACGATCGGGCAGATGATCCGCAGCCTGGGTTTGTCCGAGACGGACGCCGAACTGGAACGGATCCGCCTGCTGCAGGACAAGGCGCGCGGCGGCCCGCCGGCAGTGCCGTAGCCGGGGCGATTCAGGCGCGGGGAGACATGTCAACTATTAGTTGACATGTGGCTAGACGGTGGAGCGCCTGGCGGCACGGGATGTTTGTAACGTATTACGTTACAAACTGGCTTGGGCCGGGGAACAGTCGGGCGCTCTGCCTGCTCTGAGCCAAGTCGAAGGGCGGTCCAGCAGAGCTTGACCGGATTCGCCCGACCCGAGCGCACGCATCTGGCCAGAGCCGCCGCTGTGTCTGTCCTGCGAGTTTTCGCAGCGCCGGAGGTGAAATGTACGGCATAACCCCTTCGGTGATTTCCGGGTGGCGGCCGATCCCGGTCACGCTCCGGAGCCGTCGCGAAACTTGATCTTCGCGTGCATGCCGTCGCAGAACGGTTTGTTCAGCGACGCGCCGCAGCGGCAGAGCGTGTAGTGATCTTCGGTCGCCGGCCGGGCCTCGCCGTTGAGCTTCGCCCGGTGCACGTGCAGCGGGCCGTGCTTTTCCACGCGCACTTCGGTGTCGGTGAAATAGTCGTGCACGAGTTTTTCGCGCAACTTGTACAGCAGCGACCCGGAGGGACAGCGCCGGATCGTCGCGATGACTTGCGCGGTGGGCGAAGCATCCGGATGCGATACCCGCCGCCCGGCCTCCTTGGTGAAAAACGTTTCGGGCGCGCCATCAACACATTCACCCGCATGCGCACAAAGGCTGAAGTCATCGACCACGGTGACCTCTTTGCCGACAAATTCGGAGACGGAACTGTCTTTTGCGCGCAGTCGCTGGTCGGAGAACCCGGCCGCGTTATGGGCACCATCGCAATAGGGTTTGTTCTTCGACGCGCCGCAGCGGCAGAGGAAAATCGACTCGTCCGTGTCGATGGATTCTCCCCGGTCATTTTTCAGCGTCTTGATTCGCTGCGCATGCAGCGGTCCATTCGGGGTGGGCGTGATTTCGGCATCCATGACCGCTTACTTTCCGCGATTCGCCGGGTAGTTCAAGAGCTAGTATCTAGTTTCTTAAGTCCGCGTATTTACTACTGAGGGTTTTGGGGCGGACGTTGACCCTGGTCCAGGCGAAGAGCTGGGCGTTCGAGGGTGGCAGCCGGGGTCGAGTCGCACCAATTGCCTTTCGGAGTGGAGGGCGGGCTGCAGGAAGCGGGGCGTGATCCACGAGGTGGAAGCTACGGCGTCCTGGACCTGGCTTTGGTCAGCCGATACCAGTCTTCCACTTTCTTCCGGGCCCACGAGGTTTTTCGGAGGAACTCCAGACTGGAGCTGATGCTGGGCTTGTGGGTAAAGCACCGGATCCGGATGGTCCTCCCCATTTCCTCCCAGCCGTAGACGGCCACCAACTGGTGAAGCATCATCTCCAGCGTGACGCCATGCAGTGGATCCTTCGATACGAAGTGAGCCGTGGTTCGTCCTTCCGGCCCATGGTCTTGGTCATCGGGTGGCATGATTTCCCGGACACCGTAGTGCCAGGGGACCCCATACTCAAACTCCGTCTCCCTGGATCTTTCCCGGAAAACCGGTTGCAGGCCAGGCGTCCGCGATGGATGTTTGCAATGCCCGCGGTGACCGGATAGGGTAATCCTGCCTCCGGAGAACCAACTGCCGCAGGTGAGCAACCCCCAATCAAGAGGAAATCCATCATGGGTGACAGATCCCCGAAATCCTTCCAGAAACAGGCGACACAGAAGCAGGCCAAGGCCGCCGATGTCGTCCGGAAAAAGCAGCAGGTGGCGGCCGCGAAGCAACTGGGCAACAAGAGCCGGTAATCCGCGCTTCTCCGGCGTCCGGCCTTTTCAGATCCGCTGACGCCGGGGCCGGCCGGAAGATGGCGCCGCCGACTAGGGCTGGCGTCAAACTGTCCTGTACTACGAAATTGGGAGGCTGGCAGGCGTAGCGCAGCGCTTCAGCCTGCGCTGGCGGATGAGCGCGGGTTAAAACACCGCGCTACGTGCCGCTGCAGCTAGAGGTTCATTTAGGAGGCTGTTTTGCGGTTTGAAGACACACCCTAGGGCTGGCGTTCGTTGCCCCAGAGGGTCGGGGTGTTCCCGTGCGCCTTGCGCCAGGCATCCCGCCAGAGATGAATGTCGGACGGCGTGATGGCCGGCATCGGCTGGCGCTCCTGCTTGGTGAAAGTCCGGGGCAGGGGACTGGCGGTGTCCTGATACCAGTAGGCGACCGAGGCCAGATCCAGCGTCAGGTTGTCGTTGTCCCCGTGCTCGATGGTGTAGCGGCAGGACTTTTCGAAGTAGATGGGGTCGGCGATGTGGAAGCGGTAGAGATGGGTGCGCCCCAGCCAGCCCGTTTCATTGTTCACCCGGGCGTAGCCGAAGTACGGATGCTGGAACAACTCTTTGGGCGACCAGGAGGTGTTGAAATAGTCCTCGGTGCCGGTGCCGTTCAGCGTGGGCTCGGCATCGCCATCGATGAACACCATCTCGTCGCCCTCGCCGTACCACATGGTGCTCGGACAATTGACGTAGTAGTTGACGCCGACGAGGTGGCCCCGGCCCTTGATGTCGGCGAAGACGTAGTTGCGCCGGCCGTCGCGGTTGCTCCCGGATTTCCCCAGCAGGCCCCACTCGTTCTCGCCCCCGGGCAGGGCCTCGGTGAGCTGATGATTGTACCAGGCGTGAAAGCGGCCGAGATCCTTGGGCAACTGCGGAACCTCCACGTAGTCGATATTGAAGTAAAGGGCGTCGATCGTGCGTCCGCTCTGGTTCTCGATCTCGATCCTCGCCCCGGCGGCAAAGGGCATCGCAAAGTAGCTCACGTACGATTTTCCCCAGCCGGGCGTGACGGCCAGGGGCGCGCTGACGAAATTATAGGCCTCGCCCCAGCCGTTGCCAAAGAACGGGCCGACCGGCGCCTCGACCGAGGGATACGGCTTTCCGTCCCAAAACATCCGGATGATGACATCGTTGCGGTTCAGCGTGTCCGCCCCGGGCGCCAGGGTGATCCAGATGTGGGTGATGATGCCGGCGCCTGGCACGTCCATAATGTTCACTTTGGCCCCGTCCGCGACGTACGAGACGTTGTCCGCGTTGCCGCCGGTGCGATCGTAGCTGCCGACGCGCCGCGATTTCATCTCCGGGCGGATGGTCGCGAGGCCGACGAATTCACTCACCGGTTCCTGGGCCGCGAGAACGGTTGCCGCCACCAGGGCCGCTGCGATGGGGAGGAATAGCTGTATTTTCATTGGAGTATGCATTGGGGTTTTGCTCTTGAACAACCGGACGATGGATCGATGACGTGTATTGTTGTGATGCTCCAACAGCG
The DNA here is from genome assembly GCA_903940425.1 of uncultured Opitutia bacterium. Classification (GTDB taxonomy): domain Bacteria; phylum Verrucomicrobiota; class Verrucomicrobiia; order Opitutales; family Opitutaceae; genus Fen-1467. The sequence continues at coordinate 156 of CAJAKX010000059.1, read as the reverse complement.
GAAGGCGGGCTAGGGTCGGGCGGCCTGCAGCCGGGCGATCCACTCCCGGGCCGGTGCAAAATTGGGTTTGATCCTCAATGCCGCCTCCAAGTGGGCCAGCGCCTCCGGCCGGCGATCCGGCTGGCTGGATAACAGGATTCCCAGCGCGTAGTGGGC
>CAJAKX010000058.1 GCA_903940425.1 uncultured Opitutia bacterium | reverse complement strand
TCCGCCGTCCCGTCCAGCTGGTGCCCGTGTTGCACCACGACATTGCGCCCGCGCTGGTTGAGCTGGTCCAGAACACCGGCCAGCCGGCGGCGTTTCTCCTCTCCCTCCGCGAACATTTCCAACTGCGCCGGACCGTCTTCCACACCGGAAAGCCGCACGCTCACCAGTCGCAGCGGCCGTCGCCTCGTCCAGGCCTTTTGCAGGAGCGGCCGCACCAGCGGATAAAATGGCGCCTCCAGGTCCGTGGACGCCGCCAGGCTTTGCCCCGCGGCCGCGTTTTCCATGCCGGGATAACGCACCTTGACGGTCATCGTCCGCACGCGCTTTTTGTCGGCGCGGATCTTGGGCATGAGCTCGTCGATCATGCGCTTCGCGATGCGCTCGATCGCGGCGGGTTCGCCAATGTCCTTGGGAAACGTTTCCTGCTGAGAGTAGGACTTTGCGTTCTCGTCAACGGTCTCCACGGCTGACGCGTCCTCGCCGCGCGCGGCCGCGATCACTTCGCGCCAGTAGTCGCCGAACAGCGCGTGCAGTTCCGCCTCGGTCCGCGCCAGCAGGTCGCGGACGAGCCGGATGCCCTTCGCCTGAAGCATCGCCTCGGTCTTCACGCCGATGCCCGGCAGGCGTCCCACCTCCAGGGGTGCGAGAAAGGCCGCCTCTGTGCCCGGCGGCACGACCACGAAACCGCGCGGTTTGCGCAGCTTGCTGGCGATGGCCGCGACCAGCTTGTTGCCCGCAAGGCCGAAGGAAACCGTGATCAGCAACTTTTGCCGGATGCGGTCCTGCAGCGCCCGCACCGCGGCCTCGATTTCCGCCGGCGTCGTGAATCCGCAGGGGCTGACGTCAAGGTACCCCTCGTCGACCGAGCGCCGCTCCACCACCGGCGTGAGCTCCTCGCACAGGTCGAACAGCCGCCGCGAGTATTCGCCGTAGCGGCCGGAGGTGTGGTCCACCAGAATGAGGTCCGGGCATACCTTGAACGCCCGGGCCGTAGGCATCGGCGTGTAGACGCCGCAGGCGCGCGCCTCATAGCTGGCCGACGAGATGATCCCGCGCTGCCGTCCGCCGACCGCCACCTTTTTCCCGCGCAGCGCCGGATCCAGCGCCTGCTCGACCGACACGAAGAACGCATCGGCATCGAGATGAACGATGGTCGGCAGAACGGGTTTCACAGGAGATCGCAGCCGCGGCAATGGGCCGGTCGCTGTTCTCTCCGTTTCCTTCGCGGCAAACAATCTTTTGTTGAAGGTGCGCCCTACAGCTTGACGGGCAGGCGGCCATCCATTTCCCGGGCGATCAGCCCGGCCAGGGCATTGGCCTCGAAACCCGCCGCCACGACCACCAGTTCCCGGTCGTTGCACACGGCGAGGCAAACCCGCGAGGGCTGCAAGTCCTCACTCTGCGTCGGCAGGTAAATGAGCACGATGTCGCCGGTGTCGGCCACGCCTACGATGCGCGTCCAGCCGCGCCGGGCCATCATCCGGTCAGTCGCGGCGAAAAGCTCGGCGCGCCGCCCTCCTCCATCCATCGCTCCCCTTCGCGCGTACACCCCCACACTGGCGGAGCGCACGGCGCGCAGCACCTCCCGGACCTCAGGCGGTACGTCGTGGATGAACGACACGCCGGTGCGCGCGGCACCCAGGAGGACGGGGCCGACACTAAACTGGACCTTGGTGTGCCAGTTATTTCCCGTGGCGGCCATGACCTGCCGGCGGAGCGCCGCGGCATCGCTGTTGAGATGAATCGCGCCGGCGATCAGAACGCCCAGCATGACAAAAGGCGTCAGGATGAGCCCGAGAATCCATGGCCAGATGCGGTGGCGTGGCCGGGACGCGGTGGCGGGAGCATTCATGGGCAGGCGCAACGAAGCTTGATTTAGGTTCCGGAGTGTTTGGTCCCGGCGAAATCAACCCTCTTGAGCGGATCGATATTGAAGCGCTCCGCCAGCGTGGCGATCTGCTCGGGCTTGATGTCGCCCACGATATTGACCAGCACGACCTCGTGGTTGCCATCGATCACGGTGACGACGAGCCCTTCAATGGCTTCCGCGCCGCGCATCTTGGCGTAAATCTGGACGTCGTCGCCCTTGGGCTGCTCGCGGACGTTGACGATCTGGGTCCAGCCCGCGGTTTCCAGTTCCTGACGGATCGTCTTCACGCGCTCGATGATCTGGCTGCGGTTGGCGTCGCTGAGTTCGACGACGTTGACGCGCACATGCTTGAGGTTGCGGAGCACATCGGCGGCCTGGGGCTCCTGCTTGGAGGCAAACATCGAGCCAAACTTGAGGAGCCCTTCGGAAAGATTGACCTCGACGAACTTGCCCTCGGTCGAGGGCACAATCCTGCCGAAATCAACATAACCGGGGGCCGGGTCGGCGGCGGAGGATGCCGCGGCGGACGCAAGAATAAGCGCCGCGAAGGCAGCGGAGGTGCGAAGAATGCGATTCATAGTGGGAGGGATGGGTTGGGTGTTGCCTGTCAGGCCGGATGGCCGTCACCTCTCATAACACGCCGGTCGTCCGAAAAGTTGCGGGGCAGTGCAGAAGCGCTGGCCCGGGAGCGACGATTTTTCTGGAGGTGACTATGGGTTCACACCCCAAGGTCTCGCAATCACGCACCGCCCGACGGCGGGGCATTCAACAGAAACCAAGGCATCCATCATGAAAACGATCACCAAAGACCAGTTCGTCGCCCTCCTGGACGAGGCCGGCATCACCGACGAGCAGAAGCACCGGCTGCATGCGCTCTTCGAGACCCGCCATCCGCAGGCCCACGAGGCGTTCCTGCAATGGCTGGGAATCCCGGCTGACACCATCCGCGCCATCCGCGAGAACTCACGGAAGCCGGCTTAGGCCGTTCCTTCGACCTGCCTCGGATTATCCCGGGGCAGGTCTCCCCCGCCGGGTCTAGGACCTGAGCCCAGGTCCTTGATCTCCTCGATCGCAAACATCACCATTCCCCCCACTTTCTGCGTGGAGAAACGGAATTGCGCCATGCGGGGCGCGTCGCCCGCCATGAGTTGCTGCTGTGCATACAGGCCGTAACGCGGCTGTCCGTCGGCGTATGTGTCGGAGATATTCTTGCGCAGGGCGCAGCCGCGACATTGCGGAGTTTTGCCGCACCCCTCCGGCAGACCCGCGTAATAACATTCGATCGCCACGCCTCCCCGCACCTGTTTCAGCCGGGTGACGGGTTTGCCCAGGATTTTCCCGGCGGCACGGTTCCCTTCAATGACCACCCAGTCGCGGTCCGTCACCAGGACGGGGAATTCGAGCTCGTTGAGGAAGTCGGTCAGGTTGACGGCGGTTTCCCCCTGCATCTTTCGCAGGCAGTCTTCACAGATGCCGTGGGAAATTCTGGCTTCGCCGGTGGTGTCATCCACCAGCAGCTTCTGGCACCAGGCGCAGACGACTTTCATGAGGTAGGGAGAGGGTGGTGTTCCACTCACTGTAACGTGATCAACCTGGCGGCCGGGTCAAGATTCGCCATTGAAATCCAATCTGCGGTATGCCTAGAGTCGCGGTTTCTCCCGGTCAAAACGGCCCTGCCGGGCCGCCCGCCGGCATGGAACCAAAACAAGATTATGAAGAAACCAACATTCACCGTCTGTGGGAAGAACGACCTGATTCTCGTCGCCGGAGCCGGCGGCTTCATCGGGGGCTCCCTGGTGCGCTATTTCACGGAGAAGGGCTTCACCCGGATCCGGGCGGTCGACCGGAAGCCGCTTCCTGAGTGGTACCAACGGACCGGCGGAGTGGAGTGCCTCAGCATGGATTTGTCCAACGAGGACAACTGCAAGCGCGCCGTTGAGGGCGCGGTTGAGGTCTATAATCTGGCGGCGGACATGGGCGGCATGGGGTTTATCGAACGGTTCCGCGTCCTGTGCCTGCGCAGCATCCTGATCAACACGCATCTCCTCGAGGCCGCCTACCGCGCCGGCGTGGCGCGCTACTTCTATTCATCCTCGGCCTGCGCCTACAATACGAAGCTGCAGGCGGACCCGCATAGCCGGGCGTTGAAGGAAACGGATGCCTATCCCGCCTGCGCGGAGCGCGGTTATGGCTGGGAAAAGCTGATGTCCGAAATGTTCTGCCAGGAATACACCGCCGAGCGCGGCGTGCGGACCGCCATCGCCCGCTTCCACAACGTCTACGGGCCGTGGGGCACGTGGGACGGCGGCCGCGAGAAGGCGCCGGCGGCGCTGTGCCGCAAGGTGATCATCGCCAAGGACCAGGGTGCGGATACCCTCGAGATCTGGGGCGACGGCTCGCAGTGCCGCAGCTACATGTACATCGACGACTGCCTCCTTGGCATCGACAAGATCATGCATTGCAACGAACTCATCGCGACACCGATCAACCTCGGCACCAGCGAGCTGATCTCGGTCAACAAACTCGCCAGCCTCGCCGAGCAGATCGGAGGGGTGAAGCTGAAGCGGAAATACATCCTTGATGCACCGAAGGGCGTCGCCGGCCGCAATAGCGACAACACCATGATCAAGCGAATCCTCAACTGGAAGCCCAGCATCCCGATCAGCCAGGGCCTGACGACAACCTACCAGTGGATTGAGCAGCAGTACCATGACCGCAAAGCCGGCCGAAAGACGGTAAAGGACGCTCCTTGACCCAACCGAAGCGGCCCGGATTGTGGGCGAAATCGCGCAGCGAGCAGCACGATCATGCCGGCAAACGCCAGTCGCAGAATCACTGACGCAATCGGCGATTTTCCCTATCGCCTCCAGCTGGCCGGCGGCTGGATTGACCAGCCGTTTGTCTCCAAGCTCAATCCGGCCCCGCCGGGATCGATGGTGGTGGTCAGCCTGCAGCCCGCGTTTCATCTGATGGATCGCGCCGGCATGGCCACCGGCTCCCGCAAGATCGCCCTGCAGTTGTGGAAGGGCCGGCTGCCCGACAAAGATCCGGGAGAACTGGTTGAGGAACTCTACGCCGAGGAAAACCGCGGGAAGGCGGAGCCGTCGGGAACGCAGGACATGATCGGCCTGGTCTACCCGGGCGTCAGCCGGCTGGATTACGACGCCGGTTATCGCGGCGGGGTTTTTCCGAAGTTAATCGAATCGAACAACGAACCCGGGATCGCCCGCTGGTTCGAGCGGGTCATCCACCTGCTGCCGGTCTTGCCAAGACCGGACGGCTACAATCCGCTTGGAATCAAGAACCTTGATCCCGAATGGATCCGCCGGCTGGGCCGGTCGGGCCAGGCATGCTATGACGCCATTGTCGGGAAAGACATCGATGCACTGGGCGCCTCGCTGAATGAAACCATGGCATGCTGGGAGAAGCTCCTTCCCCACACCGTCAGGCATCCGTCCATCAAGATGGATCTCCTGGCATTGCTGCGTCACTATCAGGCCAGGTACCCGGGCGCCATGTATTCCGGCTGCGGCGGCGGCTACCTGACCGTGGTTTCAAGCAAACCGGTGCCCGGCTCCTTCCGGGTGCATGTCCGGATCGCGTGATTGAAGCCATGACGAAGGTCATCGTTTCCTCCGGTCTAGACCAGCTGAACTCCGGCGATCTTCGTTTTTTCCAGGAAGCCTCCAAACTGGGGGAGTTGCATGTCCTGCTGTGGTCGGATCAAGCCATCCGGGCGTTCACCGGCCGGGAGCCCAGGTTTCCCCAGGCGGAGCGGGCGTATGTCATCAAGGCAGTGCGCTACGTGACGCAACTCCATCCCTTGGGCGCGAACGTCGATCCCCACGCCCTGCCCGATCTGGCTTCCATCAAGCCGGACGTCTGGGTCGTTGACGAGAAGAGCGCCACGCCGGCCGGAAAGGCTTTCTGCGCCGCGCACGGATTGGACTATCGCGTCCTGACCGCCCGGGATATGGCCGGATTTCCCGAACCACCGGCCGAGCCGCCATCCGGCAGAAAAAAAGTCGTCGTCACCGGCTGTTATGACCTGTTCCATTCGGGCCACGTCCGGTTTTTCGAGGAAGTCTCCGGACTGGGCGACCTGTTCGTGGTGGTGGGCCACGACGAGAACCTTCGTTTGCTCAAAGGGCCGGGACATCCCCTCTTCAAGGAGGAGGAACGCCGCTATGTCGCCGGCTCCATCCGTTACGTCAAGCAGGCGCTGGTCTCCTCGGGCATGGGCTGGATGGATGCCGAACCGGAAATCGCCAAAATCGGACCCGACATGTACGCCGTCAACGAAGACGGCGACAAGCCGGAGAAGCGGGAGTTCTGCCGGAAACACGGGATTCAATACGTCGTGCTCAGGCGCCTGCCCAAGGAGGGTCTGTCCCGCCGCACCAGCACCGATTTGCGTGGCTTCTGACCACCACCTTGGGGATCCGCGTCGCTTCGACAATCCACTCGTATGGCCGGCCGGCGCCGGCGCAGAATCCAAACTCTCTCATGCAACCCTGGAAGACCCTAACCAAACGCGTCGTCTGCCACCCCAACCGTTTTCTTACGGTCGAGATCCATGAGCTCGAACTGCCCGACGGGCGGCGCATTCCTGACTGGCCGTGGCTGATCACCCCCGACTATGCCAACGTACTGGCACGCACGGCCGCCGGCCGCTTCCTGTGCTTCCGGCAGTTCAAGTACGCGGTGAAGGGTGTTTCCCTGGCGCCGATCGGCGGATATCTCGAACCAGGAGAGGATCCGTTGCGCGCCGCGCAGCGGGAGCTGCTCGAGGAAACCGGTTATGTCGCAACTGAATGGCACGCTCTAAGCCGCAGCGTGGTCGATTCCAATCGCGGAGCCGGCACCGCCCATTTTTTCCTGGCTTTGAATGCGGAACCGCAGGGCGAGCGCCACGCCGATGACTTGGAGCAGCAGGAACTCCTGCTGCTCAGCCGCCATGAGATCGAACAGGCGCTCGATCGCGGGGAGTTCAAGGTGCTCGCCTGGGCGGCCGTGGTGGCCCTGGGTCTGCGTTATCTGGAGAAAAAAACGGCGCCGCTAAAGTGACCCCGCCTTGTTTGGAACCTGCTTGGGGGTTCCGGCGTCTAAAACGGGTATGCAGCACTCAGTCTCCCCCGAACGGCAGATTCTCGATGAGGATTTGCAGATCATCCGCGTCACCCTTGCGACCATTACGGAGGACGTGCGCCAATTCTCCGATTGTGCCGCGAACGCCATCCAGGAAGCCCTGGAGAAACTCGACCGGGCGCAATGGGAGTTTTACCGCCTCCGCGAACGCGATTGAAGAAGGGGCACGGCTAGGCGTATCGCCCCTGCCCGGCAACGAATCAATGGGCGCCGTCGGATTCGCCCGACGGACGCCAGCGTCTGCCTTGTCAGCGGCGCCCCGGTGCAGGCACGTAACTGCCATAGCCGGCTCGCCGCGGCCGGCGGTTGGACCGCCAGAAGCGGAAGCCGGAACCGGCTGGCCGCGCCGGCTGGGACGGCAGGCCTGACGCTTTCTCCGGCTGCACCGTCGTGGGCGCATTTGCGGCGTAAGGATGATCGGCATGAACCTGTATCGTCTGGCGAATCAACCGTTGGATGTCGCGGAACGAAGCCCGCTCCGATGGATCGCAAAATGAAAGGGCAAACCCGGAAGCACCCATTCGCGCGGTGCGGCCGATGCGATGCACGTAGGCTTCCGGTTCCTCCGGGATGTCGAAGTTGACCACCAGGGCGATGCCCTTCACGTCGATGCCGCGCGCGGCGATGTCGGTGGCGACGAGCACGCGGGTCCGGCCGGTGCGGAAGTCCTCCAGCGCGCGCTGGCGTGCCCCCTGCGACTTGTTGCCGTGGATGGCGGTGGCGCGGATGCCGTCACGCTCGAGATTGAGGGCGAGGCGGTTGGCCCCGTGCTTGGTGCGGGAGAAAACCAGCACCAGCCCCTCGGCGTGCCGGGCCAGGGTGTGGACGAGAAGCCGGTGCTTGTCGCTGCGCTGCACGTGGCAGACGCGCTGCTCGACGCTGTCGACGGTCGAGGCGACCGGCGACACCTCGATGTGCACGGGGTCGTGGAGGAAACGGTTCGCGAGCTGGCGGATTTCTTCCGGCATGGTGGCGGAAAAGAGGAGCGACTGCCGCGGCGACGGCAGTTTCGCGAGGATGCGCTTCACATCAGGCGCGAAGCCCATGTCGAGCATCCGGTCACCCTCGTCGAGGACGAAGATTTCCACACGATCGAGCAGGGCGTGGCCCTGCTCCATGAGGTCGAGCAGCCGGCCGGGCGTGGCGACAATGATTTCG
>CAJAKX010000057.1 GCA_903940425.1 uncultured Opitutia bacterium | reverse complement strand
GGCCTCCATACGGGCGAAGAGACCAGGCCGGGCAACACGGTTTTCAACGGCGGCGATGCGACGCCAGACCTCGGCCGCCATGTACGGCGGCGGCTCCGGGGTTTCACGCCAGCGGTCGAGCAGGGGATCAAGCGGATCGGATGGAGGATGCATGATGATATTTGCCACCCTGCGCCGCCTTCGCCAAGGCGGAGACGATGACAGAGCGGGCAAGGTTGACCTACTATGCCAGGGCACACGGAGGTGCCCATGGCAGACAGCATAACACCATCGACTCGAAAAGCCCTTCAAAACAATTCATCGTGCATTCCCGCGGCCAGACCATGGTTATTCGGCCAGCAAGAGGTGCCCGCGCGCGGGGAGTTCCCCCGGGGTGGCTCTCCATGTCTGCCAGCACAGGCCTGCCGGGAAACACCGCGAAGACCCCGGTGGCCAGCATTGCCCCCTGCGAGGGCCCCCAGCAATGGGGACATCTGCTCATTTCAATGTCGGAAGGCATGTTTAGGACATCGGGATCCGGTTGACTCCACTGGAAGGTCCCGGACGCAGCTTCATTCGGGATAGAGCCAATAGCGCCGGGCCTGCTGCTGGTAGATCTGCGCCCGCCTGCGCCAGTCGGCGAGGAAGCTCTCGACGTCAACCCTGGCCCCATCGCGCTTGAGGGCGCTAAAAAAAGCGGTCGATCCCATGTGGCGGAGAAAATTATTGGCATTACTCGCGGACGCGGCGGCAAAAGGGTTTTTGGGCTCAAGCTTGCAGGCCAGCTTCATGAGATAAAAGCTGAGTTCGGTGGGGCGCCATGCATCCCAGTCGACGACTTCGATGTAGAGTCCCGTGGTGGGTTTGCCGTTCTTGTCGGGCACGGCCACCCGGCGGAACTGCAGACCGGGAAGATGGAGCGCGACCAGCTCGCGCTCGACGATCTCACTCTTAACCGTCAGATGAGACAGACCTCGAAAAGGGTATTGTTCGCCAATCCCGTGGCGGAAGCCACCCAGAGAACAGCCGAGGCCGGTCATTGCATACCCAACGCACGCGGCGAAATTCGGAACCAGAGGCGAGGTGGGGAAGAACGCCAGCCCGGTGTCGGGCCAGCGCATGGCGCGCCGCCAACCACGCATGGGCACGACGGTCAGGCGGCCTTTCAGGCGCACGGCTTCCGACACGGCGAGTACGCCGGGAGCCTTGGCCGCCATGAGGGCAAGTTCGCCGATCGTAAGACCATGGACGTAAGGAATGCGGAATTCGCCCACATAGCTCACCCATTCAGGATCGAGCGATGGGCCGTCCACTTTGAGGCCGCCCAGCGGGTTGGGCCGGTCCAGCACGACGACCTCGAGTCCATTCTCAAAGCACGCCTCCATCGCCAGTTTCATGGCGCTCGTGTAGGTATAAGAGCGCACCCCGATGTCCTGCAGATCGATCACCAGCGCATCAAGACCCTTGAGCTGGGCTTTGGTTGGCTTGCGGGACTTGCCGCTGTAGAGGGAAAACACCTGCAAGCCGGTGCGTTTGTCGATGTAGTCGGAGTAGTTTTTTTCAGCCGGCAGCTCGCCATAGATGTCATGTTCAACCCCGAAGAGCGCCACCAACTTCACGCCCGGTGCGCGCCGCAGCACCTCGATGGTGCTCACGCCGCGGCGGTTCACGCCGGCCGCATGCGTGAGCAGGCCGATGCGTTTGCCCTTGACGGCGGCGAAGCCCTGGCTCTCGAGCACGTCGATGCCGAGCATTACCGGAAAGGTGTTCTCAGGTCGCTCCACCGGCGGAGCGGGCGTTGGTTTTGTCACGATCGCTGCCGCAGGCGCGGGCTGACCCGGTGAAGTTGACGAGGATGCGCGCGATGCCGCCGACGAGCAGCCGAGAAAACCAAACAAAAGCGACAAAGTCGCAGTGAGGAAAGATAGTACTCGCGGTCGGGACGACACGGCCATGTGCACAATCACTTTGGCGGGAAGCGACGGCGCGTCGAGTCGGAACCAAGTTTGGGCTGCAAGCCTTTCCGCGATGGTGCCGGATGAGGTGTTCGCCAGCGCGCCAGGGAAATCACGAGGCCCGCCCGCTACTTTTCAAAACACGGCTCGAAGAGTGCGTACCAGCAGCTCGGGTGCTTCACAACTCGCCCGTTCCAAGGGATGACCGGCCGGTGTGATGGTGTGGAGGTGCCAGCCCTTGCCGGATGCAGTGGCAGTGCATCTTCCGGCGAACACATGAACCGTCTTCCCTAGTGCTCCCGCGTGTGTCGCCACGGCGCCGGGGCCCTTGCCAGAGAGGGAGCTTTCGTCGAAGCAGCCTTCACCCGTCACGACGATGTCTGCAGCTGCAATGCGCGCCCTCAAATTGAGCCATGCCGCCACCAGGTCAAAACCCGGTATCAGTCGGGCATGCGCACCCACCAGCAGGCCGAAGGGGAGACCGCCTGCCGCCCCTACTCCTGGCGTCTCCGTCAGCATGGCCGGCTGGCCGCAGTAAGCGCAGAGCAGACGGGCCATGCGTTCCATTGCTGCCTCCATGCGGGGCAGGTCTTCAGATCGCAGGCCTTTTTGCTGACCATAGACTGCCGCGGCACCACGCGGGCCTGACAGCGGATTCGTCACATCACAGGCTATGAAAATCGGGGGGATTGAGGGAAACACACCACCATCAAGACTGGCGATTCGTTCCCAGTGAGCAGGTACCGGCGGCCGGATTTTGCCGCCATCGAAGCCGCGGAATTCCAAGCCGAGCGCAGCCAGCGCGCCCAGCCCAAGGTCATTGGTGGCGCTGCCGCCCGCTCCGAGGAGAATAGCGGCGGCGCCCAGCTCCGTCGCGGCGCGAATGAGCTGGCCGGTGCCATAAGTCGTGGTTTGCCATGGATCATGTTGCTCCGGTGGCAGCAGGTTGAGGCCACTGGCGGCGGCCATTTCGATGATGGCGATCGGCTTCCCGGATTTTAACACCGGATCCGGCAGCTGAAGCCAATGCCCGGCAGAAGCAGGAATCTTGTGCGGGGCCACCATTCCCAGGCTGGCATCAACAAATCCGCCACGCGGCCCGGCCACCTTGAACGACAGGCACTGGCTGCCCGCCGCTTTCGTAAGGATGTCCGCGAAACCGTCGCCACCGTCGGTGAGCGGGCAGAGATCGAGCTGCCAGTCGCGGTGCCGTCCGTGGAGCGCACGGGCCGCGAGGTCGCATGCCTGCGGCGCACTCAGGGAGCCTTTAAATTTATCAAAAGCAATGAGGACGCGCACCCGCTCAGACTGCGCGTCCCCGGAAAGGCTGAAAAGGCTTAAACGAAGCAGCCCTGACTCAAACGATCGCGATCCGGGGGCCAGTGTTGGCGTGACGGCCTACTTCGAGGAGCACTCCTTCATGAGCTGGATCCAGTCGGCGGTGCGCGTGCGGACCCGCGGGAAGGAGACACACAATTTGTAGAGATCCTCGAACTCGCCGGCAAAATCGCGCGGCAGGCGGTTGCGGCGGAGATACCAATCCTCGAAATCACGGACGCTGGTGAGTGCCTTGATTTCGATGACGTTCTTCATGGCGTCGGGCAGCAGGTCGAGGAGATAGGTTTTAACGAGCTCGGCGCGTTCAACATTATCGCCGGTGACCTTCTCGCAAATCGCCTGGATATGAGCCGGCTTGATGGTGCGATACTTGGCCTGAAGATAGTTGTTAATCCGGGAAACCGCGATGCCGGTGAGCTTATGCAGTTGAACCTGATTGATGCCGTTTTTCTGCATTACTGCATCCAGCAATCCTGGGAATAGTTTTTTGTTCATCTTGATAATACGGTAGCACGCTTCTGCGAATTTACCAGTTGCAAAATAAATACCGGGGAAAACATGACCGGCATCTGTTCGCTTTTGGAGTGTTCACGCCAGCGACGATTTTTGAGTCTATCAACAATGCCGGGATGGGGCATGTTCCCAAGGGGATCTACCGCCGGAGCAGCGGGAAAGGTTTTCCGGTGGCACCCAGTGATGAAAAAAGCCGCCGCCGGCTAGAATGACTCGCCACCGGCCTTGGTGCCGCAAAGGTGGACTTCGAGACCCAGCTCGGCTGCAAGCGCGGCCTTGGTGTAAAGGGCCAGGTCGGCTTCCGGCGCACTATGAGCATAGGCGACTTGGATATGATTGGCCTTGTGGCGTGCCATCATCTGGTCGCGCGTAACGCCGTAGGTCACGGCATGCATGATCGGCCACTGCATCGTGGTCTCCTGCCAGCGGCGCTCGGTCTCTTCGCGCGGGAGCGAGATGACTTTGGCACGGCCGAGGTCCATCTTGAGCCGGCCGTTCTCGACGAACACGCGCGACCACACAATTTCGCCAGGTTTCGCGATGCCGCGCAGCGTGCCGCCGCCGAGGCGGAAATACATCGGTGGCTGCCGCAGCGAGTCGCTGCCCGCCCACCCACCCACATGATGCTCGGCTGGCGCGCTGCCCGAGATGAGGAAGACCCACACGTATTCGTCCGTGCTGCCGCTCTTGTCCCAATCGCCCCAGCGCAAATCGTGCAAGGTGTTTTCGACCGGCTGACCGAGCGCCCGATGGACGCGGTTGGTGAACAGACCATCGAGCCCGGCGCACTCGTCGACTTCGTTGAAATGCGGGATGGGCTCGCCGGCGCGGATGATTTCGCCCCGCGCATTCTTCACCGGCGGCCGGTCGGAACTGTTGAGCGTGCCCTCGACGAGATCAGAGGCGGGGAGCAGATCCTTCAAACCCTGCTGGTACTGGATGCCGATGGTGTCGCAGCCGTATTCGTCGGCGATGCGGCAGGCGGCGATGTAGGTCTTGCACTGCCAGAGCACCTGGTGCTCGGTCAGCTCGGTGGCCTCGTCTTTGCCCAGATGAAATTTGAATCCCTTGGAGAGATACCATTCGTAAACGGCGCGCGCCTCTTCGTCGCGAATCTGGGTGGCGCCATAGTAGAGCGCAGACTGCGAGAGGCGCTCCTTGTAGACGCCGGTGGGGAAAAGAAGATCATCGGGGATAATGGCATTGAACATGCCCATGCAGCCTTCGTCGAATACCCCCAGGATCGCTTTTCGGTGGCGGAGGGCGGTGGCGATCCTTGCCGCGACAGACTTCGCCTTCGCCGGCACATGGGCCGTGGCCAGTGGTTTTACGTGCGCGGTCTTGTGTATCACGACGCCGGTCTTTAGCCAGGCGGCGAGGCCCTTGAGGAAGAACTCGTCGGTAAAGTCTTCACTCCAGACCGAGGAATACTTCACGCCGGCCTTGGTAAGCGAGCCGTTGAGGTTGAGCATACCGACGAGGCCGGGCCAGGTACCGGACCAGTTGGCCACGGTTAGAATCGGCGCCTGATGCGAGATGAGGCCATGAAGGAGGTGGTGCGAGTACTGCCACACCGCCTCGGCGACGATAAGCGGAGCCTTGGGGTCGAGGGAGGCGAACACCTCCATGCCCTCCCGTTGCGAGCCGATGAAACCGTGCTTAAGCGCGGGCTTATAAGGATGGGCGCGAACGAGGCGGTGTCCAAACCGGGCAACGGCAGCGGTGAGCTTTCGCTCCATGGCCTGCTGGGCAGGCCAGCAGACCTCGTTGGCAGACTGGCGCAGATCGCCATTGGCGATGAGGAGGACGGTTTTCTTCGGAAGCTTTTTCATCAGGAGTAATGGTGAAAGCAGACGGTTGGGTGAAGGCCGGCCTTCCCCGGCCTAGAGAAAATTGTCCATGGTTGCTGTGTGATAAACGAGGATGTGCAATAATTATACCAACAGAGTATTGTCGGGTGGAATGGAAAATCTAGGCAACATGATGGAGATTATTGCCCCAACATGGCTTGCTTCGAAGAACAGCCTGCCGCATTGTCCGTGAAGACGTGGCGAATATGGAATCTTCCCGCGAGCGCGCCGGCCTGCTGTCCCAGCAGGTCTCCGCGGGGCGCTATTTTTTTCTGAAGCTCGCGCCGGCCCGGGCCTCCCGCTTCACGCTGATCTTCGGTGGTTGCGAAACCTGCAACGTCGATTACCTCGTGCGCCGGTCGGCATTTGTCTATTACGGCCTTGAATACGTTGCCGAGGGAGCGGGCAGGGTGCGCCTCAACGGTAGCGAGGCCGGGCTGGCACCTGGGACAGTTTTCGCTTACGCGCCGGAGACTGATTGCGTGATCAGTACCGACCCGGCCAGGCCGATGGTGAAATATTTCCTATGTCTGGCTGGAGCCGACGTGCCGATGCGCCTGACGCGGGCTGGGGTGGCGCCTGGACAGGCGCGCACGCTTATGGCGCACGCCGAGGTGCGCAACGAATTTGAAGATTTGATAAGGGAAGGTCAGCATCATGGACGACTCGTCGCACGGCTGTGTGCCGCGCGTCTTGAGGTGCTCTTACTCAAGATCGAAGACCTCACATTGCACCCGGCGCAACACGGCGATGCCGCCGAGGAACTATTTTTGCGCTGCAAGGCGTTGATCGATGTTCGCGTGGAGAAATTCATGACGCTGGGGGATATCGCTGATGCCATCGGCATTAAGCCGACGAGTATCTGCCGGCTTTTTCGCCGCTTTCAGGGGACCAGCCCATACCAATACCTTCTTCGCAGGAAAATGATCCTGGCGGCGGAATACCTTGTTGAGACGGGTGGACTTGTGAAGGAAGCAGCACAGCGTGTTGGTTTTGCCGATCCCTATCACTTCTCACGCTGTTTTAAGGCGATGCACGGCGTCTCGCCAAGCCATCTGCGCGAGTATCGCCGCTCCAGCTGAACGCACGACAAACCCGTTTGACTGGTTTTGTCTCAGCTGATGTCGATCGCAGGTTTTTGCTGCCAGTGGATCTTAATCAGACGAGAAACAAAAGGGTGCGCGCGAGGAGTCGTCCGGGGTAAGATGCCGTTGTTGATTCAGCCGGCAATGCCATGGGATCAGGTACTCGCCACTGATACATCGCCGGATGTCCTCGATTTTCTGATCTCCGCATAAGCGCGATCACCGTCGAAAGGACCAGCCATCTGAAAAGAATACGACGAGCGCATTCATAAGCATAGTCTCATGACGATCAACTGTCGCCTCCATCCACCAACACAGGTCGTGCCGTGCGCAAAAATCGCTTTCCTTTCACACCAGCATCGTGTTCGGCGGCGATGATGGTTCCCGTTTGCATTGTCCATGGTTTCTTAATTCCACGATTTTCCTTTAAGAAGTTTACTACGGGAATTTCCCCGGGGAACACCAGGATTTTTGCGAGTAGAGTAACTTATATAACTCAGTTTAAAAACTCCTAGGTGGGCAAAGAATGCCGTTATCGGCTATTTCCATATGGCTATCAGGAAGCGTAATAATGCATTTTACGCTATACGTTGTGGTTGACCATATCGCAAACCACAACAGGTAGTAGGCCTCTTGGGGCTCATACAGCCCATGCCGCTTAGCGGTAGGCCAGATCCTCAACGCTTTTTATACCCATTTTCAACCATGGATAGCTCTGCTGTGCCCATTTCCCATCCCGCCAATGGACTGCAGGACTTTATAGCCATCTCCCGCTACGCCCGTTACTCGCCCGAACTTCGGCGCCGCGAGACATGGGCGGAAGCCGTTGGCCGCGTCCGTGACATGCATCTCACCCATTACGCCGACACGTCACTCGGCGATGCTGCGCTCACGGCGCTTTCGGCCGGCGACGTTGCCGCCGAGGATCTCACGCGCATCGGTCGGCTGGGCCGGCTGCACGAGGTCGTTCATGCCGCCTTCGGCGCGGTGGAGCGGCGCGAAGTGCTGCCTTCGATGCGCAGCCTGCAGTTCGGCGGCGAGGCGATTTTCAACAAGCACGCACGCATCTACAACTGCGCCTTCACCTATATTGACCGGCTGGAGGCGTTTCGCGAAACGCTTTACCTCCTGCTCTGCGGCTGCGGCGTGGGCTTTTCCGTCCAGCGCCATCATGTGGCCAAGCTCCCGCCGCTCGCCCCGCTTCGCTCCAACGCCCCCGTCTCGACCTTTGTGGTTCCCGACACGATCGAAGGCTGGGCCGACGCATTGCATCAGTTGATGCTGGCCGCGGTCGAGGGTCGCCGTGTGATCTTCGACTATTCGGCCGTCCGGCCGGCGGGCGCCCCGCTGCGCACCTCCGGTGGCAAGGCGCCCGGTCCCGAACCGCTGTTCCATTCGTTGACGCGCATTGAACATATGGTGCAACGCGCCGCCGGCCGCCGCCTGCGCCCCGTCGAGACCTACGACATCCTCATGTGGGCCGCCAAGGCGGTACTTTCGGGCGGGGTGCGGCGCTCGGCAACCATTTGCCTTTTTTCCGCCGACGACGAGGAGATGATTGCCGCCAAGACGGGCAACTGGTTCCAGGACAATCCGCAACGCACTGCGAGCAACAACTCCGCGATCATCGTGCGCGCTCAGGCCACCCGCGCCCAGTTCGACAAGCTGTTTGAGGCGCAGAAACAATTTGGCGAACCGGGTTTTTATTTCGTGGAGGATCCGGAATACGGCGCCAATCCCTGTGTGGAGATCGGTCTGCATCCGCGCCTCAAGCTCGACGCCGCGGCCATCGCGCGTCTGCGCGAGCTTGGCCACGAGGGCGAGCTTCGTGAAGGCGACGTGCTCAGTGGTGTTCAGTTTTGCAATCTCACCACCGTCTCGGCCGCGGCTGCCGAAACCCCGGGGCGTTTCTACGAGCTCTGTGCGCACGCCGCTGTCATCGGCACGTTGCAGGCGGGTTACACCAGCTTCAACTACCTCTCTCCGGTCTCGCGTCTGATCACGGAGCGCGAGGCGTTGCTCGGCGTGTCGATCTGCGGCGTGCTCGACCGGCCCGAGGTGCTGCTCGACCCGGCGGTGCTGCGCAACGGGGCGGCGGTCGTGAGGGCGGTCAACGCTGTCGTGGCCCGCGCGCTGGGCATCAATCCCGCCGCCCGCACCACCTGCGTGAAACCCGAGGGCACGGCGAGCCTGCTCCTTGGCACCAGCAGCGGCCTGCACCCGCACCACTCCCTGCGCTACTTCCGCCGCGTGCAGACCAATGTCTACGATCCGATCTTCCAGCATTTCAAGCGCGCCAATCCGCATATGGTCGAATCGAGCGTCTACGATTTGAACGGCCGCACGGAGGTCATCACCTTCCCGGTGGAAGGACCGGCCTTCGGCATCTACCGCGAAGATCTCTCGGCCGTGAAACACCTCGAGTATGTGCGGCTCGTGCAGCTGCATTGGGTGCAGGCGGGCCGCCGGGTCGAGAAATTCTCGCCCGGCCTCCACCACAACGTTTCCTGCACGATCTCCGTGCGCCGCGACGAGTGGCCGGCCGTGGCCGACTTCATCTGGGAGAACCGCCAGCATTTCACCGGCGTGGCGTTGCTGCAGGACCAGGGCGACAAGGCCTATGCCCAGGCGCCGCGCGAGTCGGTGACCACGCGCGAGGACATCGCGAAGTGGAACTCGCTCGTCTACCAGCCGGTGGACTACACCCTGCTGCGCGAGGAGGAGGACCTCACCGAGCTCAAGCAGGTCGTCGCCTGCGCAGGCGGCGCCTGCGAACTGGCGTAGACGCCCGCCACCGCGCGCTTGCGTCGCCGCGCCCCGCCCGCCGCAATGGACGGGATGTTGGCGACGTGTCAGCCTGGCTACGAAAGGCATCTCGCCGGCGAACTCGCCGGGATGGGCTTCGACCTGCGCGAGCAGGGCGCCGGGTGGGTGCTTTGCAGCCGGGAAACGGACCGTGATCCGCCCGACCTTGCCTTTGCCCATCTCGTGCTTCCGGTTCCACACGAACTCCGGGCCGGGACGATCAACACACTGGTGCAACAGGCCGTCGGTTTTTTCGCAGAGTCGCTGCGCGAGGAACGCGTCGAGACCGCCTGGCCGTGCGTGTGGGGTGGATCGGCGGGCCCCACCGGCCTGTCGCGGCGGGTCATCGCCGGAGAGAAGATATTTTATGATCGGCTGCGCCGCCGGTTTTCACGGGTTGCCAGGCTGGCGTTGCCCGGGACGCCGCGTGGTGTCGGCCCGGTCCGGGGGCTGTTTGTCTTCTTTACGGATTTCGACCGCGCATTTGCGGCGCGCGCCGCCGTGCTCGGCGGACAGCATCGCATGGCCGACCAGGCGGCGGCACCGTCGCGTTCGTACCTGAAGGTCGAGGAGGCCTACGGCGTGCTTGGCGTTGAACCGCGGCCGGGCGAGACGGTGGCCGACCTCGGCGCGGCCCCCGGCGGCTGGAGTTACAGCGCAGCCCGACGCGGGGCGCAGGTCATTGCGGTCGATCATGGTCCGCTCAAGGGCGGCGCGCTCGGCCATCCACGGATCAGGCACCGCCGCGAGGATGCGTTCCGGTTCCGCCCGGCAGCCGGCGAGGTTTTCGACTGGCTCTTTTGCGACCTCGTTGAGGAGCCCCATCATGTGTTGCGCCATCTCGTGCACCCCTGGCTGAAGCACCGCTGGTGCCGCCGTTTCGTGGTCAACTTCAAATTCGGCCGCGTCGATCCACTGGCACTCCTCGGGGAACTGCGCGACACGGCTTCCCCTTTTGCCACCCATGCCGCCGCCTTCCGCATCCGCCATCTCTATCACGACCGCGAAGAGTTTACCGTGGTGGGCGAGGCCAGACTGTAGTTCAATCCGCACTGTGAAACCGAAGGAAATCACAGTTTGCGGACTGGCGGCGGTGCGGGCACTGTTCGCGAAGGACGCCGGGACGATCCAACGCCTGTACTTCGATCAGGGGACAGGACGAAGAATCGGCATCATCTGCAAGGCTCTCGCCGTGGCACGGAAGATCTACCGCTGCGTCGAGCCGGCTGAACTGGAGAAGATCGCCGGCACCGTTCATCATGGCGGCATTGTGGCGGTGATCGCGCAGCGCGTGCTGCGGTCGCCGCGGTCCGAGGAGGTGCGCCGGTGGGCTCAGGCGGGGGCACCGCTGCTGCTGCTCGACCGCATCGGCAATGCACACAATCTGGGCGCCATCGTACGCACGGCCGCGTTTTTCGGGGTGGAGCGGCTCGTCATCCCGCTGCATCCGCAGCAGGCGCGGCCGGGCGAGGCGACCTACCGCGTGGCTGAGGGCGGCATGGAATATGTGGAGGTTTATTGCGTGAAATCGCTGGCGGAATTCATCCGCGAACTGCGCCCGTTTTATACGGTCGTCGGTGCAGCGGTGCGCGGTGCGGCGCCGCTGACCCCGAAGGCAGGACCGGGATTCCGGAATTCTCAGTCCGGCGCGGCGACGCCGCGTCCGGTGGCGCTGGTGCTCGGCAACGAGGAGCACGGTCTCGCACCCGAGGTGGCGGCTGCGTGCGAACGGCTGGTGGGGATTCCCGGGAGCGGCGCAGTGGAGTCGCTTAACGTCTCCGCGGCGGCGGCGGTGCTTTGCTGGGCGTTTTTTGGCAGGCGTTGAGACGGGAGGGCCGCGCCACCTCAGTACTTATCCATGACGCCGTATATCACCCAGGTGATGCCGACGGTGTAAAAAAACGCCATCAACGCGCCGACGGCGGGTCCGCTGAGCGCGTTCAGTACGAAAAAGAAGAAGAGGTTGCCGCCGATCAGAACAATCCAGTAGTCGCGCCGCCGGCGGTTGATCACGGGCGGCATGGGCTTCAGTACGTCCAGTCCCGTCTGGCGTTCGTGCTTGCGGTTCAACTGGAGGACTTCCTCAACCGTGGTCGGAGATTTGGACGAGGCGGGCGGATGGAAACCGGGCGCGGTGGACTTTCCCCGGTTCGCAGCCGCGATCAAATCCCGGTGATCAACTGGCGGCGTCGTATCCAGATTCAATTTCGCGAATTCCTTTGCCTTGAACTGGTATTGCGTCCGTTCGCGAAAGACATCGGCGCACCCCGTTGCCTCTTGGATCTTTGTCCACGGCCCGGCTACGCTCTCGGATACCTCCGTGGCGGGCGTAATGATCCAGAGTTCGGCCAGCTCGCGAAGCTGCTCCTTCCTGAAGGGGCCGCGGACTTCATTGTTCAGGCGCAAGAAGAGGGCGGGCGGGTGCGACATGGTGACTTGGGAACGTCGGAGGCTGGAGACTGGCTTCTGGCGGGGCGAGTAGATTAAACGCATTCCTGAATCAAGGCAAAGTCTTCTAAGAAAGGACGCCTTCGCAGGGAAGGCGATTGTGGCGGACCAAAGAATCGGGCGCAGCTTGCGCGATGGTTGCATCGGTGATTAATTGACCACGTATGATTTCCCTGCACGAAGGCCGTGGGTCGGGAGTGAAGAAGACTCCGCGCGGCAAGGTGTACGCCCTCCGCCTCACCGTGGCGTCCCTCCAGCCGCGGATCTGGCGCCGGTTGCTGGTGCGCGAAACCATGTGGCTGAGCCGGTTGCATGAGGCCATCCAGGCATTGTTCGGCTGGTACGATTATCAGTCGCACGTGTTCTTCGTGGGGGCAAAGCGCTATGGCAACCCCATGAACCATGACGGCGTGGTGATCGAGGATGACCGCGACGTGACACTCGCCGACGTGCGCCTCCCCGAGCATGACCGCGCTGCTTACGATTATCTCTTCGCCGAGGGGTGGCACGTGGACATTCGCCTGGAAAAAACCGTCGCCGCCGAGAAAGGCGCCGCCTACCCGCGGTGCGTGGCAGGCGAACGCGCCGGTCCGCCCGAGGATTGCGGCGGCATCGAGGCCTACAAGGACATGCTCTACTGCCTCAAGCATCCCGAGACCGATCTGGGCCGCGAATGGCGGGAATGGCTTGGACCGGGCCACGACCCGGAGAAATGTGATCTCGGCGCAATCAACAAGGCGTTGAAACGCCTGGCGAAGTAAGCCATCGGTCGGGGCCGAAGAAATGAGCGATGGCTCGCGAAGGCGAGCTCTGCGCACAAGGATTACCCCAAGCCGGGCAAGGCCGTTCAATCCGGTCTGAGGACGTAGTGCGGTGCCGCGCTGACGGCAAAGAGGTCGGCGTATGTGCCCCGCCGCACGCAGCGGCCGCGCTCGAGCAGCAGCACATCGTCGCACAAGGCGACGATCTCATCCGCGTTGTGGCTGACGTAGAGCATGGGGATGCCGAATTCATCACGGATGGTGAGCAGATAGGGAATCACCCGCTCCTTCAGTTCCACGTCCAGGCCCGCCAGCGGTTCGTCAAGCAGGAGCAGGCGCGGCGAGGCGAGCACCGCCCGGCCGAAGGCCACGCGCTGCCGTTCGCCGCCAGAGAGGGAGGCCACGCGGCGCTCGGTCAGGTCGGCAATGTCAAGCACCGCCACGACATGCTCGTAGGTGATCTCAGGCCGGTGCCCTTTGTTATCGGCGAGGTGGCTGTAGCAGAGATTCTGGCGCACATTCAGATGCGGAAACAGCGCGTCATCCTGCGGCACATAGCCGATGCGACGCTGCTCCGCCGCGAGGAAGGCCCCGCTTGCCGCATCCGAGAGCACCGCGCCATCGAGGATAATCCGCCCGGCGGCAGGCCGGCGCAGCCCGGCGATGACTTCGAGCAGCGAGGTCTTGCCCGATCCGGACGCGCCGAAGACGCCGGTGATGCGCGCCCCCAGCCGGGCATTCATCTCGAGGGCGAAGGCCGTGAGCGGCAGTTGCAGATGCGCGATCTCGAGATTCATGGCGCCGGCCTTTTACGCAGCAGGACCTCACTCAGCCAGAGCGCTCCGAAAGCCAGCGCGACCGAAATGGTCAGCAGTCCCCAAGCCTCATGGTCGCGGTTGAGCTGGACCAGATGGTAGATGGAAAGCGAGAGCGTGGCGGTGCGGCCCGGAATGAAACCGGCCACCATGATGGTGGCGCCAAACTCACCGAGAGCGCGGGCGAAGGCCAGCATCGCGCCGGCCACGAGCCCGCGGGCGGCCAGCGGCAGCGTGATCGTCCAAAACACCCGCCACGGCTTGGCGCCCAGCGTGCGGGCCACCTGCTCGTATCGCGGATTCACTCCCTCGAGGGCGAGGCGGGCCGTGCGCACCAGCAGCGGAAAGGACATGACCGCGGTGGCGATTACGACCGCCCGCCAGGTAAAGACGATCTCCACACCGAAAACGCTTTCGCACCAGCGCCCAAGCAGGCCCCGTCGCCCGAAAAGTTTCAGGAGCACGAGGCCGGTGGCCACCGGCGGCATTACCAGGGGCAGGGTCACGAGAGTCTCGACGAGGGTTTTTCCGCGCCAGTTTTTCCGGGCCAGCAGCCAGCCCAGGGCAATTCCCGGCGGAAGAATCAGCAGGGTGCCGACGGCGGCGACCCAGGTGGTGAACCAAGCGACCTGCCAGACTTCAAATGACACGGAGGAGGGGTGAATCCGGTTTCAAGGTTCGGTGATGAAACCGTACTTGGCGAACACGGATTTGCCAGCCGGCGAGGTCAGCCACGCGAGAAAACGCAACGCTCCCCGGGGATTGCCACCGCCTTTGATCACGGCAAGCGGATAGGAGATCCGGGGACCTTCGTCCCGCGGGACTTCATAGGTGATCCGCACCTTTTTTGAGCTGAGAGCATCGGTCTTGTAAACAATGCCCGCGTCCACATTGCCGCTTTCGACCGTCGCCAAGACCGCCCGCACGTTTTCGGTGGGCACCGTCTTGCCCACGACCGCCTCCCAGAGGCCTTGTTTTTGGAGATATTCCCGGGCGTAGATGCCGGCCGGCACCGTCTCCGGCTCGGCCAGCGCGAGCCGGCGCACCGCGGCATTGGCGAGGTCCCGCGCTGCCGTGAGTTTCAAATCGCTGTCGGCGGCGACCACGATCACCAATGAGTTGGAAAGCAGGCTGCGCCGCGTCGTCGGGTCGATGAGGCCGGCCCTGGCGAGGTCGTCCATCTTGGCCTCGTCGGCGGAGAAGAACAGGTCGGCGGGCGCGCCTTCCCGGATCTGGCGGGCGAGGAGGCTCGACGCGCCGAGGTTGAGCCGTACGGTGTCGCCCGTGGTTTTCTCGTAGGCGGCGGCGATTTCCCGCAGCGCGTCGGACAGGCTGGCCGCGGCAAAGACGGTAATCTCGCCCGCCGTGAGCCGGGCGCACCCGAGCGTGCCGGCAAGCAGCACGCTGGCAAAACTGAGAACATGGCAAGGGTAGTTCATGACGAAGAACGAAGATGGTTCACCGGCCGTCTACGGCAGAACCGCCAGCGCTGCCATCCGCCTCCGCATAACGCTACGGCGCGATCAGTCAGGTGATCCAAGTACGAGGAGAAACGCACGATGCCGGGGGAGGTTTATTTCTGAACGTCTGGCGTCATCAGGCTGAGTTTCTCGCGCAGATGGGTGCAACGCTGTTTGGATTCGCTGTTGCGCACGGCCATCATATATGCCGCCGGCTCGCCGACGAGGAACACCTTCTTCCGTCCGCGGGTGAGCGCGGTGTAGAGGAGGTTGCGCTGCAGCATCATGAAGTGCGCCTTGAGGAGCGGGATGACCACCACCGGATACTCGCTGCCCTGGCTCTTGTGAATGCTGATGCAATAGGCGGGAGCGACGTCGCCGAAATCGCCACGCTCGAACGTGTGCTTCTCACCGTCGAAGTTGGCGGTGAGCGTGCCTTTTTCGGGGTCGACGGTGAGCACCGAGCCGATGTCCCCATTGAAAAGGCCCTTGTCATAGTTGTTGCGGAGCTGGATGAGTTTGTCGCCGGGGCGGAACTCGCCCGCAACGGTGCGCAGGCCGTGGCGGTGCGGGTTGAGCGCGGCTTGGAGCTGCTGGTTGAGATTGGTTACGCCCGCCACCCCCTTGTGCATGGGCGCGAGCACTTGCACGTCGTTGATCGGATGACACCAGCGGTAATGCCGCGGGATGAACTCGGTGCAGAGTGCGAGCACCTTTTGCAGGCAGTCCTCGGCCGAGTCGGCGGTGATGAAGTTGAGGTCACTCCACGCCTGCACGCCCGCGAGGTCGTGTGCCACGGGCGGGGGCCGCGGATCGCCGGCGTTGATGGCGTGGGCGGTGGTGACGATGAGGCTCTGCCCTTGCTGGCGGTAGATGACGGTGAGGCGCGTGACCGGGATGGGTGCGCCGTCGCGCTCGCCCGCGGTGATGAGATCCTTCAGCACATTGCCCGCGCCGACGGAGGGAAGCTGGTCGATGTCACCCACGAGCAGCAGGTGCGCGCGCGACGGCACGGCCGCGAAGAGCGCGGCGGCAAGGCGCACATCCAGCATCGAGGTTTCGTCGACAATGAGAAAATCGGTGGCGAGCGGGCTGGACTCGTTGACGGTGAAGCCACCCCTGGCGGCGTCGAACTTCAACAGACGGTGGATGGTCGAGGCGAATCCGCCGGTGGTTTCCGTGAGCCGTTGGGCCGCGCGACCGGTGGGCGCGGCGAGGTGTACGCGCACCTGCTTGGCCTTCAGGATGTCAACGAGGGCGCGCAAGATCGAGGTTTTGCCGGTGCCCGGTCCGCCGGTGAGGATGCTGAGCTTGTGCGTCAGCGCGTGGCGCACGGCGGCAGCCTGCAGCTCATGGAACGCAAAGCCGGCGCGTTCCTGCGCCCAGGCCAGGGCGGCCTCCACCTTGATCGCCGGCAGGCCCGACGCCACGTGCGTGAGCCGCGCCACGACAGCGGCGATCTTCTGCTCGGCGTGATCGTTGATGGGCAGCTGGAGGAAGGCGGAGCCTGGCAGGGGACTGCCGTCGCCGGCGGGTTGATGGCGGACCAACTGCTTTGAGTCCACCAGCGCATCGATCCGCGCGACGATGCGTTCGGAGCCGGTCTGCAAAAGTTCCGCCGCGTAGTCACGCAGGTCGGCCTCGCGGTAGGCGGTGTGGCCGTCCTCCTGCAGGGTTTCCAGCGCGTAGAGGATGCCGGCATCGAGCCGCGGCGGGGCGTCGTTGGCGAAGCCGAGGTTGATGGCGATCCGGTCGGCGGTCTTGAAGCCGATACCCTCGATTTCGCGCGCCACGCGGTAGGGCTCGGCCAGCAGCACCGGTTCTGCCTGCGCACCGTAGCGGTTCACGAGCTTCACGCATTGGGACGTGGTCACCCCGTAAGTCTGGAGGAAGAT
>CAJAKX010000056.1 GCA_903940425.1 uncultured Opitutia bacterium | reverse complement strand
GGCCTTCCAGGGTGCTTCACGGATGATGGCGTCAGCGGACATAAAACCCGCGATGTTCCCATGTCGCCGCGCGCCGCGCCAGCGCGAAATGATGGCGGCACGGAGTCGGGGAACACCGAACCAGGGGAGTCTGAAAATACGTGTGCCGTGCCGCTCACTCCCGCCAACCGGCCCGGCAACATGTCAACTAATAGTTGACATGTTATTATCGCCCAGGCCGCCAGACCAGGAGCCCACGCTTCGCCGAGGTTCCGGCGCAGGATGGCCTGCAGCACGCGCTGCATCGGCGCCGCCCTGCAAGTTCTGACGGTTTTCGGATAGCCTCTGGGACGCTTTAGTCCGGCGCAGCCTTGGTTTCGCGAATGGTGACCAGCAGCATCGAGAACGCCTCGGTGGCGTGCACGGCGTGCGGCAGCCCCGGCGGCATGTGCACCAGGTCGCCGGCGCGCAGCGGCGTCTTTTTACCGGCCAGCGAGAATTCGCAGGCCCCGCTGAGAATCTGCACCAGCGCCCGCGCCGGGGTGGCGTGCTCGGTGATCTGCTGGCCGGCGGCATAGGTGAACAGCGACACGCGCACGCCGCCCTGATCATGCAGGGCGCGGCTGACGATGCCGGTGTCGGAAAACTGCGTGGCCTCGGCGAGGTGAATGACACCCGCCTGGGTGGGATCGAAAAGCGTGGATTTGGACATGGGAGAGGAATCTGACAGGAGGTGGAACCAATTTAATTGACCGAGGCTATCACGGTGCGGGCCGCCTCGGCGAGCCCGCCTTCCAGGCCGGCGCGCTGAGCAAGGTTTGAAAAGCCCTTGCGCTGAAACGCCGTTCCCAATCGATTCGACGCCCGCCGCGAATCCGCCTATCCATCAGTCCCTCATGAGGGAAATATCCCCCCGCTGCGAGCCCCGCCCGATCCTCCATTTCCGGAGGCTGACCCGGGGTCTGTCGGGTGCAGTCACCATCATGCTTGGGTCTTTTGTTCTGCCGATGAACGCACAGCCATCCCCCGGTGCCGACGCGACTACTCCTCCCTTCGACCTTCGCCGGTTCGGCGTCACCGGCACCGACGTGAAGCGCGACACCGACGCGACGCAGCGGGCCATCGACGCCTGCGCCGCCGCCGGCGGTGGTCGTGTCGTCGTGCCCGCCGGGCCGACGATCACGGTGGGATCCGTCCGCTTGCGCAGCCACGTGGAGCTCTATCTCGAGCGCGGCGCCGTGTTGAAGGGCAGCCCGCACCATCAGGACTACGCGGCCACCATCCCCTACCCGGTGCAGCTCGATCCTGCCGCGCCGGACATCCCCATCGGCGTAATGGTCTTCGCCGATGACGCCGAGGATGTCGCCATCACGGGCCCCGGCGTGATCGACGGCAATGGCCGCGCCTACGTCCTCGAGGATACACCGTACATTTACCGGTGCCCGCAGGCACGCCCCTTCACGATCGTCTTTCGCAACTGCCGCCACGTGACGATGCGCGACGTCACGGTGCGCGAAGCCGCCTTCTGGACCATCCGCCTTTTCGGGAGCGACGATGTGCTGATCGACGGCATCCGGATTCTCAACGACCTCAAGATGCCCAACAACGACGGCATCGACATTGACTGGTCGTCGAACGTCCGCATCGCCGACTGCCACATCGTCGCGGGCGATGACGGCATCTCCCTCCATACTTCGCAACCGAACGGCGGCATCACCCGGCCTTGCGAGAACATCGTCGTCACCGGCTGCACGATCACCACGCATTCGGCCGGCCTCGTAGTCGGCGCCGACATCGACGGCATCATCCGCGACGTCGTCTTCGATTCCTGCATCATCAAGGAATCCCACCGCGGGGTGGCGGTCCGCAACGCCATGCGCGGCACGGTCGAGCACATCCTGTTTTCCAACATGGTCATCGATACCCGTCTGTACGACTCCGCCTGGTGGGGCCGCGCGGAGCCGATCTGCGTGATGGTCAACCCGTGGCTGGCGCGCTTCGAGGGCGGCTCGGTTCGGGACATCCGTTTTTCCAATCTGGTCTGTCGCGGCGAAAACGGCGCGGTCATCAGCGCCTACCGCTCCGGCACTCTCTCCGGCATCCATTTCGATCGCGTGACGATCACCATCGACAAGACCACCGAATGGGACGGCGGCCACCAGGATTTCCGCCCGACTTACCTTGAGGAATTCCCCGCCATCCCGGTCAGCGGATTCATTCTGCGCAACGCGGACGACGTGACGTTCCACGACTGCCGGGTGGTCTGGGGCCCGCACCGTCCCGATTATTATCACCACGCGCTCGACGCCGCCGGCTGCACCCGCCTTGAAACGGACGGCCTTAGCGGTGAATCGGCCGATCCCGCGCGGTTTCCGGCGAAGCTGATTCACTGATCCCGGCTGTCTCCGTGCCAATTCAGGTCCGATCGGACCGATGCATCCAATCTTGGGCCGCTTTTGCACTTGAAACGCTTCCGCCCGTTGCAGCATGTCAACTAATAGTTGACATGTTGCCGGAGCCACCGCCCGGGGACGAACGCGCGGTCATGCCTCGCCGAGGTTCCAGCGCAGGATGGCGTGCAACGGCGCTGCCTGGTGGAGGGCGCTGCTCCGTCAGCGCTGCTCGGGCATTTGGCGGCGACAGCGCGCCGCCCTCCAAGTTCTGACGGTTTTCAGATAGCCTCTGGTCATGATTGCACCAGACGCTCTGCTGGCGAGCAAAGTCCGGCGCCTCCACCCTACCCGCCACCGCTCCCGCCGTCCTTGATCCAGATCAAGCCTTCGGCGGCCGGTCAAATCACCTTCAGGGGTGGGCCATGCTGAAGGGCAGATGCAGCATCTATCCCCCTAACAGCTCCGGATGGCCGGCCCGTTCTAGATGGACACGAAGTAGCTCTTTTGTCGGCGCTGAGCTGTCGATCTCCAAGACCTTCTGCATCAACTCGCGGGCGTGAGCCAACTC
This sequence comes from uncultured Opitutia bacterium, assembly GCA_903940425.1. GTDB lineage: Bacteria > Verrucomicrobiota > Verrucomicrobiia > Opitutales > Opitutaceae > Fen-1467. The sequence goes on along the minus strand of CAJAKX010000056.1, from coordinate 52,747 downwards.
ACCCGCACCGGCAAATGCTTCCACTCGCGAAGTAATCACGCCAGCAATGGCCTTTCGAATCTCCGGTAGAAGTTCCGGCCGGTCCTGCATTTGGCGGAGCATGGCCTGTTGTGCCATGATTTGTGAGAGTACCTCGGTAAAGGGTTGCGCCTGCACCGCCTCGGAATACCGGCGCGCCGCAAGAAGGCGGTCATAAACGAAGTAGGCCATCAGGATCTTTCGGGAATCACCCTCGGGCAACGCTTCGAACGTCTTCCAAGTCAGTTCGTCATCGCCCAAGGCGTGGTTCAAGGAATAGAAATCGCCGACCTCCTCGCGGTCAGTGGCATTCTGTTCGAATACCTTCCAAGCCTCGTCGCGTCGCGTGCGCAGTGCCTCTTGGGCGGGAGGATAATTGCGTCCGAGCAGCGCAATATCTGTGAGTAATGAATAACTCCGTACCCCAGTGTAACTCGGCGTGTGTTTCATTCCGTCGTCGTAACACCAGAGGAACTCCTTAAGGGCTTCCTCGCGCTTTCCATTCTGTGCCAACATCCTTCCCAACTGATATCGGGCATTTACCTTCTCCTCCTCAGTAACTGCCGTCTTCGCCGCTTCCTCCGCCTGGATCAGCGCCGTCTTGCCCGATAGCAGGCCGGTGAACTCGCGCACAAAGGTCGCAGCTGGGCGATAACCGACCAGACGGTCTATCTCGGTCCCGTCAGGCTTCAGTACCAATAGCGTGGGATAGGCTTCGATTCGGTAACGCTTCGCTAGGTCGACTACTTTTTCCGCGTCAAGTTTGATGGCCACTGTTCGCTGCGCCAACAACGCCACGACCGAGGGATCCTTCCACGTGGTCTGGTCGAGCATTTTGCATGGACCGCACCATGTCGTATAGAAATCGATGAATACGACCTTCCCTTCGGTCCCTGCTTGCTTGCACGCCGCGTCGAAGTCCAGTGGGTGAAACGAGGCCGCAGCTTCTTCTGCAGCCATGAAGCGCGGGGCTAAAACGGCCACCACGAGCACGATTAGAAGTCTGCCATCGGGCCAAAATCGACCACTTGGCAACATTGTCTTCATCCAAGGCGGAGGTTGCGTACACGAAAACATCTCATGGAATCTTCAGCTCCACGCCGAGGGGAAGCACGTCGGGGCTGCGGAGCTGGTCGCGGTTGGCGTTGTAGATGTCCTGCCAGCGCGAGGCCGTGCCGTAATACCGGTTGCTGATGCGGGAGAGCGTGTCGCCCGAGGCCACGCGATACGTGCGCGGCGCGGGCGGCGGGGCGGCCGGAGTCGGTGCGGCGGGCGCGGATGCGGCCACGGTGACCGGAGCCGGCCGCGTGGGTTGCGACGTCGCCGCCGCGGGCGCACGGCCAGCCATGGCCAGCGCGGTTCTCAGGCGCGCATTCTCGGCGGCGGCCTTGCCCGCGGCGTCGCGCGCCGCGGCCAGTTCGCCGTTGAGGCGGGTAACTTCGGCGCTGGTGCCCTCGCCGCTTGGGGTGGCGCCGGCCAGTTGCGTACGCAATGCGGCCGCCTCGCGGGCATCGTGCTCCGCAGTCTCGCGCAGCGCGGCCAGTTCCTGCTGCGCCTTGGCCAGCGCGGCCTCGGCGTCCGCGGCACGTTTGCCGGCATCCGGCGCCGAGGCGGCGGAGGTCGGGCGCGCGCCGCCGGACTGCTCGATCTGTTTCTTGAGCTGCTCGTTCTCCTGCTGGGCGAGCGCAAAGGCGCGTACCGTCACGTCGACCTTGAAGTTGGCCTTGCCGAGTTCGTCCTTCAGGCGGGCGACCTCGTCGGCCGAGCCGGCCGCGGTGGAGGCGGTGCTGGCGGCCTGGGCCAGCCGGGTGGTCAGTGAGGCATGCTCGGATTTCAAATCGTCGTTCTCCTTCTGCAGACCCGCGAGGGAGGCCTGCGCCTCCTGCAGCCGGCGCGCGGCCTCTTCGCCGCCGCGGCCCTGGCGTTCCAGGCGTTGGTTGGCCTCCGCGAGCGACGCGTTCTGCGTGTGCGCCTGCTCAAGCTCCTGCTTCGTTTGCTGGAGCTGGGTGCGGACGTCGGTAAGCTGGCGGGTGCTTTCCTCGGCGCGACCGGTCCCGGCGCTCTGGGCCGACGCGAGGTCCTTGCGCGCAGCGTCAAGCTGGCCGGTGAGCGCCGTCATCTGGTCCTGCAGCTTGGCGGCCTCGGTCTTCACGGCGTCCGCCGCCGCGGCCTGGCCGCGCAACCGGTCGCGCTCCTTGGTGGTCCCCCGAAGATTGTCGTTGAGCTCGGCGTTGTCGTTCTTGAGCACGAGCAGTTCCTTGCGCGCATCCTCGAGCCGGCCCGTGACCGCCGCCAGACGTTGCGTTCCCTCGCCCCGCTCGGCGAGCTGGCGGTTGAGGGCTTCCCTTTCCCCGGCCAGCTTCTTCACCTGCGCGGCGAGGTCGGCGCCGGCCTCCTTCGACGCGGCCAGTTCCTGGCGGGTGGATTCCAACTGCTGGGTCAAGGTGGCCGTCTGATCCTGCAGGCGGGAGGCGTCGGTCTTCGCGGCGCCGGCGGCTGAGGCCAGTTGCTGGTGGAGCTGATCGCGCTCGGCGGTGAGCGCGGCGAGCTGGGCGGACTGTTCGGCCAGTTTTGTCTCCGCCGTCTGCCGGTGTTCCCCGGCCTGCGCGAGCGCCGCGGCCGACTTTTCCCCGGCCTCCTTCGCCGCGGCGAGCTCCTGGCGCGCGGATTCAAGTTGCTGGCGCAGGTCGTCGCGCTCGCGGCGGTCCTGCCCGGCGGTCATGGCGGCCTGCGCCGCCGCGGATTGGGCAGCGGTGAGTTCGCCGAGCGTGCGGCGGGCGTTCTCCAGTTCGGCCTGCACGGCGGTGAGGTCCTTCCCGCGCTGGTCGAGGGCGGTCTCGGCCTGCGTGGCGCGCTGCTCGGCGGCGGTCAGGGCGGTCTTCAGGCGGGCGGACTCGTCGAACTGCTGCGCGGCGGCGGACTCCACTTCATCCACTGACGCGAGCTGGGTGCGGAGCTGGTCGCGCTCCTTCTCCAGTTCGACGATCTGGCGGCCCTCCTTGGCCAGCTCGGTCTCGAGCAACTGCTGTTGCTGCCGGGCCTCGGCCAGGGCCGCTTTATCCCCGGTCAGTGCCTTCACCTGGGCGGTGAGGTCCGTGTTTGCGCTCTGGGACGAGGTCAGATCCTTGCGGACCGCCTCGAGCTGGGCGGTCAATTCAGCCACGCCGGCCTGGGCGGCGGCGTGGGCCTGCTCGTCGAGCTTCTGGTTCGCGGAGACGAGCTCGGCGTTGCGCGCACGCAGCGTGTTCAAGTCGGTTTCGCTGTGTTCCCGCTGCGTCCGGAGCGAGGCGAGTTCGCGGGCGGCGTCGCTGCCCTGGCTGAGCTGGCTGCTGAGCGCCGTCTTCTCATCGGTGAGTTTCTTCACCGCCACGGCAAGGCTGTCGCGCTCGCCTTGCGCGCCCGCGAGTTCCTTTTGCAGGGAATCCACCCGGGCGGCCAACTGCGTCAGATTCTTCGCCGAGGTCTCGCCGGCGGCCAGCGCCTGATGCGCGGTGTCAAGTTCGGTCTGCGCCTGGTCGAGTTTCGTCTGCGTCTCGCGGAAATGCTGGGTGTCCGCCGCCGCCTGTTTTTCCAGGGCCTCCGCGCGTTGGGTCGCCTCGGCGAGGCGGCCGGCGAGAGCGGATTGCCCGCCTTCGCTTCGCTGCGCAGCCTCGCGCAGCTGGACTTCCATCCTTTGCCGCGCATCGGCCAGCTCGGCGTTTTGCCGGCGCAGGCCGGCCAGCGTCCCGTCCAGTCCGGCCGCCTTCGTTTCGGCGGCCTGCCGGGCGGTTTCCACCTCGGCAAGGCGGGCGGCGAGCTGCTGCGATTCGCCCTGGCCGGAACGGGCCGCGGCGAGCTGGTTCCGGGCGGCATCCAGCTGCTGCGTCAGCGCGGCCAAGCTGGCCGCGGACTGGGCGGCGCCGGCGGCCGTCTGCTGGAGTTTTTCGTTTTCCGCCTCGAGCCGGGCCAGACGCTCGCGCAGCGACTGCATGTCGGCATTGGCGGTGGCGAGCCGGCCGGCCAGCTTGTCGCGGTCCTGTTGGAGCGCGCCGACGGCGGTGGCGGGCGGCGCGGCGGCGAGTTGCTGGCGGAGCTGGCTGCGTTCGGTCTGGAGAATAATGATGTCCTTCGCGCGCTGGCTAAGGGCGGCCTCGGCCTGCGTGGCGTGCTGTTCGGCGGCCGCGGCCGTGGCTTTCGCGCTGTCCGCCTCCTTCCAGGCGGAAGCGATCTCCTCGCTGAGTTTCGTTTTGTCCGCGTTGAGGGTGGCGAGCTCCTTTTCCAGCGCCGTGGTGCGATCCTCGGCCGGCGCGGAAGCCGCTGGTGGCGTTTCACTCACGGCGGGAGCGGTCTCCGGCGGTGCGGCGGCCGCGCGCGCCGGCGCAGTCGGGCGCAGGGAAATGACGGCGGGAGTGGCGGTGCGCCGTTCGTCCAGCCGGATTTTTCCGGCCTGGAGCTGGCCGGCGGACATTTCACCCATGAGCACGCCAAGTGCCTTGCCGGTGGTGCCGTTTTCGGCGGCAAGGCTGAGCCAGACGTAGGCTTCGACGGGATCCTTCGGGACCATCCGGCCCTCGGCATAAAGGAGCCCGAGGTTGTACTGGGCGACGGCGTTGCCCTTCTCCGCCTTGGCGCGAACGGCCGCGAGGTCGGCATCGGCCGCGCGGAGGGCGGAACTCAGCATGAGAAAAACAGACACCAGGGCGCCGGTCACGGCGCGGACAAGCAGGCGTGGTTTCATGGGGAAGCTGGTAAGCCGGCCGCCATGCTGCGGTTTTTCGCAGGTGTGGCAATAAAGGACCGGCGCGACCGGCAGAGGGAAACACCCCAGACCAACCGCCCCGGCTCCCGGTCTTCAGGCCGGGACGCGCGCTCCGCGGGTTAACAAATCATTGCTGCCTTCCTGCTCGTGGCGCTACTGCGCCCAAGCTTTCGTGCGTTCCACCGCGCGGCGCCAGTCGGCTTGGAGTCGTTTCATCGCGCCGGCGGAAGCGCGGAACCGGAAGGTGCGCTCCGCCCGCCACAACGCGGCGATCTCGTCGCGATTCTTCCAGAAGCCGACCGCCAGACCCGCGAGGTAGGCGGCGCCGAGCGCGGTCGTCTCCGTCGTGCGCGGGCGCACCACCGGCACGCGCAGCAGGTCGGCCTGGAACTGCATGAGACCGTTGTTCACCGTCGCGCCGCCGTCGACGCGGAGTTCGCGAAGCCGGAGCTTTGCGTCGGCCTCCATCGCGGCGAGGAGGTCGGCCGTCTGGAAGGCGATGCTGTCGAGCGCGGCGCGGGCGAGATGCGCGGCGGTGCTGCCGCGCGTGAGGCCGACGATGGCGCCGCGCGCGGCGGCATCCCAGTGCGGCGCGCCGAGCCCGGTGAAGGCCGGCACGAAATAGACGCCGCCGCTGTCCGGCACGCGGGCGGCGAGCGTCTCGACGTCGGCGGAGCAGGCGATGAGCCCGAGGCCGTCGCGCAGCCATTGCACGGCCGCGCCGCCGATGAAGACGCTGCCCTCGAGCGCGTACTCCAGGCGGCCATCGAGTTTCCAGGCGACGGTTGTGAGCAGCTGGTGGCGCGACGCGACCGGCCGGTCGCCGGTGTGCAGCAGCAGGAAGCAGCCCGTGCCATAGGTGTTCTTGGCCATGCCGGGGCGGAAGCAGGCCTGGCCGAACAGGGCGGCCTGCTGGTCGCCCGCCACGCCGGCGATGGGCACGCCGCGCAACGCGGGCAGCGTGGTGACCTCGCCGTAGACCTCGCTGCTCGCGCGCACCTCCGGCAGGACCTCGCGCGGAATCCGCAGAACGCGGAGCAACTCGTCGTCCCAGTCGCCGGTGCGGAGGTTGAGCAGCAGGGTGCGCGAGGCGTTGGAAACGTCGGTGGCATGCACGCGCCCGCCGGTGAGCTGCCAGAGGAGCCAGGTATCGACCGTGCCGAAGGCCAGCTCGCCGCGCTCCGCGCGCCGCCGCACGCCCGGCAGGCGGTCGAGCAGCCAGGCGAGCTTCGTGCCGCTGAAGTAAGGATCGAGCAGCAGGCCGGTCCGGCGGCGAAAGAGCGGCTCCAGCCCGCGGGACCTAAGCCGGCGGCAGGCCTCGGCGGTGCGGCGGTCCTGCCACACGATGGCCGGCGCGACGGGCCGGCCGGTGCGGCGCTCCCAGAGCAGCGTGGTTTCGCGCTGGTTGGTGACGCCAATGGCGGCGAGGTCGGCGCCGGTGAGGTTGGCCTCGGCCACGGCGGCCAGCGCCACGCGGCGGGTGCTTTCCCACAGGTCGGCGGGGCGGTGTTCAACCCAGCCGGGCCGCGGATAGTACTGCGGAAACTCCTGCTGGACAATCGCCCGGGCCCGACCGCGCCGGTCGAAGACGATGGCGCGCGACGACGTCGTGCCTTGGTCGAGGGCGAGCACGAAGGAGGGCATGGCCAAAGTCAGGCGCATCGCGGCGGCGCGGGCAAGCACCGGCGCACGCGGAAACCGGCCGGCCCCGCGGAACGTCTCTTGCCAAACTGACCAGCCGGCTTAGTTTCGTTCCCTTCCTTATGTCCGCGAATGCGTCCAACCTGAAGCGGCGCAAGGCGCTGATTGCTGACCGACCGGTCAGCAAACGCAATCAGCCCCGCCTGCAGGATCTGGATCGAAGATCTCCTCTCCCACCATACAAATCGCCATGAACATCCGGCCGCCTGCCGATCTTTTGTGCACCATCCCTGCCGCGGCTCTGCTCGCACTGGCGGCCGCGCTGCTGGCCGCCGGGTGCGGCCGCGCCCGAACCTCCGCCGGCCAGGGCGGGCCCGCCGTGCCGGTGCAGATCGGGCGCGCCAGGCTCCAGACGCTGCCCATCACGCAAAGCGCCATCGGCGCCGTGCAGACCCTGCGCACCGTGGCGGTCAAGTCGCAGGTGGACGGCGTGCTTGCCCAGATTCATTTTCGCGAGGGCGACGAGGTGCAGGCGGGCGATCTGCTCATCACGCTCGACCGCCGGCCCTTTGAAAACAACCTGCGCAGCGCGCGTGCCGATCTCGCCAACGCCCACGCCCAGGCCGAACATGCCGGCGTCGAGGCCGTGCGCTACCAGCAGCTCGACCAGCAGCAGGCCATCTCCAAGGAGCAGCTTTCCCAGCTTCTCACCGACGTGGAAACCACGAAGGCTCAGGTGCAGGCCAGGGAGGCCGCCGTGGCCAATGCCGAACTCCAGCTCGGTTATACGGAGATCCGCGCCCCCATCGCCGGCCGCACCGGCCAGCTCAACCTGCACGAGGGCGCGCTCGTCAAGGCCAACGATGCCGGCTTCACCCTCGTCACCATCAACCAGCTCTCGCCCATTGCGGTGGCCTATGCCGTGCCCGAGGCGTCGCTCGCGAGCCTGCGGGCTGCACTGGCGGCGGGCGTGGTTCCCGTCACGGCGAGCCCGCATGACGGCGTCGGCAAGTCCGTCGAAGGCCGGCTCGATTTCATCGACAACGCCGTGGATGCCACCACCGGCACGATTTTGCTCAAGGCCGTCTTCGCCAACGCCGACCGCGCCCTCTGGCCCGGCCAGTTCGTCGACATCGTCACGCGGCTGGGCGAGGAGACCAACGCCGTGCTCGTGCCGGCCGCCGCCGTGCAGACCGGCCAGCGCGGCAGCCAGGTCTTTGTCGTGAAGCCGGACCGCACCGTCGAGCTGCGCGACGTGCAGACCGGCCGGTCGGCCAACGGTCTGACCGTGATCCGCGCCGGGGTGAAGGCGGACGAGACCGTGGTGACCGACGGCCAGTTGCGCCTCGTGCCCGGCGCGCGGGTCGAGCCCAAGCTGCTGGCGGCGCCGGGTGACGGCGTGGCCGCCACAACGGAGGCGGCCACACCGAAAGCGGGCTCCTGATCGCGCCGGCCATGAACCTTCCCGAGCTCTGCATCCGCCGGCCGGTCATGACCACGCTGTTGAGCGTGGCGCTGTGCGTGTTTGGCGTAATGGCCTACCGGCTGCTGCCGGTGAGCGACCTGCCCAACGTCGATTTTCCGACCATCCAGGTCGGCGCCAGCCTGCCCGGCGCCACGCCGGAGACGATGGCCTCCGCCGTCGCCACGGTGCTCGAGCAGCAGTTTTCCACCATCGCGGGCATCGATTCGATGACCTCGACGAGCACGATCGGCTCCACCCAGATCACGCTGCAGTTCACGCTCGAACGCAACATCGATGCCGCGGCGCAGGACGTCCAGGCCGCCATCGCCGCGGTGCAGCGCCGCCTGCCCACCGACATGCCGGCGCCGCCGTCCTACCGCAAGACGAACCCCGCCGACCAGCCCGTGCTTTTTCTCGCGCTGAGTTCGCCCACGCTGCCGCTGTCGGACGTGGACGAATATGCCGAGACGATGCTCACGCAGCGCATTTCCATGGTGGACGGCGTGTCCCAAGTGCAGGTCTACGGCGCGCAAAAATACGCCCTGCGCGTGCGGCTCGATCCGCGCCTGCTGGCCAGCCGCGGCATCGCCATCAGCGAGGTGCAGGCGGCGCTCGACGCGCACAATGTCAACCTGCCGACCGGCCTGCTCGACGGACCGCACCAGGCCCTGACGGTGGTGGCCAACGGCCAGCTGGCCGACGTCAACGAATTCCGCAACATTGTCGTCACCTACCGCAACGGGGCGCCGGTGCGGCTGGGGGAGCTCGCCGAGGTCATCGACAGCGTGCAGGCCAACCGCGTGGCGAGCTGGTACTACGAGGGCGGCCGGAGCGCCCGCGCCATCGTGCTCGCCATCCAGAAGCAGCCCGGCACCAACACCGTGGAGGTGGTGGACCGGGTGCGCGCGCTCCTCCCCGCCTTTCAGAAACAGCTGCCCGAGTCGGTGTACCTCGACGTGCTGCGCGACCAGTCGGCGGCCGTGCGCGAATCGGTCGCCGACGTGCGGTTCACGCTCATGCTGGCCATCGCGCTCGTGGTGATGGTGATCTTTCTCTTTCTGCGCACCGTGCCGGCGACGGTCATTCCCGGCATCGCCATCCCCATGGCGCTGCTCGGCACCTTCGTGGTGATGTTTTTCTGCGACTACACCCTCGACAACCTTTCCCTGCTCGCGCTCACGCTCTCGGTCGGCTTCGTGGTGGATGACGCCATCGTCATGCTCGAGAATATCGTGCGTCACATCGAGCGGGGGCTGCCGGTGAGGGAGGCGGCATTCAAGGGCTCGGGCGAGATCGGCTTCACGATCCTGTCGATGACGCTCTCGCTCGTCGCGGTGTTCATCCCGGTGCTGTTCATGGGCGGCATCCTCGGCCGGCTGCTGCACGAGTTCGCGGTGACGATCACCGCGGCCATTCTCGTGTCGGGCCTCGTGTCGCTCACGCTCACGCCGATGCTGTGCAGCCGGTTTTTGCATCCGCACCGGGCGGCCGACGGCACCGAGCTGCACGGGCGGCTGTTCCAGCTTTCGGAGCGCGGCTTCGACGCCATGCGGTCGGCCTATGAGCGCTCGCTGCGTTACTGCCTGCACCACCGCGGGGCCACGGTGAGCGTGGCCGGACTCATGGTGGTGCTGACCGTGCTCGTGGCGCGCATGCTGCCGCAGGGCTTCATTCCGACCGACGACACCGGGCTCATCAGCGTCTTCACCGAGGCCGCCCAGGACGTCTCCTTCGACGAGATGGCGCGCCACCAGCAGGCGGCCGCGGCCATCCTCGCGAAGAATCCCGCGGTTGACGCCTTCATGTCGGCCATCGGCGGCGGGGGCGGCGGCGGCACGCTCAACAATGGCCGCATGATCGTGCGCCTGAAGCCCCGGGGTCAGCGGGCGCCGGCCCCGGTGGTGGTGCAGCAGCTCCGCCAGCAGCTGGCCGTCATTCCCGGCCTGCTGGTCTATCCGCAGCAGCCGCCGACCATCCGCATCGGCGGCCAGCAGACGAAGGCGTTGTATCAGTTCTCGCTGTTCGGCTCGGACCTCGCCGAGCTCTACCGCGTGGCCCGCGACGTGGAGGCGAAGTTCCGCACGCTGCCGCAGCTCGTGGACGTGAACACCGATCTCCAGATCACGAGTCCGCAGGTGCGGGTGGACATCCAGCGCGACCGCGCGGCCACGCTCGGCATCACGCCCCAGCAGATCGAGGACGCCCTCTACAGCGCGTTCGGCACGCGCCAGGTCTCGACCATCTACACACCCACCAACCAGTACTATGTGATCATGGAGGTGGCGCCGCAGTTTCAGCGCGACCAGTCGGCGCTTTCGCTCATCTACCTGCCCGCGCGCAACGGCCGGCTCGTGCCGCTCGACACGGTGGCGATGCTGCGGCCCGACGTGGGACCGCTCTCCGTCAACCACCTCGGCCAGGTGCCGGCAGTGACGCTCTCCTTCAACCTGCGGCCCGGCGTGGCGCTCAGCGAGGCGACCGCGGCCATCAATGAAATCGCGCGCCGCGACCTTCCGCCGACGATCAGCTACAGCTTTGTCGGCGCGGCCCAGGCGTTCGCGTCGTCGACCCAGGGCCTCACCCTTCTGCTGATCATGGCGGTGCTCGTGATCTACATCGTGCTCGGCATCCTCTACGAGGATTTCATCCATCCGCTCACCATTCTTTCGGGCCTGCCGGCCGCGAGCTTCGGCGCGCTGTTCACACTCTGGGCGTTCCGGCAGGAGCTCAACATCATGGGCTACGTGGGCATCATCCTGCTGGTCGGCATCGTGAAAAAGAATGCGATCATGATGATCGATTTCGCCCTCGCCACGCGCGCGCAGGGCGAAACGTCGGCGGAGAAGGCGATTTTCGAAGCCTGCATGGTGCGCTTCCGGCCGATCATGATGACCTCGTTTGCGGCGCTGGCCAGCGCCATCCCCATCGCCTTGGGACTCGGCGCCGGCGCCGAGTCGCGCCGTCCGCTCGGGCTCGCGGTGGTCGGCGGTCTGGTGGTCTCGCAGATGCTGACGCTCTACATCACGCCGGTCATCTACATCTACATGGAGCATTTCACGGTGTGGCTGCGCCGGCACCGGGCGCAACCCGCCGTGGTAGTGGCTGGCGGCAGCGAGGTTGCGGCGAAGTAAACGCGACTGGCAGGGCCTGGCCGCACCCGACCGGGTGCGTCTTGAGGGTTGGATGAAACCTTGTGAGGAGCCTCGTGTCTCCCCTTGAGCCGACTAGCAGCCATGAACGCACATCCTTTCCTTGCCTTCGCGGGACCGGCGCCGTTGCCCGCGCGTTTGCAGATCCGCCGACGCGGGAAGGTCGGGTTGCTGCCATCGCGTTTCGTTCCTGCGTCCTTTAACAACCCCTTGCTCAGGGCCGCCGCCCCGGCCTCTCTGTGCGCTGGATCTTCACGCCCGTCGCCCCAGGCGCCCTCGGGATGCGTCCCACCGCGATTTTTTGTCCCTGCGGACGGATGTTGCCCTCACTTCCCGAAAAGTGACAATCACCGCCGCCGTTCAAGCACTGACACCGTGGTCTTCCTGAGCCAGTTGTCGAAATAGCGAACCCCGACCGACCTCCCCGCGACCTATGAAACACCAATGGAAACCGCTCTTCCTCCTCGCGCCGGCCGTTGCGTTCTTCGCCGGCTGCCAGACCACCCCGGGACCCGACGAACCCCTGGACACCACCAAGTACACCATCGAAAGCACGGACAAATTCATACTGCTCGAACAGGCTGCCCAAGGGTCTGTCACGTGCACCGGTCTGCAGGAGCGCATCCTGCCCGACGGCCGCCTTGAAGTCGTGGCCAACGTGAAGAATCGCGAGAAGCACCGTCTCCAGGTTCAGATCAACTGCGTGTTCAAGGACGAGCAGGGCGTCTCCACGGGCGATATAACGTCGGTCCGGAGTCTTGCCCTCGCGGAGAATGTCACCGAGGCGGTCAAGTTCACCTCGACGAACAACCTGGCCCGCAAATACACCATCCAAGTCCGCGAGACGCGATGAGCTGTAAGATCGCGGTCTGAAGCCGCTCCAGCAGCCTGGCAGAGCACGTTACGCTTAACGCGCCGCGGCAGTCTTGGACCCGGGCGACGATTTGCGCGGTGCCGGGCGCCAGCGCGGAATATGACCGGCGTTTCTGCGACTGCCACCAGAGCGTTGCGACAAACACCGCCCGCAGCGCCAGCCACAGCCAGAGCCGGCGCCAGTTCATCGACCGGCACCATCCCTTCCCCCCAACACCAAAAAAACGGGTGACGACCCCCGGCAATTGTCGTTGTTTCGCTCGCGCCAAAGCCCTGCGCTAGTCACCCGCCACCTCCGCTCATGTCCGTCTTCAAACAGTCGCTCGCGGAACTGCGCCCGACGCTCGCGCTGGCCCTGCCCATCACCGTCGGTCAGGTAAGTCAGATTTTGATGGGCCTGACGGACAGCGCGATGGTCGGCCACGTGGGCAAGGTGCCGCTGGCGGCCGCGGCTTTTGCCGGCAGCGTCTTCGGACTGTTTTTTATCGTGGGTACGGGTCTGCTCGTGCCGGTGTCGGTGCTGGTGGCGCGCGCCCATGGCGCCGGCCGGCCCGATGAGTGCGGCCAGTGGCTGCGGCACGGACTCGCGGTGGCGCTGGCGGTCGGCGTGTTCGAGGCGCTGGTGACGTCGGTGCTGGCAGCGCAACTCCACCGCTTCGGCCAGCCCGCGGAAGTGGTCGCGGCGGTGAACCCATTCTTCGTGATCATCGGGGTGTCGCTCGTGCCGACCTTCCTGTTTCAGGTGCTGCGGCAGACCAGCGAGGCGCTGGGCCGCCCCTGGCAGCCGATGTTCATCCTGTTTCTAAGCGTGGGGGCGAACGCGCTGCTCAACTGGGTGTTCATCTTCGGGCATCTGGGTGCGCCGGCGCTCGGGTTGACCGGTTCCGGTTGCTCCACCCTGCTGGCGCGGGTGTCCAGCGTGATCGCCCTCTGGATCTGGCTGCGCCGGCAGCCCGCCCTGCGCCCGCTGCTACCCCGGCCCGGCGACCTGCTGGCGCTGTCCCGCGCCCATCTCCGCGAGATGTTTCGCATCGGCGTGCCGGTCACCGGACAACTGCTGTTTGAGGTTTGTGCATTTTCCACCGCCGCGTTGATGATGGGCTGGCTCGGCACGGTGTCGCTCGCGGCCCATCAGATTGCCCTCAGTTGCGCCGCCTTTACCTTCATGTTTCCGCTGGGACTGTCGATGGCGGTGGGCATCCGCATGAGCCAGGCCGTGGGCCGGCAGCAGCGCGAGTCCCTGCGGCCGATCGGTTTTGGCGCGCTCGGCCTGAGCACGGCGGTGATGGGCACGTTCGCGCTGGTCTTCGTCCTGGCCGGCGGCTGGGTCGTCCGCGGTTTCACCGCCGATCCCGACGTCGCCGCCCTCGCAGCGCGGCTGCTGCTCGTGGCGGCCATCTTCCAGATCTTCGACGGCGGACAGGTGGTCGGCGTCGGGGCGCTGCGCGGCCTGACCGACGTGAAAATCCCAATGTTCATCACGTTTATCGCCTACTGGCTCGTAGCACTACCCGGCGCCTACCTGCTCGGCTTCAAAACCCAACTCGGCGCGATCGGCATCTGGGCCGGGCTCGCCGCGGGGCTCGCCTGCGCCGCCGTGCTGCTGGGGGTGCGCCTGGCCCGGGCAACGGCGCACCGGCCGCTGGTTGCCGCGGTGACCGCGGTCTGAGGTCTCCGTCTCGCCTCCCGCATCGCACCGTCCCCGGCGGACCACGCCAGACGGTTTTTCCGGGCGCGTCCGCCTCAAACGCAATGTCAACTAATAGTTGACATCGCATCTTGGTCGCGCCCGGTCGAAATGCCGCGGCGCATGGCAACGAGACCGGTTCAGTACGGCCCGCGGATGTAGGCGTGCACCTCGCGCTGGTAGAAATCCGCCAGCCGGGCGTGGAGCTCGCGCGTCAGCGGCGGCAGCGAGGAGACCCGAGCATTGGCCCTCGCCTGCTCCGGGCTCTTCGCCCCGGGAATGATCACGCTGACGGCGTCAAAATCGAGGCACCAGCGCAGCGCCATGTCGGCCATCGAAAAACCCTCCGGCACGAGCGGCTTGAGCGCGTCGGCCAGTTCGACGCCCTTCTCGAACGGCAGGCCCGCAAACGTCTCGCCGACATTAAAACTGCCCCCGTCGCGGTTGTAGTTGCGGTGATCGCTGGCGGGAAAGCGCGTCGTCTTGCTGAACTTGCCGGCGAGCAGCCCGCTGGCGAGCGGCAGCCGCACGATGAGGGCCACCCGCCGTGCCCGGGCGGCGGCGAAGAGCGCGGCGATCGGCTTTTGCCGGAAGATGTTGAAGATGATTTGAAGCGAGGCGCAGCCCTCCTGCCCGACACACCAGAGCGCCTCGTCCATCGACTCGACGCTGGCGCCAAAGGCCCGGATCTTGCCCTCGGTCTGCAACTCCCCCAGCCACCCGAACAGCTCGCCGCGTTTGAGCACCTCGAACGGCACGCAATGGAGCTGCGTCAGATCGAGCGCGTCGACGCCCAGCCGCTGCAAGGAAGCCTCGGTATGACGGCGCACCGCGGCGCGGGTGAAGTTGGCCGGCCAGCCGGGATCGGCGAAACGACCGAGCTTGGTGGCGATGAAGATCCTCGCGTGCGTTTCCTTGAGGAAGCGGCCGATCAGCCGCTCGCTGCGCCCGGCACCATAGACGTCGGCCGTGTCGAAAAAGTTGGTGCCCGCCTCGTGCGCGGCGCGGAGCGTGGCGAGGGCGGCGTCCTCGGTCACGTCGCCCCAGTCGGCTCCGAGCTGCCAGGTGCCCAGCCCGACCTCCCCCGCGGCAAACTTCGCACTCCCAAAAATGCGTGGCTTCATGAGTCATGACCAGTGACACGTTTTGCCTGCGACCGCAATGCACGGGCATGCAAAATGACCGCCTGGCAGAACGCCGTCAGGCGGCCGGCCCATGGTCCGTCCGGGAACAACCCTCCCGGGTTGCACCTCTCACAAACACCATTAGCCTCACCCCATGAAATTCCTGCGACTCCACGCGAGCAGGTTCCTCGCGTGGCCGCTTGGTGCCCTGGCCCTGCTGACCGCCGCCCACGCCCGGCCCGTCCGCAAAGGCGCGGTCGAGGCCGAGCTCGTGCCGGCCGTGACCAGCGTGCAGCCGGGCCACGCGTTCGACGTCGCCCTGCGCCTCGCGCACGACCCGCACTGGCACACCTACTGGATCAACTCAGGCACCGGCTATCCCACTTCAATCAAATGGACGCTGCCGCCCGGCTGGCAGGCCGGTGACATCCAGTGGCCCGTGCCGCACGTGCTGACGGATGCCCACGGCACCATCACGGGCAACGGGTATGACGGCGAGGTGTACCTCCTTGTCACGCTGGTCCCGCCGGCCGACCTGCCGGCCGGCATGAGCGTCACGCTCAAGGCCGCCGTCGACTGGCTCATGTGCAAAGAGGTCTGCGAGCCCGGCGAAGCGGCGCTCGAACTCACGCTGCCCGTCGACGCCGGACCGCCCGCGCCCCATCCGCGCTGGGGCGCAGAACTCGCCGCGGCACGCGGACAGCTGCCGCACGCCCCCGACGGCTGGCAGCTCGCCGCCACGCGAGACGGCCGGACCGTGACGCTCACCGTGCAGGCGCCGGCCGGAGCGACGTTCACACCAGCCGACTTCCATTTCTTCGCCGATGACGGACTCATCGCCTACGACCAGCCGCAGCCCATCCGCACCGGAGGCAACGGCGCCCTCATCCTGACTCTTCCCATTGATCCCGCGGGTCCGAAGAATCCAACCCGCCTCTACGGCGTGCTCGCGCTGGCCAAGGGCGATATTCCCGGCATCCGGGTCGATCTTCCGTTCAGCACCCCACCTTTGACTTCCGATCTTCGCCCTTCGACCGCGGTCGCCGGCAGCCTGCCCGGCACGCTGGTGCTCGCCTTGCTCGGCGGACTGATCCTCAACCTCATGCCGTGCGTGTTTCCGGTGCTCGGCATCAAGATCCTCGGCTTCGTCAACCAGGCGGGCGCGGACCGTCGCAAGGTCACGCTGCACGGCCTCGTGTTCGCGCTCGGCGTGCTGGTCTCGTTCTGGATGCTGGCCGGCGCGCTCCTCGTCCTGCGGGCGGGCGGGCGGGAACTCGGCTGGGGTTTTCAACTGCAGGAGCCGGGCTTCGTGTTCGTGCTGGCGGCGCTGCTGCTGGTGTTCGCGCTCAATCTGAGCGGCCTGTTCGAGGTCGGCCTGTCGGCCACGGGCGTCGGCGCGCAACTGCAAAGGCAGTCCGGCTACGCCGGCTCGTTCTTCACCGGCGTGCTCGCCACCGTCGTGGCCACGCCGTGCTCGGCGCCGTTTCTCGCGCCCGCGCTGGGCGCGGCGCTGGCGCTGTCGGCCGCCGAGTCGCTCGCCGTCTTCACGGCCATCGCGCTCGGGCTGGCGGTGCCCTACCTGCTGCTGTCGGCCTTCCCGGCTGCGGTGAAATTCCTGCCGCGGCCCGGCGCGTGGATGGAGACGTTCAAGCAGCTCATGGCCTTCCCGCTCTACGCCACGGTGGGCTTCCTCGTGTGGGTGCTCGCCGGGCAGACGCCGGACACCGGCCTGCTCAAGGTGCTTTTCGGGCTCGTGCTCGTGGCCATGGCCGCGTGGGCGTACGGACGGTGGACGCAGCACGGCGGCTCCGCGGCGCGCCGGCGCTTCGGGGTCACGCTGGCCGTGGTGCTGCTCGCCGCGGGCGTGACCGTGGGCTGGCCGCGTCCGCCGGATCTCACGTGGGAGCAGTGGAGCCCCGAGACCGTCGCCAAACTGCGCGCCGAGGGGAAGACGCTCTACGTCGACTTCACCGCGCGCTGGTGCGCCACCTGCCAGAGCAACAAGGCGGTGGTGTTCTCGTCGCAGAAGGTGCGCGCTGCGCTTCGCGCGCACGGCGTGGTGCTGCTCAAGGCCGACTGGACCAGCCGCGATGCGCAGATCACCGAGGCGCTGGCGGCGTTTCATCGCAGCGCGGTGCCGTTCGATCTCATCTACGCACCCGGCCGCGCCGACCCGATACTTTTACCGGAGCTGCTTACTCCCGACATCGTGCTCGCCGCGCTGGCGCAGGCGACGGCGAAGTGAACGGAGATCATGCGGCCCGCGAGGTTCCAACCGGAAGTCCCCGCGCAAATGCGGAAGACCTCACCCGCTGCGGCCTGCGCCGTCCGCGCAGTGCTGTTCCCACTCCCGCCCGAGCAACCACGCACAAAGGAGCACCAGGAAGACACTGCGCAGCAGGCTGACGGCCAGCGCGGCACGGCCATGCGCGTCGCCGCCAAAACATCCGCAGCCGATGTCGAGGCTGCGCAGCCAGGCGGAGGCGATCACCCCGCTGAAAACGAGCCCCAAGCCGAGCAGCACGGCCAGCGCCCCTAGCCGGATCCTGGACCAGAGCATGGCGAGGCCGCTCCCGAGTTCCAGCCACGGAAGATACAACGCCAGCGCGGCGGCGACCGGATAGGGCAGGAGCCGATAGTTGTCGATGGACAGGGCGAAGCCGGCCGGGTCGAGGGCCTTGAGGCCTCCGGCATAAAGAAAGACGGCGGCCAGAACGATGCGCCCTGCCGACGTGATCATGGCCTCTATTTTTGCGCTTCCAGCCATGCGCCCCAGCCTCCTTTCAGCACGAACACGTCGTTGATGCCCAGTTCACGCCGCAACCGGCGGGCCACGGCCTGACTCGCCTGGCAACCGGCGTTGTCGCAATACACCGCCACCCGGGCGCCGGGCTGCCACGCCTTGATGAAGGCCGGCAGCCGCTCCTCCCACTGCACCTCACTGAGCGGGAGGGCCCCGGGAATGTGCTGCCGTCGGAAGGCCTCCTCGCTGCGGGCGTCGACCAGCAGTTTCAAGCCCGGCCATTCCCGGACCGTGCTCCAGGCCACCTCCGGGATCATGGTTTGATCCCTCGACCACGCCGGGCGCCGGGGATGAAACGCGCCGGCGAGCAGCGCGGGGATCAGCGCGGCCAGCAGCAGCACCCCGGCCTGCCGGAAGGCGCGGAAAAGAAATGCTCGTGGCGCAGTCATCTTGTCTGGAGCGGTCATTTCACCGCCACATAAACCAAGCGCACCTGCGGCCGGCCCCCGATGGTCACAGGCAAACGAATGATCGCTTCGGCCGGCTGCCGCAGGTCCGCCGGCTCGACGGCCAGACGATAGCCGCCGGCCGGCTGGGGCAGCAGCCGGACATGGAAGAGCGGACTGCTGCACTCGATTTCACCGAGCACCGTTTTTTTCGGCTCGGTCACGACGATTTCCAGGCTTTTCTCCTCCGGCTGGTCCCCCACCCGCCAGAACAGGAACCGCGGATTGATGACGACCGGCTCCGGTATGTCCACCGTCAGGGTCAGCTCCGCGAACCTGCCGGTGGCATCATCCGTTTCCACGGCGACGCTCCGCCGCAGACGGCCGACGTAGCCGGCGAGGGCGACCTCGACGCGGATCTCGCCGGTTTCGCCCGGAGCATAAACCTCTTTCCCGGGCTCGGCCGCCATGCAGCTGCAGCTTGGGTCGACTGAAATGATGCGCACCGGCTTGTCACCGCGGTTGCGGAACGGGAAGACCGCCACCGCCTGCTCTTGCCCCACCTCGGTCTTGAGTTGAAGGTCGGTGGCCTTCCACTCCAAGGCGGCCCGGCCGGTCTGCCCGCCCGCCAGCAAAGCCAGGATGACCGCGAGGATTCTCATCAGGTCTGGAAATTTGAATCATCTCCGCCCGCTGGCCAGCCGAATTCGCGCCCGCGAGAATCAAATGGTCGTCACCTGACACCGGCGGTGTGACCGGTCTCAACTTTTCGAGCCATCCGCGCGATCGTCAGACATTGCAGAGACCGACTCTTCTCTCCGACTGTGGATGACCAACGCTCAGCGCCAGGAACCCGGAATGAGCATGTAGGCGCCTCCCTGATATACCCAGTACGGGGCGACGTAGGTGCGGCAGTCCGGAGGTGGAATCTCCCAGTGCCCGGCGACCCACACATAGCGGTAGCCATCGTAGGCCCAATAGCCGGGGATCCAGATCGCCGAAGACGAGGGCGGTGGCGTGACGGCCTCGGCCATTGGCGGTGACGGCGGCATGGCCGGTATTTGGCGGACCACCATGTTGGAGGCGACCGGTGGCGGGCGGTAAAGGGTTCCGTTTTGATTGTCGACACTGTTGCCGATCGTGCCGCCCGCGATGGCGCCGGCAACAGCGCCAATGGCCGCGCCCTGCCAGGTCTGGTGGCCGCTGTTGTTGCCGATGATGCCGCCAGCGAGGGCACCGAGAGTGGCGCCGGTCACGGCTCCCTGCTGGGTATTGGGTCCAGTGCCCACACAGCCGGCACTGAAAGCGGACAACACCAGGGCAAATATTAATGTGCTCTGCTGACGCATGGCTGCAGGCAAGTTGACTTCAGTTTGGATCGTCCCCGCGGTTTGCCGCTAGTGATGGCGGAAACCGTGGCCACCGCGGAAACCGTAGCCACCACGGAAACCGTAGCCACCACGGAAACCGTAGCCGCCATGGTAACCGTAACCGATGCCAACGTTGAAGGCCACGGGCGCGAACCAAAACCATGGGTAATCGTAAGGATCGTAGTAGTACCCCGGCTCCGGCGATGCGTAGACCATGGTGGTCGTGGCGGCTGGAACGACCGTGGTCGTGGTGGCGGGCGCGACAGGCGTGGCTCCGGCCGCCGGGAGCAGCTGGTAGGCGACCGTGTTGGTCTGTCCGTTGGCGTATTTGTATACGACGATTATCTGGGCGCTCGTCTGGACGATCTTATCAATGGCAAGCCCCTGGGCTGCGGCGGCATTCGCCAGTTCCGTCGGGTTGGGAAGCTGGGGGATATAGATGATCGCATTCGGAGCCGGCGTCGGGCTGGCGACCGTTGCTGTGGCGGCCGGCGGTGTCGTCTGGTCGGATGTTTGTGCGACAGCGCCCGTGGCGAGAAACGCGGTCGAGAGAACGACCGCAGCAAAGAATGGGTTCGTTTTCATGGTTTTCAAAGTGGGTGCAGGATGAGACCCCGGAAAGTGCTGCGAGGTGCCGTATTTTTTGAGATCCGCCACTGGCAACACCGCGGTTTCCATGCCTACATAAAGGTATATGACGCCTGCTTGATTGCAAGGTGAAGCCTGCGCGTCACAGATCATTGGGAGTGAGGCCCTTGATATGCCGCGCTGCTGTAACCGCCCCTGCTTTCCCGCCGGCTCAACCCTTGGCCGCACCCCCCGGACGGCCCCGCCCGGACGTCAAACTATGTTCTTCGGCCGCCGCTCGCGCTGCTCGTCCTGATCCTGTTGCTGGCGCAGCTCCTCCGCCTCCTGTTCGAGCGTGCCGGCCTGCTCCTTTTTGACCAGTTCTTCGACCTCGGGAATCACGACCTCGGGCTGCTTCTGGCGAATCTGGCGGTAGGCCTTGATGACGGCCAGCCAGCCGCGGTAGGGATCGTCCTCGGCCCGGCGTTTTTCCAACTGCGATTTGATGTCCCCCGCAAAGTAGGCCGCCATGAGCATCGCGCGGACCGTGGCCTCGGGCCCGGGCACATCCGCCTGCACCCAAGGCAGCGTCTCCGGCCCCACGGTGAGGAGCACCGCCTCGCTCTCCTTCCCGAAACGCGTGACGGTGGCCGCCGCCTTGAGGGCGTCGGCGCTCGTGACATCCTTCTCGATCACCGCGATGGCGGCGAGCACTTCGCGCCGGGAAACCGGCTCGGCCTGCGCTGCCACGAGGCCGGGAAGCATGATCAGGAGGAAGCCGATGATTCTGCAGGTCATGGTCGCAGCCAGGATAAACCGTCTCCGCTAGGATGCAAGTAACGCGCCTCAACACTGTACGCCCCGGGGCCGGGGCATGCTGTATCACTCCCCCGCGAATTTGTCGTGCGTCGGAACAGGGCTTCCGGCAATCCTGCGGGCCATGAGAAATGCGGAGCATGCACGCGCCGTGGGCCTGATGGCCGCCGCGGCGCTTTGCTGGAGCCTCGGCGGCCTGCTGATCAAGTCGGTCGCCTGGCCGCCGCTGGCCGTGGCCGGCGGGCGCGGCTTCATCGCGGCGGCGTTTCTCGCCGTGTTCGCCCCGCGCTTCCGTTTCACATGGTCGGCGGCGCAGATCGGCGGCGCAGTGGCCTATGCCGCCACGACCATCCTCTTCGTCACGGCCAACAAGCTCACCACCGCGGCCAACGCCATCCTGCTCCAGTACACCGCGCCGGTGTGGATCGCGCTGCTCGGCGCGTGGTTCCTCGGCGAGCGGGCGACGCGCGTCGACTGGCTCACCATCGCGGCCGTGTTCGGCGGCATGGCGCTGTTTTTCTGCGGCGATCTGCAGTTCGCCGGCTTTGCCGGCAACCTCACCGCCCTGGCCAGCGGCGTGGCCTTCGCGGCGATGATGCTGCTGCTGCGCAAGCAGAAGGACACCTCGGCCGTGGAATCGATCTTCCTCGGCAACCTGCTGGCGGGCGCGGCCGGCCTGCCGTTCATGCTCAGAAGCGGCCTCCTGCCGAATGCCGGAAGCTGGGTCGCGCTCGGCCTGCTCGGCATCGTGCAGCTCGGACTCTCCTATCTGCTCTACGCCCGGGCCATCCGCCACGTGACGGCGATGGAGGCGGTGCTTATCCCCGTGATCGAACCCATCCTCAACCCCGTGTGGGTGCTCCTGGCGCTGGGCGAGCGTCCGGGTCCGCTGCCGCTGGTGGGCGGCGTGATCGTCCTCACCGCCGCGACGTTGCGGGCGCTGTATAGTCTCCGCGCGGGCCAGGCGGCGCCGATGCCTCCGCCCGCGGCGGTCTGATTTCGCATGGCTATTTTCCGCAAGATCGCAGCCGGCGGCCTGCGGATTCTGGGCGGCCGCGCGTCACTGCCGGCCCAGCCGCCTCCCGCATCCGAAACCGTCGTCCTGCTGCATGGTGTCGCCATGCCTGCGATCGAGATGCACCATCTCGCCCAGGCGCTCGCCGCCGCCGGCTACCGCGTGATCAACCTGCCCTATCCCTCCCGCTCGCTCACCATCGAGCAACTCGCCCGCGACTATCTGCCGGCCCAACTGCACGCCCGCGGCGCGGACGCCGCGCCGCGTCTGCACTTCGTGGCGCACTCGATGGGCGGACTCGTCGTCCGTCTCTACCTGCAGGAGCACAAACCGGCCAACCTGGGCCGCGTCGTGCTGCTCGCGCCACCCAACGCCGGCAGCCTGGTGGCCGACCGACTCTGCCGCTCCGCGCTGTGCCGCTGGCTCATTGGCCCGAATCTCTCGCGCCTCGGCACCTCGACTGCCGACGCGCTCGCGCCGAAGCTGACCCCGCCCGATTACGAGGTCGGCATCATCGCCGGCAACACGAGCATCAATCCGGTCTTCTCCCGCTGGCAAACCGGGGCCAACGACGGCGCCGTGAGCATGGACTCAGCCCGCCTCGCCGGCGCCCGTGACTTCCTCGTCGTGCCGTATTCGCACACCCTGATGCTCTGGCGCGATGCCATCGCAGCGCAGGTGCTCGCCTTCCTGCGCACCGGCCGGTTTTCCGAATAACGCGCTCCCTACGGCTTCGGCAGCGGCTTCAACTGGATGAGCACGTTGGCCGCGGTGATGAGTCCGCCGCCGACCAGCAGGTTCAGGGTCAGGGTCTCGTTGGGATAGCTGAAACCCGCCCAATGGGAAAACAACCCGGGCAGGACGAGCGCCATGAGCGAGGCGAACACGGGTTCGAGGCAGTAGATCAGGCCGGCCTCGGTCGCCGTGATCTTTGGCTGCCAGGTATTCATGAGGCTGAACGCACCCACGGTGCAGAACAGCGTCAGCGCCAGCGTGAAACCGAGCCACGGCACCGACGTGAAGAGCACCGGCACCTCCGCCGCGCGCGCAGCGCCTCCGGCCAGCAGGGCTCCCGCCAGGGCCGTGAACACCGCCGCCTCCAGGATAAACATCACAAACGTCACCGGCATCGCCCGGTTGCCCGCGAACTCCCGGCGCTCGAGCCAGAGGATCTGGCCCATGAAGAACAGCGAGCTGATCAGCGTCTCCAGTTCGCCCCGGCCAAGACGCAGTTCGCGCCAGTCAAAGCGCCCGAGCACCGCCACTCCCGCCAGCACCAGCCCGCAGCTCACCCACACGATCGCCGGTGGCAGCCGCCGCGCGCGCAGCGCCACCCAGACCGGGATCATGATGGCGTAGAGCTGGGTGAGAAACGCCGAGGTCGAGGCCGACGTGAACTGCAGGCCGTCGTTCTGGAACAGCATGCCCGCCGAGGCGAACAGCGCGAGTCCCGCGCTCTGCCGGATCTCGCTCCGGGTGAACCGCAGCAGCGCGCCGCGCTGCCACACCGCCAGGATCGCGGCGGCCAGGATGAAGCGCGGCGCAATCGTACAGGTGGTGATGAGCCAGCTGCCGCTCGCTGGCAGCAATTGCTGGTGCGCAAACGCGATCGCCTTGATGAGAGGAAAACTCAATCCCCAAAATACGTTGGCGAGCAGCAGCATGAGCACGGTCCGGACATGCTGCGAGGCGGACGACGGCGTGGGCATGATGATGGGAACATCCAGTCTACGCCGGCGCCGCCGGAGCCGGCGAATGCAAACTGGCGGGGCAGCCCCGCACCGGGGGCCGTCAGGCGCGGGCGGACGTATACCCTAGGCTGCGCCGCAAGGCGGCCTCAAGGTCGGCGGGCTTGAAAGGTTTGATGAGACCATCGTTGATCCCGCCGGTGACCCCCCGCAGGTGTTGCGATTCCTGCGCGTCGTCCGTGCAGGCGATGATCCAGATGCCCTGGTTGCGGGCCCCCGCCGCGCCGCGCCGGATCTGTTCGATGACCGCCCGGCCGTCGGTCTCGGGTACATACAGGTCGAGCAGCACCAGATCGTAGCTCCCGCGATTGAGCCGGGCGAGGGCCAGCGAGCCGCTCTCGGCGAGATCCCAGTGACAGCCCAGATTCTCGAGAATCTTCTGGATGAGCCGCTGGTTGACCGGGTTGTCCTCCACCAGCAGCACGCGCAGGTCGAGTCCGCTGGCGGGGCCGGACACCGGGGCCGCGGGTGCCAGGGGCTGAAGACCCGCGGCGAGCAGGGCGCGCAGGGCCTCGTGACGCGCCGGCTTGCGCAGGATGGTCCGGAAAGACCCGCGCAAAATCTCGCGTGCCGCCGCCGGAAAGTCGACCGGGATCAACGCCACCAGCGATCGCGACGACAGTTCCGGACGCTGCAGCAGCATCTGCCGCCAGTCCTCCGCCTCGGCGGGGACGAGATCGATCACCGCCGAATCCCACTCCGCGGCGGCCAGCTGGGCGCGCGAACATTCGATGACGCGCGCGCCCCAGGAGGCCGCGAGCCGGACGAGTTCGCGGCGGAGCGGAGCCGAGGCGCAGACCACGGCGAGCGGGCGGTCCTTGAGGCGGAGAAGATCCGGCGACTCGGCGGGACTGGTTTCAACCGGCACCCCGCCGGCCATGATGGTGAAAACAAAGGTGGTGCCCCGCCCCACCTCGCTCTTGACGGAAATATCGCCCCCCATCATCTGCACGAGGCCGTGGCTGATCGCGAGGCCGAGACCCGCGCCGCCGTATTTGCGGGTGGAAGAGGAATCAATCTGGCTGAAGGGCCTGAAAAGCTTGCCACACTCCTCGGGAGCGATGCCGATGCCGGTGTCGCGCACCGTAAAGGTCAGCTGCCACCGGCGAGCCGGCGGATGCCCGGGCGCCGCGTCCGGGCCCACCGGCAGCGGCTCCGCCTGCGCGGTCACGTCGATCTCGCCGGCCGGGGTGAACTTGATGGCATTGCCCACCAGGTTGACGAGCACTTGGCGCAGGCGGCCCGCGTCGGCCAGCACCGCCGCCGGCACGCCGCGGTCGACGGAATGAAGCAGTTCGAGGTGTTTCTCGGCGGCGCGCGCCGCGAGCATCTCGAAGGCGGATTCGATGCATTCCAGCGGATTGCACGGCTGCGGCTCCAGACTCAGACGGCCCGCGTCGATCTTCGAATAATCGAGCACATCGCTGGTGAGCTGCAGCAGCGACTCTCCGCCGTCGTAGATGGTCTTGACGCATTCGCGCTGCTCAGGGGTGAGCGCCGTGTCGAGAAGAAGATTCGCGAAACCGATGATACTGTTGAGCGGCGTGCGGATCTCGTGCCCCATCATCGCGAGAAACTGTCCCTTGGCGCGCTCGCCGGCCTCGGCCCGCTCCCGGGCGTAGATGAGCGCCGCCTCGGCGTGCTTGCGCTCGGTGACCTCCTCGATCACCGCGATGATGTGCGTGAGGCGGCCTGACCGGCCGTATACCGGCGAGGCGACGGCGCGCGCCGGATAGGTGCTGCCGTCCCTCCGGCGATTGACCGTTTCCCCCTGCCAGGTGCGACCGGTGCGGATGACATCGATGACTCCCTGAAATTGTTCGTCCGGCGTTTCACTGGAGGCGAGCATGCGCACGGGTTGGCCGATCATTTCCTCCCGGCGCCAGCCGGTGATGGCGCAAAGTCCGGCGTTTACATATTCGATGCGGCGGTCGGCACCGGTGATGACGAGGGCGGAGCGGCTCTGTTCGACGGCTTGGGAGAGCTTGCCGACGAGGGCGCTTTGCTCGAACTGACGGCGGAACACCAGGAAGCCGGCGACCGGCAGGCCGAGCAACAACCACGTATAAACGCCGGCCTGCAGGCCGGCGGCGAGCAGGTCGCGGCGCCAGTGGTCCGCGGCAATGTCGAGCGCAAGGATTTCCTCCGGCTGGGCCGGATCGCCGGCCGGCCGGCGATCGCCGATGCCCGCATAGCCGGTAAGCCCCGTTCCGGATGCGTCGGCCAGTGGTCCCTCAAAGGCGGGAAGGCTGCCGCGAAGGATCGTCTGCAGTCCCGGCAACCGGGCGGCGTCGGCATACTCATCGCCGGGATTGGAGATCTTCTTGGAGTCGGGTGGCTCAGAGTCGGCGAGCAGAATGGTCCTTCCCGTCAGGGGTACGTAACGGAAGACGCAAACAGACCGGACACTGCGATTGACCTGCCGAAGCCTGGCGAGACGCGCTTTGATCGAGAGGTAAACGGGATTGGAAAAGTCCGCGGGCCCGCCGACCAGCACGCGCATTTCACTGGGATGGAACGCCACTGCGCAGCGCTGCGCATTGTCGAGCAGTTCGCGCAGGAGCCGGGAACGCATCCGCGTCGCCTGCCACCAGCCCGCCACTACTCCGGCCACGGCAACCAGCGTCCAGACCAGAAGCAGCGTGCGGCGGCGGGCGGATGTTGGCATGATGGGCGCGGTTTAAACCGCGTCCATCATCGCGCCGGACCCCGGTGGTGCAATCTCTGAATCATTTCCCCGGGGATTCGCAATTCACGAATCCCCGCCGGCCGGATGACCCCGGGCAGCGGCGGAATGTCACCAGTCCTGCAACGGCCGGCAGGGAAATCCGTCAGCGGTCGCGGGCCGGCGCCTGCGAGAAGCCTCCATCGAGATGCTTTTTGCGGCGCTGCTGGACGGCCTGACGGAGCAGAAACTCGATCTGGCCGTTGACGCTGCGCAGCTCGTCGCCGGCCCACGCCTCGAGTTCGGCCCAGAGCCTGGAATCGATGCGGAGGAGAAAGGCTTTGCGGTCTTCGGAGGGCATCAGAGTCTGCGGAAGAGTCCGGCGCGCTTGCGCACGGTTTCGACGAACCAGGAGTGCTGGTCGGGCGAAATGACAACACAGCGGTCCGGCCAGCGCAGGACGACGGCATGCTCCGCGTCGGTCACATAGGCGCGGAACGCCCCCAGATGCCTGCTGCGAAAGCGTCCGCTGATCGCACGGAGGCCATCATTGCCGATGATCTTGCGGGCGCCGCGAAGAGCTTCGCGATCGGGCGTCACGTCTTTCAGTCCCTCCAGCGGGAAACGCACCGTCCGGAACGGCAATTCAACCTGCAGTACCGCCTCAACCACGCGGTAACGCCGGATGCGCGCGGTGAACCAGATGGCGGCGACGACCGCCGGTGCGATCCCGGTCATGAGAAACACCGGCCACGGCGGCGGGCGGCGCTCCTGCAGCATCAGCACCGGAACAACCGCGGTAATGACGACGGCGGACACGATGGACAGCAGCGTCATCATCCGTACGCGGGTGCCGATCGGTGCGGGGGCAAATTCGGCGTCGGGAATGAAATGGGATGGCGGCACGCGGTAATGTCTTCAGCGGCGTTTGATCATGGCCTGCATGAACTGCGCATCGTAGACGCTGACGCCCCCCAGCGGCTCCCAGCCTTGAGCGATGGCCTCGTTAACTTCCTTGGTGAGGCGTTCGAGCGCGCGTTTGGGAAAGTCCGTCAAGCTGAAGCCCGAATTGCTAACACAAATGACGCGATATTGCATGGGAAGTACTGGGTTAAGGATGGATTTTTCACTGCGCCCCAAAGGGACCGCGATCGCGGCTCAGTTGTAGAGCGTGCCGGTATTGACGACGGGATGGACCTCGGCCTCGCCGCAGAGCACGACGAGGAGGTTGCTGACCATTGCGGCCTTCCGCTCCTCGTCGAGATTGACGACGTGTTTTTCGGCAAGTTCCTTGAGCGCCATGTCGACCATGCTCACCGCACCGTGCACGATCTTCTGGCGCGCGGCGATGACGGCCTCGGCCTGCTGGCGGCGCAGCATCGCCTGCGCGATCTCCGGCGCGTAGGCGAGATGCGTGAGTCGCGCCTCCTCCACCTGCACGCCGGCCTTTTCGAGCCGTTGATGCAACTCCTCACGCAAAGCGACGGAAACGGCGTCACTCCCGCCACGCAGCGTGAGTTCATCCTGCTCGCCATCGTCATAGGCGTAGCCGCTCGCGAGATGACGCACGGCTGATTCACTCTGCACGGCCACGTAGTGCTCGTAGTTGTCGACATCGAAGCAGGCCTGCGCGGTGTCCTGCACGCGCCAGACGACGACTGCGGCGATTTCGATGGGGTTGCCGCGCTTGTCGTTGACCTTGAGTTTCTCGCCGTTGAGGTTCCGGGCGCGAAGAGAGATTTTGACCTTCTTGTTGAAGGGGTTGGTCCAGCAAAAGCCGCTGTCGCGCACGGTGCCCTTGTAGGCCCCAAACAAGATCAACACGGCGGCCTCGTTGGGCTGGAGGGTGAAGAAGCCGTTGCTGCTGGTGATGGCCAACACCAGCGCGCTCACGGCGGCGACCATCAGCCAGCCGCCGCCTTGATGCCGGGCCGTGACCGCCATGAGTCCGGCGATGAAACCTCCGATGGCGGCAAGGTAGAGGACGATCGTGATTAAAAGCGACAGCCAGCCATTGGCTGCGCGCACCGGGAGTTCGCGATTGCGGGTATGAACAGGATTTTCTGATGTATTCATGGCAGGAGATTGAGCAAATGAATGGCCGTCAGCGGCAAAAACGGCATCACCGGGCCCAGGTGTTCCACCGCGGTTGAGGCGGGTGCGACGTGTTCAAGTCCGCTCCAGCCGATGCCCGCCAGCAGGAGACCGCCGGCCACCAGCAGGCCCACGGCTGTCTTGACGGGCAACTTCGTCGAGGTCGTACGCATCATCAAGGGACCGGAGAATAAATTCATTGGAGATATTAATGTGATATCACTTTAATATCCTGCCAGTCAAGCGCAATCTGCCGGGCGCCATATCGCTCGCACCCGTGCCTCGCGTGGAACCTCTCCGGCCAGCCCGGGAGGCTGCCTGATTATCCCCCTAAAAAACAGACGCCGCCGCGGGATATCCGGCGGCGGCGTCTGAAAGGGAAAGGAAAGTCTTAGCTCTTGACGTGTCCCGAGACCAGCTTGGTCATCTCAAACATGCTGACCTTGGTCTTGCCGCCAAACACGGCCTTCAACTTGTCATCAGCATTGATCTGGGTCCTGACCTTCTTGTCCTGAAGACCATTTTTCTTGATGTAAGCCCAGAGTTTCTTGGTGAGCTCGGTGCGGGGCAGCGGATTGCTGCCAACGACAGCGGCGAGGAGGGCGTCCGGCGTGACCGGGGCCATGAACTTAGCGTTCGGAATGCGTGCGGATTTCTTAGCCATAGTGAACTTCTTCATAGTACCGTTCCCCTGCAACGCAACGTAATTCTAGAGGTAAATCGCGCGTTTTTCAGAGGGAAAAACACCCTGCGGTCCGATGATTTTCAGCTTGCGTCGGCAGCGGGCTTCACCCTCACGCGGACGTGCTCGTCCACCTGCCCAAACTGGCGGTAGAGTGCCGCGTGGTGGCCGCGCAACGTCAGTGGCTCTGCAGGCGTGCCACGCATCGATGATGCGTCCTAAATCGAACGCCCGCACGCGGTCGGCATGACGGATGGTGCGCAGGCGGTGCGCGACGACGAAACTTGTGCGGCCGTGTAGCAGCGTCGCGAGCATCCCGCTGGATGCGCGCCTCGGTGAGCGCGTCGATCGAGCTGGTGGCCTCGTCGAGAATGAGCAGACGCGGATCGGCCAACATGGCATGCCTCAACGCGATTGGCCCGGCGCTGGCGGCTGGGCCGGGGTCGCCGGTCCGGGGGAGGCGGTCGCCTGACGACGCAATTCCCGACGGCGGTTGATATCGGCCTGGAGGTTGCGAAGCTGTTCCGGAGTCAACGCCGGAGCCGCCCCGGACTGGTCGCGCCCCGGCGGGGTCGGGCCGGGCTGGCCGCGGCCGGCCACAGGTTGCGGCCCCGCCGCAACCGCCGCAGGCGGCTGGCCGGGGGCTGTGCTCAGCTGGGCGATCTTCGCCTCCTTCAGCGTGAGCTTGAAGGTGCGATTCCGCAGCTCGACCGTGACCGTGTCCTTTTCAGGGTCGTATGCCTTGACGACAAAATCATGACCAGGTTCGTTGAGCCGGGCCCAGGTGCTCTGCTTTTTGGCGGGATCATAGAGGCTGAATTCATATTCGCCGCCGGCCTTGAGCACGCTGCGCAGTTCGAGCGGCGCGGCTTCCTGTGCCGCGCCGGCGGCGGAAACGTTGGGCGGAAGGAAGGGGGAATTCTCCAGCAGATTGGAGCCCGCCTGCACGGGCAGGACCAGCGGCACCATGCCCAGGAGCGGGAGGATCAGGCGTTGGATGATGGCAACCATGTGCAAGGCCGGGTTCACACAGGGAAATGACGCACCGCCGGCACGTCAAGTAACGCGCCATCCGCCGGGAGGCAGACGGTCGCCCGGTCTCCGCGTCCCTGAACGGCGCGGCCGCGCCGCGAGGTCATTTCTGCTCCAACAGTTCAACTTCGTAGCCATCAGGATCGGTCACGAACGCCATGCGTCGGCCAGCCGGAAACGACTGGCGCCAGTGGTCGGGCCAGATCCGGTAGCCTTTTTTTTCCAGCTCGTCGCATCGGGCAATGAGATCGGGATAGCCGACCGCCGTGTGCATGAGATCCTCCGGCACGACGAGCGGATAGCCCGGTTGAAAGCAGAGTTCGAGCACGTGGTCGCTGCCGGGAATCTGCAGGAAGGCGAGCTGGTTGCCCTGCGGTGATTGCGGAATGCGGCGCACGCATTCGAAGCCCAGTTCCTTGTACCAGGCGATCGTGCGCTCGAGGTCGCCGACGCGGATGCGGGTGTGGAGAAATACTGGCATGAAGACAGGAGCAGGCAGTGGAGGGTTCAGTGACAGGAGGACTCCGTTGATGGTGGAGCCGGCGCCGGACCAGCACAAGAACTACGATGGAGGCCCGGGCGGATCCCATGGGCCCGGCCGGCTGGGTCCGGCCGGATCTTTACTTGCTTTCGCCCATCCCGTTTTTAAGCCTGCCTCCCGCTTGTTGTTTGAGTCGTCTGCTTGGTGGATTGTCAGGTGAACGCTGGTTCAGTGGTGATTCGAAACTCGATGGTCGGGAACGGGCAGAAGATGAGGCCAAGCAGTGTTCGATAGACACCTACATATGAGCACCAAACTGTACGTGGGCAATCTGCCCTTTGCCGCCACCGCACAAGACCTTCAGAATCTGTTCAGCCAGGCTGGCACCGTCGCCAGCGTCGACCTGATCTTCGACAAATTCACGGGCCAATCGCGTGGGTTCGCGTTTGTCTCCATGGCCACCCCCGAGGAGGCCCAGGCGGCGATCCAGAAATACCACGGCTTCGCCATGGAAGGCCGCAACCTTACCGTCAACGAGGCGCGCCCGAAGGAGGAGCGTCCGCCCCGCCAGTTCGAGGGCGGTGAGCGCCGGGGCGGCTTTGGCGGCGGTGGCCACCGGGGTGGCGGCGACCGCGGTGATCGTCGCGGCGGCGACCGCGGCGGCTTCCGCCGGTAAGCCATCGCCCTCCTTGTTCCCTTCAGGCCGGGCCGAACCGCCCGGCCTTTTTGCTGGCAGAGATTCCCCGGGGCGGCACCACGGGCGGCTGCAATCCCGGCCGCCAGGGTGGAAACGGAAAAGACTTGCCTGGAAACTGAAAAAACGGTTTTAGTTTCCTCAGATTCCAATGCCTCCCTCCCGCTCCCCACGATCATCGCCGGCCGCCACGCTCTCCCGCACCCGCATCCTTGAAGTGGCCCGCACGCTTCTTCTCGCCTACGGCTTCAACGCCCTGACGATGGACGACCTCGCGCGTGAGCTCGGCATGAGCAAGAAGACCCTCTACGTCCATTTTCCGAGCAAGAACGCCCTGGCCGAGGCCATCCTTGACGGCATAGGAAAATCCATCCGGACCCGGCTGGAAGCGGTGCTCTCCCATCCGGAGTTTACGTTCGCGCAGAAGCTCTGCGGAGTCATCGACGTCGTCGGCTCAGTCCTCGGCAAGGTCAGCCCGGCGACTTTTCGCGACTTGCAGCGCAACGCGCCGCACCTCTACCAGAAGATCGAGGCGATCCGGCAGAAAAACATCCCGTTTGTCATTGGCAGCCTCATCCGCACCGGCATCGCCGAGGGCATGGTGCGGCCGGAGATCGATCCCGCCTTCGCCGCTGAATTCTGGCTGCAGGCCATTCGCGGCCTCATCCAGCCTGACATCCTCGACCGCACCCAGCTCACGCCCAAACAAACCCTCGGAAAAAGCATTCATCTTTTCTTCAACGGACTCCTCACGCCCGCCGGCCGCAAAGACTATGAACATCACATCGTTTCCCGTGAAAAACCTGCCGCCTCCTGATCATTCCGCCCGCTGCGTGCTCACCACCGCGCTGGCCGCGGCCGCGTTGCTGCTGGCCGCGTGCTCGCGCGGCAACGGCACCCGCGCCGGCAATCTGGTGCTCTCCGGCAACATCGAGGTCACCGATGCCCAGCTGGGCTTCAAGGTGCCCGGCCGCGTGGCCGAGCGCCTCGTGTCCGAGGGCGATCGCATCCAGGCCGGCCAGCTCGTCGCCCGGCTCGACGACGTCGAGCAACGGGAGCAGCTGGCCCTCTGCCGGGCCGAACTGGCTGGCGCCGAGGCGGCGCTGGCCGAACTCGTGGCCGGCTCGCGGCCGCAGGAGATCGCCGCCACCGAGGCCACGCTCCGCAGCGCCGAGGCGGACCGCGACCGGTCCCGGCTTGATTTCGCCCGCCAGCAGGAGCTGCGCGCCAAGGACGCCATTGCCGACCGTGAACTCGAGGCGTCACAGGCCCAGCTCAAGGTTGCCGAGGCCCGCACTGCCGAGGCCGCCGAACGTCTCAAGCTCGTCAAGGAGGGTCCCCGCTCCGAGGACATCGCCCAGGCTCGCGCGCGGGTCGAACAGATCCGCGCCTCGCTGGCCCTTGCCGAAACCCAGCTGGAAAACACCCGGCTCGTCTCCCCACTGACCGGCGTCGTGCTCTCGCATAACATCGAACCCGGCGAGTTTGTGTCCGCCGGCACTCCGGTGGTGACGGTCGCCGACACTGCGCATGTCTGGGTCCGCGCCTATGTCAACCAGACTGATCTCGGCCGCATCCACCTCGGCCAGAAGGTCGAGGTGCGCACCGATACCTTCCCCGACAAAGCCTACGAGGGCCTGGTCGGCTTCATCGCCTCCGAGGCCGAGTTCACGCCCAAAACCGTCCAGACGACCAAGGAGCGGGTGAAGCTCGTGTTCCGCATCAAGGTCGACCTCGCTAACCCGAAGGACGAACTGAAGCCCGGCATGCCCGCCGACGCGATCATCCGGGCCACTCCCTGAATCGCCGGCCTCACGCGCCTCGGATCCATGTCCATCATTCATGCCGACGGCCTGCGCCGCACCTTCGACGACCTCGTGGCCGTCGCGGGGCTCAACCTCGACATCGCCGAGGGCGAAATCTTCGGCCTCGTCGGCCCCGATGGCGCCGGCAAGACGACCACGATGCGCATGCTCACCGGTCTGCTCAAACCCAGCGGCGGCGCTGCGGAGGTGGCGGGCTTTGACGTCGCGCACCACGCCGAGCGCCTCAAGGAGCACATCGGTTACATGAGCCAGCGCTTCGGTCTTTATCCGGACCTCACCGTGATGGAGAACATTGGATTCTACGCCGACATTTATGGCGTGCCCGTTCGAGGCCGCGCCGAAAAAATCGACCGGCTCCTCGGTTTCAGCAATCTCACCCCCTTCAGGCAGCGCCTCGCCGGCAACCTCTCCGGGGGCATGAAGCAGAAGCTCGGCCTCGCCTGCGCGCTCATCCACACGCCGCGCGTGCTGTTTCTCGACGAACCGACCAATGGCGTCGATCCCGTCTCCCGCCGCGATTTCTGGCGCATCCTCTACCAGCTCGTGCGCGAGCGCGTGACGA
Organism: uncultured Opitutia bacterium; assembly: GCA_903940425.1. Classification (GTDB taxonomy): domain Bacteria; phylum Verrucomicrobiota; class Verrucomicrobiia; order Opitutales; family Opitutaceae; genus Fen-1467. The sequence goes on along the minus strand of CAJAKX010000056.1, from coordinate 19,311 downwards.
TTTTCGTCTCCACCGCCTACCTCGACGAAGCCGAGCGCTGCACCCGGCTCGCCCTGCTGCACCAGGGCCGGCTGCTCGGCCTCGGCACCCCCGACGAGATCAAAGCCATGATGCCGGGCGCGCTGCTCGAGGTGCGCACCCCGACTCCGCGCCGCACCGCCGCCCTGCTTCGGGAGCGCCTCGCCGCGGCCTCCGTCGGCCTGTTCGGCGACCGCGTGCACGTGGCCACGCGCGACACCGTCGCGACCGAGGCGGCGATCCGCGCGCTCGTCGCCTCCGCCGGCTTCGAGCTGCTCTCCCTCCACCCGATCGCGCCGTCGCTCGAGGACGTGTTCGTCGCCGTTATGTCCAGCCAGCCGGCTCCCCCATGATCGCCGCGGTCATCGTGCTCATTCTGCTCATCATCTTGGTCGCGACCGAACCCGATCAGCACGACGGCGACTATTCCTGACCTTCTCCCTCATGCGCGCCGAACCCGCCCCATCCGCTGAAATTGTCGTCGAAGTGCACAACCTCGAGAAGCACTTCGGGACGTTCAAGGCCGTTGCCGGCCTCTCGTTTGTCGTGCGGCGCGGCGAGATCTTCGGCTTTCTCGGGCCGAACGGCGCGGGCAAGTCCACCACCATCCGCATGCTCTGCGGCCTGCTCGCGCCCACCGCCGGCTCGGGCCGCGTGGCCGGCTTCGATATCGTTCGCGAGACCGAGCGGATCAAGACGCGCATCGGCTACATGAGCCAGAAGTTCTCCCTCTACGATGAGCTGACCGTGGAGGAAAACATCGACTTCTACAGCGGCATCTACCGCCTGCCGAAAGCGAAGAAGGCCGGGCGCAAGGAATGGGTGCTGGCCATGGCCGGTTTGCGCGAACACCGCCGCACACGCACCGCCGTGCTATCGGGCGGCTGGAAGCAACGCCTCGCCCTCGGCTGCGCCGTGCTCCATGAGCCGCCGATCCTGTTTCTCGACGAGCCGACCTCCGGCGTCGATCCCATCAGCCGCCGGCAGTTCTGGGACCTCATCTACGAACTTTCCGGGCACGGTGTGACGGTGTTCGTGACCACGCACTACATGGAGGAGTCGGAGTATTGCGACCGGCTCGGCGTCATCTACCGCGGCGAGCTCATCGCCAGCGGTCCGCCGCGCGAGCTGAAGACCCGGCACATGCAGGAGGCCGTGCTCGAGATCGAGTGCGAACGGCCCTATGACGCGATGGAGGTCATCGAGCGGCTGCCGGAGGTGAAGGAGGCCGCGCTCTTCGGCAAGGGGCTCCACGCTGTCGCGCGCACCGCGGACGCCGGGCCCGCGACGGCCGCCATCCGCGCGGCCCTCGCGAACGCCGGTTTCCGCCCGACGAAAGTCGAGGGCATCACCCCGACGCTGGAGGACGTGTTCGTCTCCCTCATCGAGTCGCGCGACCGCGCGAATCCGCCGCCCACGGAGGTCCGCCGATGAACCTGCGCCGCCTCGGGGCCATCGCCCGCAAGGAATCCATCCACATCCGCCGCGACCCGCGCAGTCTCGGCCTCGCCATCGGCATCCCCATGCTGATGATCCTCATGTTCGGCTACGCCCTGACCCTCGACGTGGACCACGTGCCGCTCGTCGTCTGGGACCAGAGCGGCACCACCCAAAGCCGGGAGTTCGTGGCGCAGTTCACCGGCTCGCGCTACTTCGATTTCCGCGGCGCCCTCTCGCGCTACGCCGAGCTCGCGCACGCCATTGACCGGCGCGACGCGCTCCTCGCGCTGGTCATCCCGCCCGACTTCGCCGCACAGCTCGACGCCGGGCGCACCACCCGGGTGCAGGCGATCATCGACGGCTCCGACTCCAACACCGCCGCCATCGTGCTCGGCTACGCGCAGGCGGCCACCACCCTGTTCAACCAGCGCCTCGCGCTCGCCCAAATCCGCCGGTCCACCGGCCGGCCGGCCGCGCCGCCGTTCGAGCTGCGCCCGCGCGTCTGGTTCAACGCCGACCTCGAGTCGAAGAACTTCATCATTCCCGGCCTCATCGCGATCATCATGGGCCTGATCGCGGCGCTGCTGACCTCGCTGACCATCGCCCGCGAGTGGGAGCGCGGCACGATGGAGCAGCTCATCTCCACGCCGGTGAAGGCGCCGGAGCTGATCATCGGCAAGCTCGTCCCCTATTTTGTCATCGGCATGGTCGACATGCTCCTCGCAGTGCTGATGGGGGTCTTCCTGTTCCACGTGCCGTTGCGCGGCAGTGTGCCGCTGCTGTTCGCCATGGCCGCGCTCTTCATCATCGGCACGCTGGCCCAGGGCATCCTGATCAGCGTGCTCGCGCGGGGGCAGCTGCTCGCCAGCCAGGTCGCCATGGTTTCGACCTTTCTGCCGGCGTTCCTGCTTTCCGGTTTCATGTTCGCCATCGCCAACATGCCGCCGGTCGTGCAGGCGATCACCTACGTCGTGCCGGCCCGCTATTTCGTGGCGCTGGTGAAGGGCATCTACCTGCGGGGCGTGGGGCTGGAGACGCTCTGGGTCGACGCGGTCTTCCTGGCGGTGTTCGCGGGCGTCGTCCTGGCCCTTTCGATCTTCACCTTCAAAAAGAGGCTCGCCTGATCATGGGGGAACGCATCGTCACCATGCTCCGCAAGGAGTTCCGTTCGGTCCTCCGCGATCCACGCATGCGCATGGTGATCTTCGGCCTGCCGATCATCCAGTGCCTGATCTTCGGCTACGCCGTGACCATGGACGTGCGCCACGTCCGCCTCGTCATCATCGACCGCGACCACACGCCCGCCAGCCGCGCCTTGATCACGCGCTTTACCGGTTCGGACTATTTCGACGCGGTCGAGTACACCAACGACGAGGCCCGCGCCCGCGCGCTCATCGACGCGGCGGAGGCCAGCGCGATCCTGCAGATCAACGCCCGCTTCGGCGCCGACCTCGCGGCCGGCCGCGCCGCGCCGGTGCAACTGCTGGTGGACGGCTCGGACTCGAACACCGCGCGCCTCGTGCTCAATTACAGCGTGGCGATCGCCACCGCCTACGGCAACCAGGTGATGGTCGAGCAGGCCCTGCGCCAGGCGGGCCGGACCTTTGTCACCGGCAGCGTGGACCTGCGGTACCGCGCCTGGTTCAACGAGAATCTCGAGAGCCGCAATTACATCGTGCCCGGCATCATGGCGATGCTGGTGATGCTGGTCAGCCTCATGCTGACCAGCATGGCCATTGTGCGCGAGAAGGAGGCCGGCACGATCGAGCAGATCATGGTCACGCCGATCCAGCCGGTGGAATTCATCCTCGGCAAGTGCCTGCCGTTCGCCGTCATCGGTTTCATCGACGTGCTGCTGGTCACCGCCGTGGGCGTCTTCTGGTTCGACATCCCGATTCGCGGCAGCCTGCTGCTCCTCCTGTTCTGCACGGCGCTCTTCCTCATGACGACCCTGGGCATCGGGCTGTTCATCTCGACCGTGAGCGGCACCCAGCAGCAGGCGATGATGACCACGTTTTTTTTCTTTTTCCCGGCGATGCTGCTTTCCGGTTTCATCTATCCCGTCGCCAACATGCCCCTGGTGATCCAGTGGATCACGCTCGCCAACCCGCTGCGGCATTTCCTCGTCATCATCCGCAGCATCTTTCTCAAGGGTGTCGGCCCGGACGTGCTCTGGCCGCAGATGACCGCGCTTTTCGTCATCGGCCTGTGCGTACTGACCTTCGCCGTCAAACGCTTCCACAAGACGCTCGCCTAAATCCCGCCTGCAACCGCTAACCTGCATGAAAACCTTCGTCCCGTTGTCCACCCTCGTCCTGCTGGCCGTCGCCCCGTTTTGCGCCGCCGAACCCGCGGCCCCCGCCCCGGCCGCCCTGAGCATGTCGAACGGGCTCACGCTCGACGACTGCCTGCGCCTCGCCGCGGACCATCAACCGCTGCTCACCGCCGCTGAGGCCGGCGTCTCCGCCGCGACCGAGGCCATGGGCGAGGCCCGCGCGCCCTACTGGCCGCAGGTCGATCTCAACGCCGGCTATCACCGCTGGCAGCGGCGCGCCTTCCTGCCGTCCGGCCTCACCCTGCCGGGATTGAGCATGCCGAAAATCATCGGCCCGCTCGACGACTGGACCGGCGGCCTGTCGTCGCGCGTGACGTTGTTCGACTTCGGCGAGCGCCACGCCGGCCTCGAAGCCGCCCGCGCCCGGCTCGGCAGCGCCCAGGCGGACGCCGCCGCCACCCGCGGGGACGTGCGCCTGTCAGTGCAGTCGGCCTTCTACACGTTCGCCGCCGCACAGGAACTGCTCGGCGTGGCGGAGCGGAATCTCGCCCGCACGGAAAGTCATCTCGCCCTAGCGCAAGCCCGTCGTGAAGCCGGTGCCGTGCCGCAGGCCGACGTGCTGCGCGTCCAAGCCGAGGTGGCGTCGGCGCAGTTGCAGTTGATCAGCGCCCGGAGCCGCGTCCGCACGGCCGCCGGCCAGCTCAACACCGCCATGGGCCGCCCGGCCGAAATCGCCCTCGCCATCGCCCCGCCCGCCCCCGGCGCCCCGCCACCCGCCACCGCCGGCATCGAGACCGCCGTCCGCCAGGCGATCGCCAGCCGCCCCGAACTGAAGTCGGAGCAATTGCGCGTCGCGGCCGCCCGCGCGGGCGTGGATGGGGCGCGCGCCGCCCGCGCTCCCAAGCTGCGCGCCGACGGTTCCTACGGCTGGAACGACACCGATTTCCTGCCGGCAACAAAGGAATGGCAGGTGGGTTTGTCCGTCGACATGCCCGTGTTCGACGCTGACAGCCGCGTTCACCATCTCGCGCGCACGAAGGCCGAGCTGGCCCGCGAGCAGGCCGTCTACGACAGCCGGGTGCTGCAGGTGCGCCAAGAGGTGTGGGCCGCGGCCAATGAACTCGAACGCGCCTGGGATTCCATCGCCGCCAATGAAACCAGCGTCCGCGCGAGCGAGGAAAGCCTGCGCGTGGTGCGCGAGCGCTACCAGACCGGCGCCGCGCTCATCACCGACCTGCTCGACACGCAGACGGCGCTGGCCAGCGCCGAGGCCTCGCTGGCCGAGGCCCGCTGGAGCCACCTGACGGCCCGCGCCGCGTACGACCGCGCCATCGGAACGGCGGTCAAGTAGCCCGCTTTCAGCGTCAGCCTTGGGTTGCGCCGGCGAGACCAGTTCCGCTTGCGCTGCCCAACCGGCGGCGGCAATGCTTCCCCGTCTGATGCCGCCCTTGTTCGCCATCCTCGACCCCCTCCTCCCGCTCCCCTGGTGGGCGTGGGCCGGTTTCTTTGCCTTTATTTCAGCCATGCTGTCGCTGGACCTCGGCGTGTTCCAGCGTCACTCGCACGAGGTGAAAATGAAGGAGGCGCTCGTCTGGTGCGGAATCTGGTTCACCCTGGCCATGGTCTTCAACGGCTTGGTCTACCGCTGGCGGGGCGCCGAGTTCGGCAACCAGTTTCTCGCAGCCTATCTCGTCGAGCTGTGCCTGAGCGTCGACAACGTCTTCATCTTCATCGTCATTTTCGCCTACTTCAAGGTCGCGCCCAAGTGGCAGCACCGCGTGCTGTTCTGGGGCATCGTCGGCGCCGTGCTGATGCGCGCGACCTTCATCCTGGCGGGCGTGAGCGTGATCCAGCGCTTTCACTGGGTGCTCTACCTCTTCGGCGCGTTTCTCGTGTACACGGGCATCAAGATGGCCTTGCCCCGCCGGGAGGAGGTGGACGTCAATCCCGACCGCAATCTGGCCGTGCGGGTCTTTCGCCGGTTCTTCCCGGTGGTGACGCAGCAGGAGAGCGGACACTTCTTCACGCGCGAAGCCGGCCGGTTTGCGGCCACGCCGCTTTTTATCGTGCTGCTGGTCGTCGAAACAACCGACCTGGTCTTCGCGCTCGACTCGCTGCCCGCGGTGCTGGCGATCACCAAGGACGGCTTTGTGGCGCTCACCTCCAACGTCTTTGCGATCCTCGGCCTGCGCTCCCTTTACTTCGCGCTCAACGGCGTCATGCAGCTCTTCCGCTACCTGAAGCTCGGACTTGCGATCATCCTCGTGTTTATCGGCGTGAAGATGCTGACCGAACCCTGGATCGACATCTCCACCGGCGCCGCGCTGGGCGTCATCGGCGGCGTGCTCACCATGTCCGTGCTCGCCAGTGCGTTCGTTCCGGAGAAGCCCGCACCGCCCGCGTGAACCCTGGCGCCGGCGCGCGGTTTACAGGCCCAGCAGGCTTCCGTGCCGCTTGAGCCAGCGCTCGGCGGCGCGCCACGCGGGGCAGACCGCCTCCACCCGCGCCCAGAACCGCGCCGAGTGGTTCATCTCCCGCAGATGCATCAACTCGTGGTGGATGATGTAATCGCGCACAAAATCGGGCGACTGCACCAGCCGCCAGTTGAGCGAGATCGTGCCGCGAGCCGAGCACGAACCCCAGCGCGAGCGCTGGTTACGGATCGTGACGTTGCGGACTTCAATGCCGGTTTCGGTCGCGAGCTCCCAGGCGCGGGCGGGCAGCTCGATGCGCGCCCGGCGGGCGAACTGCGCCTCGAGCGCCGGACGCAGATCGCCGTCGAGCCGCGGCACGCGGAACACGTCGGCGCCCAGACAAACCATCGGCCGCCCGCCCTCCGCCGCCACGCGGATCGGCTGCGCTTCGCCCCGCCAGAGCACGGGCGTTCCGGGCGTCCACACCTCGGCGGCGCGCGGCCGGGCCAGCTGCCGTGCCCAGGCGCGCTCCAGCCAGGCGCGGTGCTGCTCGACGAACCGCCGCGCCTCGCGCTCCGAGCCATGGCGCGGAACGGTGGCCACGGCGACGCCGTCGCGCCGCAGCGTGAGCCGGTAATGGCGCGCGCGCGCGCTGCGGACAAACCTGACCTCGGGCTCCGTCGCCCCGGACGAGGTCTCGAAATATGCCGTCGGTTCCGCCACGATTGCGGGCGCACTCAAACATTTCCCCGGAAAAAGACCAGCCGCCAGTTTTCCGCGACTGCGGATTGGGGCGGAAATTTGCCTCGTTCACCGCAGCCGTTAGCTTGCCGATCATGAGTACGACCTCCGGCCTCGCCCGCACTCCCGCGCCACCCTACTGCGCCGTGATCTTCACCTCCCGGCGCCCGGAGGGCGACCACGGCTACGGCGCCATGGCACGGAGGATGGCGGAGCTGGGCTCCCGCTACGACAGCTTCCTCGGCCTCGAGAGCATGCGTGGCGCCGACGGCATGGGCGTCACGGTGAGCTACTGGCGCGACGAGGCGGCGATCCTCGCCTGGAAGCGAGACACCGAGCACCAGCAGGCCCAGCGCGGCGGACGCGAGACGTGGTACGAGACCTACGAGGTGAGGATCGCGCGCGTCGAGCGCGCCTACGGCTTTCAACGCACGGCGTGAATGCGAGTTCCTCCAGTGGAATTTGTAACGTATTACGTTACAAACCTCACTGCGCCCCCGGTGTCGATGCGTTCAGTCGCTTGTAGTAGATGGCGTTCGGCGCCAGGCGGCCATCGGGATCAGCGGCGAAATCCGGGATGCCGCCGGCCAACGTGTAGCCCAGCCGTTCGTAGAATTTCGTGGCGCCACCCGCCCCCACGCTCGTGTCGAGAAACAGCAGAGCGCGGCCCCGTGCCCGGGCCTCGGCCTCGACCCGCGTCATGAGCGCCGCCCCGATGCCGCGCCCGCGGTGCGCCGCCAGCACCATGACCTTCTGCACCTCGGCGCGATGCCGCCCGTTGGCGCGCGGCTCGAGCGCCAGCTGCGCGCTGCCGACGAGGCGTCCGCCCTCGTCGAACGCGGCGAAAAACAGTTTATCCCCGGCGGACACCTCGGCGCCCACCTTGCGCCAGTAAGCCTCCACCTCGCCGTCCGCGAGCGGCAGCACGAAGCCCACCGACGCGCCGTTCTGCACGGCGTCGGTGAGCAGTCTGTCCAACTCGGGCAGTCGTGACGTGACGGTTTCGCCGGACAAAAGATCAATCTTCACGGATGGCCCGGAGCAGTTTTCACGCCCGGTTTGACGGGCCCTCCCGGCGTCGCTGCAGCGCGTGCCAGAAGCTGGGGATGTGCCCGGAAAAGCCGGGCAGGAGAAAGGCGATCACCATTTCCTCCACCCCGCACAGCACCTGCAGGATCACGGCGGCATGAAACGGCACCGCGGACCATCCGGCCAGCAGCACCACCACCCCGGCCGGCAGGACCATGGCCATCGCCTTGGCCAGCCATGTATGGAAGCCCAGCACGCGGCGCCAGCGGACGAGCCCGTAGGCCACGATGGCAAAACACCCGATCAGCGTCGTCACGAACCACGGCCATTCTTTTTGCATCACCTCCGGCCACAACCGCCAGATCGCCGTCACCACCGCGGCGGTCATCACATAGTCACCCCAGCTGTCGAGCCGGCGGCCCAGATCGGACTCGGCCCCCAGCCGGCGCGCGAGGAAGCCGTCCAGCGCGTCCGTCACCAGCGCGGCGCCGAGCAGCGCCAGAAACCACGAGCGCGAACCCGTCGTCCACGCCAGCGCCACCATCAGCGGGGCCAGCACGACGATTCGCAGCAGACTGAGCAGATTGGGCAGTTGCTTGCGCATGGCGGTTTACAGCGGCACGACGCGCCAGTCGAACCGGCCCGGACGGATGCTCAGCCACGCGAAGCTCGGCGGCGCGCCGCCGCGGGGACGCGAGATGCACCCGGGGTTGAGCCAGCGCACGCCGTGCGCATCGGTTTCGTCGCGCGGCACGTGCGTATGGCCGTGCAGCACGACGTCGGTCTCGGGCGGGGTCCGCGCGGGCGGCGCATGGATCAGCACAAATCGCACGCCGTCGCGTTGCAGGCGGAGTTCGCGCGGCCAGCCGGGGTGCCAGTCGCAATTGCCGAGCACCACGCGCAGCGGCGGCCCGAGCTGCTCAAACACCGCCAGCAGCGCGGGATCGCACACGTCGCCCAGATGCCAGATCTCGTCGGCGCCGCGCAGGCGCCGCGGCAGGCCGGGCGGATAACGGTCGTGCGTGTCAGCCAGAACGGCGATGCGCATCAGTTCAGAGAGCAGAATCTCATCCGTTTGGCAAAGGCGGACTGGGCCGGCCCCCGTTTGACCCCGCCCCGGCGCCCGCCATGCTGGCCGGCGTGCCGCTGCGGTCGCTCATCGTTGATTTCAACTCGTTCTTCGCCTCCTGCGAGCAGCAGGAGCGCCCGGAGCTGCGCGGCCGGCCCGTGGGCGTCGCCCCGGTCCTAGCCGAGACCTCGTGCTGCATCGCGGCCAGCTACGATGCCCGGCGGCACGGCGTGAAGGTGGGCACGCGGGTGGACGAGGCGCGGCGGCTGTGCCCCGGCATCACCATCGTCGAGGCGCGCCCTGCGCTCTACATCCAGTACCACCGCCGGCTCATCGCGATCATCGAGTCGTGCCTGCACGTGACCGAGGTCCAGTCGATCGACGAGGTGGCCTGCGAGCTCACCGCGACGTTCGCGCCGCGCGAGAAGGCGGTGGCGCGCGCGCGGCGCATCAAGGCGGCGCTCGCCCGCGAGGCCGGCGCGTGCCTCACCTGCTCCATCGGCATCGCGGCCAACCGGTTCCTGGCCAAGGTCGCCTCGGACATGCAAAAGCCCGACGGGCTGGTGGTGCTGGAGGATGCCGACGTGCCGGCGCGCCTGCTGGGACTGGAGATCGCCGATTTCGTGGGCATCGGCAGAAACATGGAGCGCCGCCTGCGCGCCCGCGGCATCGACACGGTGCGGAAGCTCTACGCCGCGACCAAGGCGGAGCTGCGCGGCATCTGGGGCGGCATCGAGGGCGCGCGCATGCATGCGCGCCTGCGCGGCGAGGACGTGCCGCTGGCGGCGCGCGAACACCGGACCGTCGGGCATTTGCACGTGCTGCCGCCCTCACTGCGCAACGAGACCGCCGCCCTCGCGGTGCTGCACCGCCTGCTGCAGAAGGCCGCGATGCGCCTGCGTCACATGGGCCTCTACGCGGGCGGGCTGCACGTCTCGGTGCGGCACCGCGCGGGCCGCGGCTGGAGCGACGAGCTGCGCTTCAACGAGACCCAGGACACCCTCCAGTTTACCCACGCGCTCACCCAGATCTGGGAGCGCCGGTCCGGGCGCGGCCGCGCGCCGTTCCAAGTCGGCGTCGTGCTGTTCAACCTGATCGAGCTGCCGGGCCACACGCCCGACCTTTTCACCCATGAACAGGAGCAGGCGCGCGGGCGGCTGCACGACATCGTGGACGCCCTCAACCGCGCCTACGGCAAGAACACGGTCTACTTTGGCGGCGCCCACGGGGCCACGGGTTACGCGCCGATGCGCATCGCCTTCACGCGCATTCCCCAGCCGGAGATCGAGGAGATCGACCCCGCGCAGTCGAAGGTCATCCGGCCGGAAAAAAAGTGGCGCGGCGTTGTGCCCTCACCGGATGGCAACCGGCCGGTCATGGCGAGAAGCCACCGCCGGAGATCATCCGGGAAAGCGCGCCCCTCCTGCCCCAGGGGATTGTCAACTATTAGTTGACATGTTTCTCCTCCCCAGGGGATGGGGGCGCCCCTGATCCCCCGCCTGGGCCGACAGCGGCGTGTTGACGCGGGCCGGGCGGGGCGTCGTGCTAGCGCCCAGCCATGATCAGGGTCTTTGTTTCCGGCTGCTACGACATTCTGCACGCGGGGCATCTGCAATTTTTCCGCGAGGCGCGTGCGCTGGGCGACCACCTCACGGTGTCCTTCGCCTCGGCCGAGGTGCTGTGGCGGCACAAGCAGCGCCGCAGTTCGCTGCCCGACGAGCACAAGCGCGCCCTGCTCGCGTCGCTTGGAATGGTGGACGAGGTCGTGGTCGGCGCCGACCTGGAGGAGGGCCTCGACTTCAAGCAGGAGTTCCTGCGTCTGCGGCCCGACATCCTCGCCGTGACGGAGGACGACAAGTACACCCCGCTCAAGCAGGCGCTGTGCGCGCAGACCGGCACGCGCTATGTCGTGCTGCCGAAGACGCCGCCGCAGTTTCCGCCCATCTCAACGACGGAGATCGTCCGGTGGATCCGCGCACCCCAGGAGGCGCCGCTGCGCGTGGACTTCGCCGGCGGCTGGCTCGACGTCCCGCGCTTCGCGCGGCCGGACGGGTACATTGTCAACTGCGCGATCTCCCCCACCGTCTCGCTGCGCGCCTGGCCGTACGAGCACAACGCCGGCCTCGGCGGCAGTGGCGCGTGGGCCCTGCTCAACGGCAAGGACGGTGTCTCGTCCGAACTCGACCTCGGCGTGGGCTGGCAGGATCCGGCGGTGATTACCGAGACGGGCCTGTGCGTGTGGCGCAGCGGGCGGCGGCCGGAGCTGGAATTGAAGTCCGACGGCGCCGGGCTGCGCGGATGCCTGGCGCTGCTCTGGACCGGCCGGTCGCACTCGACCCCCGCGCTCACAGAGCGGCCGCGCGATTTCGCCGCCATCGCCCGCGCCGGACGGACCGCGCGCGACGCGGTGTGGCGGCAGGACCTCGCGCAACTGGCCGACGCGGTCCGGCAGTCGTACGCGGTGCAACGGGCCGAGGGCATGGACCCGCTGCCGGACGATCCAGCGGGGGCGCTCGCCTGGAAATATTGCGGCGGTGGTTTCGGCGGTTATGCCGTTTATTTCTTCGCTGATTCTGCGGCGCGCGACGCCGCCTGCACGCGCCCGGGCTTCCGTCCCATCGAGCCCTACGTCGCCGAACACTGATGCGGTCCGCTGCATAAGCCGAACGCGCCACCACTCCGTTACTATTTAACAACCGTCAGCCGGAGGAATCCGGAGAGGACGGCATGAAAAGCCAAGCCGCCGGTTTCAGGCCCGGGAGGCGAACCAGACGCGCAGGTTGGCGAGGCAGCGTTCGTTCTGCCCGGACGTGCCCACGGTGATGCGCACATGGTCGGGCAGATTGCCGAACGGCCGCACGATGGTGCCGCGCGCCTGCAGAAAATCAAAGGCCTTCGCGCCGTCCGGCACGCGCACCAGGATGAAATTGGCCTCCGAGGGCACGTACTCGAGCCCGAGCGCGCGGAATCCGGCCGCAAGTTGTTTCAGACCGGCAAAGTTGTTCTCGCGACTGCGGCGCATGAACCCGGCGTCGTCGAGCGCGGCGACGGCCGCCGCCTGCGCCACCGCGTTGATGTTGAACGGCGCGCGGGCGCGCTGGAGCAGCGCCGCGATGTCGGGCCGCGTGTAGCCGTAGCCGACGCGCAGGCCGGCGAGGCCGTAGATCTTGGAAAACGTGCGGGTGCACAGCACCGGCCGGCCCCCGGCGATGAGCGGCCGCAGGTCGGGCGCGTGCTCCTGATATTCGGTGTAAGCCTCGTCGAGCACGAAGAGCACGTCCTCCGGCAGGCTGCGCGCGAAGTCAGCCAGTCCCGCCCCGGTGTGGGCGGTGCCGGTGGGATTGTTCGGGCTGGCAATGAACATGACGCGGGTGCGCGGCGTGACGGCGGCGCGCATGGCCGCCAGGTCATGCCGGAAGCCGGGCATCGCCACTTCGACCGGCTGCGCGCCCATCAGCAGGGTGATGAGCCGGTACATCACGAAGCCGTGCACACCCATCACCGCCTCGGTGCCGGGCCCCAGAAAAACATGGGCCACGAGTTCCAGCACCTCGCTGGAACCGTTGCCGAACACGAGCTGGTCGCACCCGACCTGCAGGCGCGCGGCGAGCTTGCCGGTGAGGTCCCAGCAACTGCCATCCGGGTAAAGGTTCACCCCGTGCAGCGCAGCGGCGGCGGCGGCAAGGGCCTTCGGCGAGGGACCGAGCGGGTTTTCGTTGGAGGCCAGCTTGTCGATCCCGGCCGGATCAAGGCCGAACTCCCGCGCAACCTGCGCGATCGGCTTGCCCGGCTGGTAGACCGGCTGGTTCAGGATGTGGGGCTGGGCGAATCGTGCGGCGTTCATGGCGGGTGCAAAAGGAGGTTCTGCCTAAGCGAGCGCGGAAAAAGTTGCAACGCTCGCCGTTGCGCATGGATTGCCGGCGGCGGACGATCCTTTGCCGGCGCCGCCGGAATGCGCGGATCGGGGCGGCAAAAAGGGCGCGGCGCCACGCCAATTTTCGCGCGAAGAAACCCGCACCGGCGGTGTTGCCTCGCACCGGCCGTCTGGTTCACCTTGATGTCTCTCCTATGAACTACGGTTACTTCGACGACACGGCCAAAGAGTACGTCATCACGCGTCCTGACACCCCGCGCCCGTGGTCCAATTACCTCGGCACGACCGAGTATGGCGCCATCATCACGAACAACGCCGGCGGTTATTCGTTCTACCAGAGCGCCGCCACCGGTCGCTTCCTGCGGCTGCGGTTCAACGCCGTGCCGCTCGACCAGCCGGGCCGCTATTTCTACCTGCGCGACCGCGCCAGCGGCGATTTCTGGAGCTCCTCATGGCAGCCGGTGGGCAAGCCGCTCGACCGCTACCAGTCCGTCTGCCGGCACGGCACCGCCTACACGCAGATCGAGAGCGAGTACGCCGGCATCCGCACCGAGTCGCTCTACTTCGTGCCGCTCGGCCGGACGTTCGAGTACTGGCGCCTGCGTGTGACCAACCGGTCCGCCACGCGCCGCGAGCTGTCCCTCACCACCTACTGCGAATTCACCAACCACTGGAACACCTACCAGGACCTGGTGAACCTGCAGTATTCGCTCTTCATCACGAAGACCTCGATGGAGGACGGCGTGCTCGGGATCGCCAACAACCCGAACGAGCGCTTCGACGGCCGGAACCTGACCGGTTGCGGCCGCTCGTGGATGGCCCTCACCGGCGCCCCGCTGGCAGGCTGGGAAACGCGCCGCGAGGTGTTCCTCGGCACCTATGGCGGTTATGCCGCGCCCGCCGCGATCGCGGCGGGCGGCCCACTCAGTAATTTTCTCACCGAGGGCGACAACGTCTGCGGCGCACTGCAGGCCCATCTCGACCTCGCGCCCGGTGAGACGCGCGAGGTGATCGTGCTCCTCGGCCTCGGCACGCCGGCCTCGCACGGCAAAGCCACGGTCGCAACCTTCGGCACCCCGGTCCGCTGCGAGGAGGAGTTCCGCCGGCTCAAGGCGGCGTGGCACGCCGACCTCGGGTCCATCGTCGTCCGGACACCCGATGCGGACCTCGACCACATGGTCAACGTCTGGAACGCCTACAACGCGCTCATCACCTACGCGTGGTCCCGCTCCGCCTCCCTCATCTACAACGGCGAGCGCGACGGCCTCGGCTTCCGCGACACGGTGCAGGATTTCCTGGGCGCCACCCCGCTCATCCGCGAGCGGATCAAGCCGCGCCTCGAGCTCATGCTCACCGGCCAGCTGGCCAACGGCGGCGCCATCCCGGTCATCAAGCCGTTTTCGCATCAACCCGGCCACGAGCCGCCGCCGCCCGAGGCGGAGTACCGCTCCGACGACTGCCTGTGGTTTTTCAACGCCGTGCCGGTCTACGTCGCCGAGACGGGCGAGGTTGATTTCTACCGGAAGATCCTGCCCTACGCCGACCACGGCGAGGCCACCGTGCTCGGCCACCTGCGCCGCGCCCTCGAGTTCAACCTTGAGCGCACGGGCCGCAACGGCCTGCCCTGCGGACTCTCGGCCGACTGGAACGATTGCATCCGGCTTGGCTACCGCGGCGAGAGTGTCTTTGTCGCGTTCCAAGTGCGGTTCGGGCTCGAGGTCTATGCGGGCATCGCGGAAAAACTCGGCCTGCCCGCCGAGGCCGCCTGGGCGCGCGCCGAGCTGCCGAAGCTCGAGGCGAAGATCCAGCAGGTCTGCTGGGATGGCCGGTGGTTCATCTGGGCCATCGGCGAGGACGGCACCATTTACGGCACCAAGGACTTCGCGGAAGGCCAGGTTTACATGAACACGCAGGTGTGGGCCGTGATCAGCGGCGCCGCCACGCCCAAGCAGGCCCGCCTCGCCATGCAGACGATGAAGGAGAAGCTCGCCACGCCGTACGGTGCCATGCTGTGCGCCCCGCCGTTCATGAAGGCCAATCCGGAGGTGATGCGGGCCACGCTCTTCAACAACGGCATCAAGGAAAACGCCGGCATCTTCTCCCACACCCAGAGCTGGGCGGTGATCGCCGAGTGCCTGCTCGGCGACGGCGACGCGGCCTACGACTACTATCGCGCCTTCAATCCGGCGGCCTATAACGACCGCGCCGAGATCCGCCAGATCGAGCCTTACGTGCACTGCCAGACGGTCTACTCGCGCTACAATGTCAACGAGGGCCACGCGCGAACCCCGTGGCTTTCGGGCACCGCCTCCTGGGCGTACTACGCCGCCACGCACTGGATTCTCGGCGTGCGCCCGGAGGTCGAAGGCCTGCGCATCGATCCCTGCATTCCGAAGGCCTGGCCGGGCTTCACCATGCGCCGCCACTTCCGCGGCAAGACCGTGCACATCGAGGTGAAGAACCCCGCCGGCGTGAGCAAGGGCGTCCAAACGCTCACCGTCGACGGCCAGACGGTCCCCGGCTGCGTGGTGCCCGTCGAAAAGCTCAAGGACGGCTCCACGATCGTCGCCATGCTTGGATGATCGCCACTGGCGGGACGGCGCAGGTGAATCCGCCGCCAGAGATCGCCGCTCAAGCCGGCTTGTCCCCGGCCGGGGAAACCGGCAGCCGGCCGTGCAACTCCGCGAGCTCGCGGAGATAACCGGTCGTGCCGCCGAAGAGCCGGTCGAGCTGTGCCGGACGATAACGCCACTGCCAGTTGCCGTCGGGCCTGCCGGGTATGTTGAAGCGCCCTTCGGAGCCGAGGCTGAGCAGGTCCTGCAGCGGGATGACGGCGAGCCGGCTCACCGCGGCGTAGGCGGCGCGGACGAAGTCCCAGCCGATCTCCGCGCCGGTCACGCGCAGGTAGCGGCGCACATGGTCGCGCGTCTTCTCGTCGGTGGCCGCGTACCAGCCGAGGCTGGTGTCGTTGTCATGCGTGCCGGGATAGATGGCGCCGTTGGCCTCCAGGTTGTGCGGGAGATAAAGATTCGTGCTCTTGCCGCCGAACGCGAACTGCAGGATGGCCATGCCGGGCAGGCCGGTGTCGTGCCGGAGCTGCCGCGCGGTTTCGGAGAGCTCGCCGAGGTCCTCGGCGATGATCTTCGCGCCGGGATGGGCGCGCCGGACCGACTCGAAAAACGCCAGGCCCGGACCGGACCGCCACTCACCCTTGCGGGCGGTGGTGGCGGGAAAAGGAATGCGCCAATAGTCGGCCAGACCCCGGAAGTGGTCGATGCGCACGACATCGTAGAGCTCGAACGCGGCGCGCAGGCGGGCGTGCCACCACGCATAGCCGTCGGCCGCGTGCACGTCCCAGCGGTAGAGCGGATTGCCCCAGAGCTGGCCGGCGGCGGAAAAATAATCGGGCGGCACGCCGGCGACGGCGAGCGGCCGCCCGGTCTGCTCGTCGATCTCGAAGCGGTGCGGGGCGGACCACGCGTCGGCGCTGTCCATGGCCACGAAAATCGGAATATCACCGATGATGTCCACGCCGCGCTTCGCGGCGGCGGCCCGCACGCGGCGCCACTGGCCGAAGAAGAGATACTGGGAGAAGGCGTGCGCCTCGATGGCGGCGCCGAGCTGGCCGCGGAGCTTCGCTTTCTGCGCCCTGGCGAAGATGCGCGCCTCGGCGGGCCACTCCCACCACGGGCGGCCCTCGTAATGATCCTTGAGCGCGCGGAAAAACGCGTAGGGTTCGAGCCAGGCGGCGTTCGCCTCCTGGAATGCCGCGAAATCCCCGTAGGGCGCCGGGCCGCGGCCGGCGCGGAGGTTCTCACAGGCGCGGTCGAACAGCGGCCACACCAGGCGGTGGAGCGCGCCATAGTCGACCCGGTCGGCGTTCAGGAAGACCAGCGGCCCGAGCGCGTCCTGCGACAGCAGGCCGTGACGCGTCAGCTCGAGCAGGTTGACCAGATAGGGATTGCCCGCGAATGCGGAGAAGCACTGGTAGGGCGAGTCGCCGTAGCCCGTCGGACCGAGCGGGCAGAGCTGCCAATAACGGCAGCCGGCGGCCTCCAAAAATTCGAGGAACCGGTCAAGATGTTCATCGAAGGTGCCGATGCCAAAGTCGCCGGACAGGCTCGTGGGGTGCAGCAGCACGCCGGCGGCGCGCGTGGTGAGCCAGTTGAAAAGCGGGGCGGAGGCAAGGGCCGGCATCGTCATTATGCGAGAGGCGAAGTGCTGCCTGTGAGCGTGGCAGACCGGCACGCCTTTGCAAGGCGCCGTCGGGCAACCTCGGGCCGGGCCGCAAACCGGCCATTTCCGCCGGTCGTGACCTTTAAAATATTGAGCAGACAGTCGCCCTGTCGCCGTGGGTCACGCGATCGGTCGCGGATTGAAATATCAATTTCCGCAGCGTGCCTCTTTTAAAGTCCCTCAACCTGTCAACCTAAGGACTTAAAGCCTGGCCCTTTACTTCCCCTCGGCACACCAGCGGGCATCATGCCTTCGAACAGGCGAAGCTGGTCCGATAGCCGTACTGCTCATCGAATGTATGCGTGGTCTCCGTCACAGAGTACACACCGGACCATGCCGTTCCCACTCCACCAATCTTCACACTGGTTCCAGCTCTCAACGTCGGGAGTCCTTCTGCCGTCCCGGTGGCGACGATCGGATTTCGGGCCGGGGGCCGCTTCAGCCCACCTCGAAGGATGGGGTGAAACTCGATAAGCCCGCTCCCGTAGGACAGCTCCAATGCGGCAGGTGTCGCCATCCGGCGTGAATTCCTGGACGTCGGCCGCGCGTCAACGGTGAACGTCAGCGTGGCTGCACTGCCCGAAGGGAAATGGGGCGCCAAAGCGGAAATCAGGCCCCCGGCCATGCTGACGCCGCCACAACCCAAGCTGATCCCAACGCCGATGCGCAGCAGATTCCCATCACTATACTTGAAGCCCAATCGTCCCGACTGATCCAAACCCCAGTTCTTCACCAAGATTTCGAGCAATTCACAGCCCGCAAGGTTCTCGCAGAACCGGATCGAAATGACATCGGCGTCGAGGCTGACAACCGGCGGTCCCTGAACGGCGACATTCATCCGGCTATCGGTGAGAGGAGAAGGGGGCGTGGGCATGACCGGCGATTTCTCGCTGAAAGGTAGTCGACCCGGACTGACTCGTGCAACCTTCAGTTCGCATGCGTTAAAGGCCCCGTCGGAGGGCCCGAGGGTCAAGCTGAAGCAATCGCAACGCGAAAACCGTCCGAATGGTTTCTCTTGCTGGTCAACCGCACGACCGATGCGAGCCGGTTCATGTCGGCGTTTCGCCGCCAGCAGCACCCCAGACCCGGGCTGGCCAAGCCGAGGGCCAAATGTACAGCCCGACCCCTTTTGCCGTCACTTGACATAGTTCCCATTTTGGGAACCATGAAGCCTCCCCATGCGTGTCATCTCCCGCAAGACACTGAAGGACTTCTGGGAAGAACACGCGGATGCCGAGCAACCGCTTAAGGCATGGTTTCACGAGACCAAAGCCGCCCGCTGGAAAGCCTTCACCGACATCAAAGCCCGCTACCGATCCGCCGATACCCTTCCCGGCAACCGCGTCGTCTTCAACATCAGGGGCAACACCTACCGCCTCATCGTCCGCATCCATTACAACACCGGCATCGTCTTCATCCGCTTCCTCGGCACCCACGCCGAATACGATAAAATCCATGCCACGACCATCTAACCATCCCGCCACATGAAACCCAAAGTCCTCAAAACCGAGCGCGATTACAAGGCGGCCCTGGCCCACGTCGAGCAACTGATGGGGCAGCCCTCTCCCGACGAGGACAAACTCGAGCTTTGGTCCCTGCTGGTCGAGAAATATGAAGAAGAGCGTTTCCCGATCGCCACGCCCGACCCCATTGAGGCCATCCGTTTCCGCATGGACCAGGCCGGCCTGCAACCCACCGGCCTCCAAGCCTACCTTCAAAGCAAGAGCAAGGTCTCGGAGGTGATGAACAGGAAACGCCCTCTCAGTCTCAGCATGATCCGGGCACTGCATCGCGGTCTGAAGATTCCCGCCGAGGTTCTGGTGCAGGAGCCCGCGGCGCCTTACACTGTGCGCCGGTTGAAGCCAGCCACCAAGAAACGGAAGGTCTCCGCATAACCCGATACGAATGAACTTCCCCTGTGGCCGGCCGGATGGAGGCGTGGTTCACCATCCCGCGGCCTGCCCGTCCTTGCGGCTCTCGCTCGCGCCGAGATAGGTGTGGTTCTTTGCATCCCACTCGATCGCCTGGTAGCCGCCGAAACCGCCGAGATCCGTGCGGATGTCGTGCCCGCGGCGCTTGAGCTCGGCGACCACGTCCCACGGGATGCCGCTCTCCAGGTAAACGTAGCCGCCATCGGTCATGCGTGGATGGTCGTAGTCGGTGGAGCCGTCGTGCTGCCAGCGCGCGGCGTCGCCCGCCTCCTGCAGGTTGAGGC
>CAJAKX010000055.1 GCA_903940425.1 uncultured Opitutia bacterium | reverse complement strand
CGACCTCAGCGTGCCGCTGCGCGAGGAGGAACTCAAAGCCTGGCAGCGCCTCGTGCTGGTGCTCGGCCACGAACTCAACAACTCGCTCGCCCCCATCAAATCCATCGCCGGCAGCCTCACCGCCATCCTCAAGCACGGCCCGCGCGCCCCCGACTGGGAGGACGACATGCGCTCCGGCCTGGAAATCATCGAGGCCCGGGCCGAGGGCCTCGGCCGTTTCATGCAGGCGTACGCGCGCCTGGCGAAACTGCCGCAGCCGACGCTGGCGTTGACGGAGGTCGCGCCGCTCATCCGCCGTGCGGCGGCCCTCGAAACCCGTCTGTCCATCGCCGTGGAGGACGGCCCCGAGCTCGCCGCGAATCTTGACGCCGCCCAGATCGAGCAGGTGCTGATCAACCTTTTCAAAAATGCCGTCGAGGCCGCGCTCGAGGCCGGCGGCGGCGTCCGCGTGAGCTGGCGGAAGCAGGGATCATTTCTCGAGGTTCGCATCGAAGACGACGGCCCTGGAATCGCCAACACCGCCAATCTTTTCGTGCCGTTTTTCACCACCAAACCGAGCGGTTCCGGCATCGGCCTCCTCCTCTGCCGGCAGATCGCCGAGAACCATGGCGGCTCGATCAACCTCCGGAATCGCGAAGGCGGTGCCGTGGGTTGCCTGGCCACGTTGCGGTTGCCGGTGTGAAACGAATGGAGATGGCCCGGTGCCGGCTGCCAGATTGACGGCCGGAAGTCCACGATCAACGCAACAGGCCAGTCTCATCCAACCGTCGTTGGCTGCTGTCGCTCTGCTGGCCAGCAGAGCCCGGCAGGCGTCCGGCATTCGCCTCGCAATTTGACCTGCCTCGCCATGGCCCGCGGGTAAAAGCGGATCCCATTCCCGGGACGCCTCAGTCCCATCCGCGGCGTCTGCGGACCTACCATGAGGATCGACCTGAAATGTTTGAGCTTACAAGCCAATGAGTTAAGCCGCAAGGCGGAGCTTGGCACAGGCGATGCAAAGAATCAGGTACAAACGACCACCTCATGGATATTCCCCGACCCAACGCAGCCAAGGAAAAGCGCAAGAAACGCATCATTATCGCCAGCATCATCGCTGTCGCCCTGATCGGCGTGACCTTCGCCCTCTCGCGCCTCAAGCCCGCCGCGCCCACGGTCGAGCGCAACCTCGTGTGGATCGATACCGTGAAGCGCGGCCCGATGGTCCGGCAGGTGCGCGGTCTGGGCACGCTCGTGCCGGAGGAAATCCGCTGGATCGCCGCGCGCACCGATGGCCGTGTCGATCGCATCGTGCTGCGGCCGGGTGCCGTCGTCACGCCGGACAGCGTGATCCTGATGCTCAGCAATCCCAGCGTGGCGGAGGCTGCCACCAGCGCGGATTCGCAGCTCAAGTCGGCCGAGGCCGAACTCGCGAATTACAAGATGACGCTCCAGAAAGGCGTGCTCGACGCCGAGGCCGCGCTGGCCCGCGCCAAGTCCGAATTCGAAACCACCCGGCTCCAGGCCGAGGTCAACGACGAGCTGTTCAAGGACGGTCT
>CAJAKX010000054.1 GCA_903940425.1 uncultured Opitutia bacterium | reverse complement strand
GAGGGGTGGTACGCTTAGCGTTTTTCCCGTCTTCAGCCTCGTCTCGGCATGCATAAGCGTTCCTCCAGATTGAAAAAGGCCGCCCCGGCACCTGTTCCCGTTGCGGAGAACCCGCCGCTGCCTGCACCCGAGGCGGCCCGGCGGCCTGCCAAGGTGGCCTACTTCAACCGTGAACTTTCATGGCTTGCTTTCAACCGCCGGGTGCTCGAGCAGGCGCAGAGCGAACATAATCCCCTGCTCGAAAGGGTGAAGTTCCTTGCGATCGTCTGTTCCAACCTTGACGAGTTCTTCGAAATCCGGGTGGCCGGCCTCATCCAGCAGGTCGACAGCGGCGTCACGGAACCGAGCATCGACGGTCTGGGCCCGCGCGAGCAGTTGCGGCGCATCCACTCGGTCGTGGCCTCGCTGGTCGAGGATCAGTATCGCTGCTGGCACGGACAGCTGGTGCCGGCGCTGGCCGAGGAGAACATCCATTTCAAGACCGCCGACCAGCTCAGCCAGTCCGAGCTCAACTGGGTGAAGACCTACTTCCGCGAGCAGGTCTACCCCGTGCTCACGCCGCTGGCGGTCGACCAGTTCCATCCGTTTCCCCAGCTCGCCAACAAGACCCTCAACGTCGTCGTGTCGCTCGACAACCCGGAGACACCTGACGTGGAGGGCTTCATGGCCATCCTGCCCGTCCCGCGTATCCTGCCCCGGCTCGTCAATATCGAGCCCTCCCTGCACGGTCCCCAGCGCTATATTTTCCTCACCGAAATCATCAAACTCTGCGCCAGCGAACTCTTTCCCGGATACCGCATCTACGGGGCGCATGCCTTCCGGGTCACGCGCAACAGCGACCTTTACATCGACGAGGAGGAGTCGGAAAACCTGCTGAAAAAGATCGAGGAGGAGCTGCGCAACCTCCGCCGCGGCGCCGCCGTGCGCCTGGAGATCGAAGAGGGCGTGGATGACCGGATCTTCACCGCGCTCTGCGATCACCTCGGCCTCTCCCACGAATACGTCTTCCGGCTGCGGGAACCCCTCAACCTCATGCGGTTGATGAGCCTCTATGACCTGCTGGACCGGCCCGAGCTGAAATACCCGCCGTTCACCCCGGCGCATCCGCCGGCCCTGCAGGCGCCCGAGCACATCTTCGAGGCCATCCGCGAGCAGGACATCCTGCTGCACCACCCGTACGAATCATTCACCCCGGTCATCGATTTCGTCGAGCAGGCGGCGCGCGATCCGGAGGTGTTCGCCATCAAACAGACGCTCTACCGCACGAGCGGGGACTCACCCATCGTGCGCGCCCTCATCGAGGCTTCGCGCAACGGCAAGCAGGTGACGGCACTGGTCGAACTCAAGGCGCGCTTTGACGAGGCCAACAACATCCAGTGGGCGCGCCAGCTCGAGGAGGCGGGTGTGCACGTGGTCTACGGCATGGTCGGCCACAAAATCCACTGCAAATGCAGCCTCGTGGTGCGCCGTGAAGCCAAAGCCCTGCGGCACTACGTCCACCTCGGCACCGGCAACTACAATCCTAAGACCGCCCGCAGCTACACCGACCTCAGCCTCCTTACCTGCCGCGATCACATCACGCGCGAGGTGGCCAGTCTCTTCAACTCGCTCACGGGCTTCGGCCGCTCGCCCGAGTTCCACCATTTGCTGGTGGCGCCCTTTAATCTTCACGACCGCATCCAGGCGCTGATCGGCCACGAGGCGGACAATGCCCGCGCCGGCCGGCCCGCCCGCCTCCTCGCCAAGATGAACAACCTCGTCGACAAGACCACGATCGACAATCTTTACGCGGCCTCGCAGGCGGGGGTGCGCATCGACCTGATCGTGCGCGGCACCTGCTGCCTCGTGCCCGGCATCAAGGGCCTCAGCGAGAACATCCGCGTGCGCAGCATCGTCGGCCGCTTTCTGGAACACGCGCGGGCTTTCTATTTCGAGAACCACGGCGGCGAGCCGCTGGTGTTCGCGGGCAGCGCCGACTGGATGCCCCGCAATTTCTTCCGGCGCGCCGAGGTGCTCTTCCCCCTCGAGGCTCCCGAACTCCGCCGCCGCGTCCTGGATGATCTCTTCCCCATGGAGTTTCAGGACAACGAGAATGCCCGCGAGCTGCACGCCAGCGGCGCCTACCTGCCGGTGGCGCGCCATGATGGCGAGCCTTCCTTCTCGGCGCAAAACAGCTTCATGGCCGCGGCCGTCCAGCGCAGCCCGTCCCCTTGATCGCTGAGCCATACGAGGATCCGTCGCCCGCCGATCGGTCGAGTTTTCCCGGACAACTCCACCAGACAACATGTCAACTATTAGTTGACATTGCTCTTGGCGGCGGCGCGGGCAAGCAGGCTCCTACAATGGTCACCGAACGGTTCGTTCCAACACGAGGGCGATGGTGGTTCTTTTGCATGAGTCCGGCTGAGTGGATGGCAAGGGAGGGCGGACCCCCTGGAGGCTCACGCCATGTCTTTTTGAGAAAGACCCGGCCTGTCCGCCATGGGTGATTGAGCTTTGACCACCCATAGAGCCGGCCTATTGTCACCCAATTCCCTCCGCTTCCAGTTCGCCTCCTCCCCGCCGGAACGGCGTTCCCATGAGCCTCGAGACACTGAAGGTCCTGCAAATCGACGGCGATGCCGCTGGGCACGCCCACCTCTGCGCGCTCCTGGGCAGGGTGAAAACGGTCAGATATGAAATCGACTGGACGCCGACGGCCGACGAAGGCTGGCGGCTCATCAATGAGCACCGGCACGACGCCTACCTCATCGCCTGCCACCCGGGACCGGACAACGGCATTGATCTGATCCGCCGGGTGCGCGCCCATGGCCTCGCCGCCGGGCCGATGATCCTCGTCACCGACACCAGCAACGAACAACTCGACATCGAGGCCATCGCGGCCGGCGCAGCCGATTATCTTGAAAAGGATGCCTTGAGCGCGACCGCGCTTGACCGCGCCATCCGCTACGCCATTCAGCGCCGGCGCATCATGGAGGAACTAAAGGACAAGGAGGCTCGTCTCAATCTCGCGCTCAGCGCCGCCAATCTCGCTTTCTGGGACTGGAACTTCGCCACAGGCGAACTCTACATCACGCCCGAATATAAACGCATGCTCGGTTATGCGGAGAACGAGAAGGTCTTCTCCAGCCAAGCCGAGTGGCGGAACGCCGTCCATCCGGACGACCGTGGTTTCGTTGAACAAGTCATCAAACGACTCATCGAAGGCGCCACGACCACCGCCAACATTTTCTATCGGCTGCGCGACAAAAGCGGCGGCTACCGGTGGATCCAGAGCCGTACGGCCGCGGTGTACGACGATCAGCACCATCTCGTCCGCGTGTCCGGCATCAGCGTCGATATGACCGAGCAGAAACTGACCGAGGAGCGGCTCCGGGAGCAGGCCGCGGTCCTCGATCAGGCCAACGATGCCATCATCGTGCGCGATCTGGATCATCGCGTCGTTTATTGCAACCCGAGCGCCGCTCGCTCGCTCGGACTGACCCCCGAGGAGGTTGTGGGACACACCGCCAAGGAACTCGGAGGGTTTCCGCCCCAATATGACCAGGCCTGCGAGCACGTCATGCAGCACGGCGCCTGGCACGGCGAGTTGACCATCAAGCGCCGGGACGGCAACAGCATCATGGCCGACAGCCGCTGGACCCTGCTGCGCGATGATGCCGGGCGACCCAAGGCCGTGCTCGCCATCTACAGCGACATCACGGAGAAAAAGCTTCTCGAGGCGCAATACCTGCGCGCCCAGCGCATGGAAAGCATCGGCATGCTCGCGGGCGGCATCGCCCACGATCTCAACAATGTGCTCGCGCCCATCGTCATGGCCACCCAGCTCCTCAAGCTGCGCCACGTCGATGCGAGCAGCCTGAAACTGCTGGACACGGTTGAGATCAGCGCCCAGCGCGGCGCGGAACTCGTTCGCCAGGTGCACACCTTCGCGCGCGGCATGGAGGGCCAGACTCTCCTCGTACATCCCAAGGCCCTGGTGCGCGATGTCGAGAGTCTCCTCAGTGAAACCGTCGGCAAATCGATCGAGGTGGTCACCCAGATCGAACCCGATCTCTGGCCCGTATCCGGCGACTTCACCCTGCTCCACCAGTTGCTCATGAACCTCTGCGTCAACGCGCGCGACGCGATGCCGCACGGCGGCCGGCTCACGCTCATGGCGCGCAATCTGTGCATTGATGACCAATTTGCCGCCATGAGTCCGGAGTTTCGCCCTGGCCTCTTCGTCGTTTTTGAGGTCCAGGATACCGGCATGGGCATTCCGCCGGAGATCCGGGACCGCATTTTCGAACCCTTCTTCAGCACAAAGGAGCCCGGCAGGGGCACGGGGCTCGGCCTTTCCACCGCGCAGACGATCGTCAAGAACCACGAAGGGTTCATCGCGCTCGATTCCGAAGTGGGCCGTGGCACGACCTTCAGAATCTATCTGCCGGCCTCCGCTGAAACGGCCGTGGCCCGCGGCACCGCCCCGAGCGTTCCGTCACCGCGCGGC
The DNA here is from genome assembly GCA_903940425.1 of uncultured Opitutia bacterium. Classification (GTDB taxonomy): domain Bacteria; phylum Verrucomicrobiota; class Verrucomicrobiia; order Opitutales; family Opitutaceae; genus Fen-1467. The sequence continues at coordinate 3,479 of CAJAKX010000054.1, read as the reverse complement.
AACGGCGAGACCATCCTCGTCGTCGACGACGAGGCCTGCATTCTCAGCATCACCCGCCATGCGCTGGAGATGTTTGGCTACCAGGTGCTCACCGCCTCCAACGGCGCCGAGGCGCTCGCGCTTTTCGCACAAAAGCAGGGAAAGATCGCGGCGGTGCTCACCGACATGGCGATGCCAGTACTCGATGGGGCGGCGCTGATTTACGCCCTGCGAAAGATGGATCCCGAGGTGAAGGTCATCGCCGCGAGCGGCTTGAGATCAAACATCCAGTCGATGGAACCCTTTGGCCTCGGTGCCACCTCATTCCTGGCCAAACCCTTCACGGCGGACATCATGCTCCGCACGATCCAAAAGACGCTCGCATCACGCGACCCGGCCAGGAATGAATCTCCCGCGGCAATTCCGGGGACTCCCTCCTCCTGAGCTCATGCTCTGCTGGACGGCAGAGTAGGAGCGTTCTGCTGGCCAGTAGAATTCGAAACCACGGGTGAGCTTTCGGATGAAGTTGAAGGCGAGACCGAATGCAGAAATGCTTCCGCGCCATCTTCCTCAACAGCTTCCCCAAATTCAGGAAAAGTTGGCCCGGATCTGGTCGAGATTGTCGCAGCGTGGCCAAAGCTCACGTCCGAAATCCGCAACGCAATCCTCACACTGCTGCGCGCGTTGAGGTGATAACGGTCAACTACGTTGGCCACTGCAGAGAGTGCCTTGCTGGCGCAGGCGATACCATTGTTGCCACATGTCTCACGCGGTGATCGACTCGTAACCATTAAAAAGGTTGACCGCGTATCTGCGCAGCAACCGGCGAGACCAACATGTAGGGCTACCGTGAAGACTTCGAGTACTACGGAACCGGAGCTGAAATCTGACCCTATGCAATCCATCCTGACGATCAACGGTGGCTCATCGAGCATCAAGTTCGCGCTATACCAGGTTGGCGACCCGCTGAAGCGAAGGCTTTATGGAAAGATTGATCGCATCGGCCTGAGCGGTACCAATCTGACGTTCAACGACCCGGCCGGGAATCAGCAGGACAGTCACAGCATCGCAGCCTCCGATCACAGGTCGGCGGCGAATGTTCTGATTGACTGGCTCGTGGAACAGGACGGATTCGCTTCGGTCCGGGCGCTGGGACACCGCGTGGTCCATGGGATGCAACACATCCAGCCCGAGCTTGTCACCCAAGACTTGTTGGATGAACTGCATCGCATCAGGCCGTACGACCCGGAACATCTGCCCCGCGAGATCGAACTGATCGAGGCGTTTCGCCAGCGTCATCCGAAACTGCCCCAAGTCGCCTGTTTCGACACGGCGTTTCACCGCACCATGCCGCGCGTGGCCAAGCTGCTTCCGATTCCGCGACGCTTCGACGTCAAGGGAGTTCAACGCTACGGTTTCCACGGGCTGTCTTACGCTTATCTGATGGAAGAACTCGCGCGGGTGGCCGGTGCGAAAGCGGCCCAAGGGCGCGTGATCCTGGCGCACCTGGGAAATGGGGCCAGCCTAGCGGCGGTGCGGGGTGGGAAGAGCATCGACACCAGCATGGGCTTCACGCCGACCGCGGGGCTGCCCATGAGCACCCGCTCAGGCGATCTGGATCCCGGCCTGGCGCCGTATCTGGCGCGTACCGAACAGATCACCACAAAACAGTTCTACGAAATGATCAACCACGAGTCGGGTCTGCTGGGAGTTTCAGAGATCAGCTCCGATATGCGTGACTTGCTCGACCGTGAAACGCAGGACGTGCGGGCGGCTGAAGCGGTCGCGCTGTTTTGCTACCAGGTCAAGAAATGGATTGGCGCATTCGCCGCCGCCCTCGGCGGACTGGACACGTTGGTTTTCTCCGCTGGCATTGGGGAAAACTGCCCGTCCATTCGCGCACGCATCTGCGATGGGCTAGACTTCCTCGGCATCGAACTGAACGAGGCGCGCAACGCGGAGAATGCGGCAGTGATTTCCACGGACGCCAGCCGGGCCACGGTCCATGTCATTCGCACTGACGAAGAACTCATGATCGCAAGGTCGGTATGTCGCATTCTCGGACCCGGCGCGGTGAACAAACACGATTGAACCATGAAAAAAAAGACGCTCACCCCGGAACTGCTGCGCCAGATGGACGCGTATTGGCGCGCCGCGAACTATCTGTCGGTCGGCCAGATTTATCTTTACGACAATCCGCTGCTGAAGCGGCCGCTGACGCTTGCGGATGTGAAGCACATGCTGCTGGGACACTGGGGCACGACCCCCGGGCAGAACTTCATTTACGTGCACTTGAACCGGGTCATCAAAAAATACGACCTCGACATGATTTACGTCTCCGGCCCCGGGCACGGCGGCCCGGCCGTCGTGGGCAACACCTACCTTGAGGGCACTTACAGCGAGATCTATCCCAACATCAGCCGGGATGAGGCCGGGCTGCGGAAACTCTTTGTTCAGTTTTCATTCCCCGGAGGTATTCCCAGCCACGCGTCGCCGGAGTGCCCGGGCTCGATCCACGAGGGCGGCGAGCTGGGCTATTCGCTCAGTCATTCGTTCGGGGCGGTGTTCGACAATCCCAATCTCGTCGTCGCCTGCGTCGTCGGCGATGGCGAGGCGGAAACCGGTCCGCTGGCCACGGCGTGGCATTCCAACAAGTTCCTCGATCCGGCCACCGACGGCGCGGTGCTGCCGATCCTGCATCTCAACGGCTACAAGATTTCCAACCCGACCCTCCTCGCCCGCATCACCCGCGAGGAATTGGAGCAGTTGCTCCGCGGCTACGGATGGACGCCGTACTTCGTCGAGGGTCATGAGCCCGGGCTGATGCATGAGGCCATGGCCGCGACACTCGACACGGCGGTGGAGCAGATCCAAAAAATCCAGCAGGCCGCCCGCATCCACGGCAACTTCACGCGTCCGCGCTGGCCGATGATCGTCCTCAATTCACCCAAGGGATGGACGGGGCCGAAGATGGTCGATGGCCTGCCGGTTGAAGGCACCTTCCGTTCGCACCAGGTGCCGCTCTCCGACCCGGCCACCCATCCCGAACACCTCAAGCTGTTGGAGGACTGGCTGAGGAGCTACCGGCCGGAGGAACTCTTCGATGAGCAGGGCCGCCTGAAACCGGAACTGGCCGAACTTGCGCCCAAGGGCGAACGACGCATGGGCGCGAATCCCCACGCCAACGGCGGCATTCTGCTCCGCGACCTGCGGATGCCGGATTTTCGCGACTACGCGGTCGACGTGTCCTCGCCGGGGGTGCGCGGCATCGGCGACACGCATGTGCTCGGGCGTTTCCTGCGCGATGTGGCGAAGCTGAACAATGAGCAGCGGAATTTTCGGGTCTTTGGCCCTGACGAAACACTCTCCAACGGCCTGGAAGCCCTCTTTGAAGTGACCAAACGCCAATGGGACGCCGCGACCGTGCCGAACGACGAATTTCTCGCGCCCGCTGGGCGCGTGATGGAAATGCTCAGCGAGCACCAATGCGAGGGCTGGCT
>CAJAKX010000053.1 GCA_903940425.1 uncultured Opitutia bacterium | reverse complement strand
GGCTACCTCGGAATGATCGGGCTGCCGATGGCCCCGCGCACGACGTTTCCCACCGACACCAAGACCGCCATCTTCACACAGCACTCGCTGCGCGACCCGAAACTCGCGGCGGAACTCCTGGCGCGAGTCCGGGCGGGCAAGGAGGTCTTCCTCACGTGGTCGCTTCTGCAGAACCTCCGGGAGAGCGAACTGGGGCGGGTGCTGAACGTCATCGGCGAAGGCGGCACTGTGGCGTCATCGACCTTCCGCGTCCGCGAGGGTTTCTGGGACTCCAAGCCTGTCGAGGCGGCCCGTCCCTTCACCTTCCCGAAAATCCAGCTCTCGACGTGGCCGTACGTGCGCGAGGTGGCGCTCGTGCGCGAGGACGCGGACTTCGGCGTCCTCCTGACCACGCCCTACGTGGAAGGCCAGGTGGACGTCCTCAACCTGCCCGACAACAGCTACGACCTGCTGCGGCTGCCGGAGGCCGTGCTCAACTCCATCCGCCGCCTCTTCTTCGAGGAACTGGGCGTGCGCCTCGTCGGTCCGGGCGGTGTCGCGCTCTATCCCTTCGGCGAGCGGCAGTATGTTCTCTACAATATGAACGATAAACCCGCGAAGGTTGCGCTGCGCCTCGCGGCGGAGACGCCGGCCCGGGCATGGAAGGAACGGATGCACGGCAAGAGCCTGACCGTCGGCGACGTCGAGGAAGGCCACGGGCCCATGACGCGGCGCGAGACCGAAGTGGCGCTCACGCTGCTTCCGTTCGAGATCGCCGTGGTCGAAGGCCAGTAGGCATCAAGCTGTAAGCGATAAGCAGAAAGCTTTAGGCTAGTTTGGAGTAGAAGGCTTTGAGTGGTTTATGGCTTACAGCTTATTGCTTAGGGCTTATAGCTTACCGCCTACTCCGCCCGCAGCGCGACCATCGGATCGACGCGGGAGGCTCTACGTGCCGGCAGCCAGCAGGCGAGCAATGCCACTAAAGCGATCACGAGGGTTACTCCGGCAAAGGTCAGCGGATCAAACGGGCCGATCCCAAACAACTGACTGGAGAGCAATCGGGTCGCGAAGAAAGCGCCGCCCAGTCCCAGACCCGTTCCGATTGCCGCGAGACGCATGCCCTGCCTCATCACCAGTTTCACCACGTCTTTCACCTGACCACCCAACGCCAGACGGATTCCGATTTCCCGTGTGCGCTGGTTCACCCAATAAGCCACCGAGCCATAGAGGCCGATGGTGGTCAGCAAGAGGGCCAGCGCGGCGAAGAGGCCAAGCAGCAGCATGTTGAATCGCCGGCCGACCACGGTGTCTCCGACGACCTGCTCCATCATGCGAAACTTGGCCAGAGGCAGTGCGGAATCGATGGCCTTAAGTTCCGCACGAACGCTGCTGACCAAGCTGCGCGGATCTCCACTCGCCCGGACAACCACCGCCATGCCGCCGCCCCAATTCGGCACTCCGGGGACGTACATCTGAGGCCGCGACGGTGCTTCAAGCGAACTGCTTTTTACGTCTCGAACCAAGCCCACGATCTCCTGAGGCTGACCTCCTAGCACGAGTCGTTTGCCAATGGGATCCTCAGCGGCGAAGAACCGGCGGGCGAGCGTTTCGTTGACGACGAGCCGCTGGGCCCTCTGGGAGACTTCTTGGTCGCTAAAAACACGCCCCTTGATCAGCGGTATGCCCAGAGCCGGGAAATAACCGCCCGCCACTTCGCGCCACTCGGCCACAATCACTTCCTTATCTTTTGACGGAGGCGCGCCCTCGACGCTGAAGTCGCGCATGTTCTCGGCCCCTCCACCCAGTGG
>CAJAKX010000052.1 GCA_903940425.1 uncultured Opitutia bacterium | reverse complement strand
TTGATGGACTTCACCTTGCGGTAGATTGCAGCCTGAAGGGCGTGCCGGCTGCTCACCCAGAGGTTGGCCCAGGCCAGCACCTCGGGGTAGGCGAGCAGGAGGCGCTAAGTTGCCGTGAAATACCCGTCGCGGGGCCGCTCGCCGGCGCGGCTGGCCAGCACGAATTTCTCGATTTCGCCGAAACCCTGGCGCGCCCGCTCGACGTCGATGCCAAGATCGCGCCCCTTTTTCTGGCAGAACTCGCAGAAGCAGGTCGTCTGGCCCGGATCGACGCTGTTGCTCTGGGAGAGATTAAGCGCATTGAGCAGCCCGCTCTGGCGCTCCGAGCCCCACATGATGCCGCCAAGTTCGTAGGAGCGGGCGTAGTCCTCGACGAGCCCCAGGGTGAAGGCTTGGTAGTACGGATTGTTGTGGCACGGTCCACCTGGCTGCCGGTCTGAGCGGCGGCCGTGGTGGTCGACGGTGTAGAGCGCCTCCCAGTGCGGAACCGCGGTCGGCCGGACGTTGTCCTCGAGGAAGAACGCGAAGGTCGCGATGCCGTGCTTGCGCGCGGCGGGAATCACGCGGGCCAGTACGTCAACGTCACCGAATTCCGGTGCGCGCATGTCGGCGTAGGTCAGGGGCGTATCGTGGTAATACTCCAGGTGCGGGATGCCGTAGTTGCCGCCGTGGAATCCCGCTGCCGGCGGCACGCCGCACCGGTGCGGCTCGTGGGTGTAGGCAAAGGGAAACACCGCCGTCACCCCGGCCCGCTGGCGCATGTCGTCAAACAGTGCATCGAGGTCCTGCCGGGCCAGCGGCGTGATGCTAATGGGCATGCCGATCATGGAGGCCTTCGCGGCGAAGGACTGGGGCGCGGCCGGGCGCTTCGGAGCCGGCGCAGGCGGTGCGGAGGCGGCGGCCAGTTGGGGCAGGCGGGACATGGCGACCGTGACACCGGCGGCCGCCGCAGCCTTCAGGGCTTCACGTCGAGTCGGGAGATGGGATGGCATGCTGAACTCCTGGTTGATGGGGACTGGGCGAAGGGCGCGGGCTACGGCCGAGACTGCCAGCCCTGCCGCGGCTCATCAAGGCTCGTAGTCCAGATATGGCGCCAGCCATTTCTCGGCCTCGGCGACGGCCAGACCCTTGCGCGGCGCATAGTCCTCGATCTGATCGCGGCCGAGCTTGCCCACCGCGAAGTATTTTGAATCGGGGTGGTTGAAATACAGTCCGCTCACGCTGCTGGCCGGATGCATGGCAAAGCTTTCGGTGAGCGTGATGCCGGCGGCAGCCTCGGCGCCAAGGAGGTCAAAGAGCGGGCGCTTCTCCGTGTGGTCGGGACACGCCGGATAGCCGGGCGCGGGGCGGATGCCGCGGTATTTTTCGCGGATGATCTCCTCCATCGTGAGCTTTTCCGCCCGGCCGTGGCCGCAGAAGACGCGGGCGCGTTTGTGCATCAGCTCCGCCAGCGCCTCGGCCAGACGGTCGCCCAGCGCCTGCGCCATGATGGCCGAATAGTCGTCGTGCCGGGCGCGGAACTCCGCGGCGAACTGGTCGGCCCCGTGGCCGGCGGTGACGGCGAAGCCGCCCACATAGTCGAGCCGGCCGGTTTCCTTCGGCGCGATGAAGTCGGCGAGCGAGTGATTGAACTGGCCGGCGGGTTTCTCCTGCTGCTGGCGCAGACAGTGGAAAGTGGTCAGCACGCGACTGCGCTGCTCGTCCGCGTAGATCTCGACATCGTCGCCAATGGCGTTGGCGGGCCAGAAGCCGATGACGGCTTTCGCGATGAAGCGCTTTTCAGCGACGATCCGTCCGAGCAGGCTCTGCGCATCCGCATACAGCTTGGTCGCCGCGGGGCCGACGGTCTCATCCTTGAGCAGGTCGGGAAAGCGTCCGCGCAACTCCCAGGCGCTGAAGAACGGTCCCCAGTCGATGTAAGGCACGATTTCATTGAGCGGCACGGGATCAAAGACGCGCGGGCCGAAAAACTCCGGACGCGGGATGTCGGTCTTGGTCCAGTCGACCGGCGGGCGGCGGCGGCGGGCCTCGGCAAGCGAAAGCAACGGGCGGCGCGACCGGCGCGCGGCGAACTCCACGCGCTGGTGCTCCTGCTTCGCGTGCACCTCGGCGAGGAAACCGGGCTTATTTTCCGGGCTGAGCAACGCGCTGGCTACGTTGACGACGCGCGAGGCGTCGAGCACGTGCACCACGCCCGGCGGATACTCGAGCGCGATCTTCACGGCGGTGTGCGCCGGGCTGGTTGTGGCGCCGCCGATCAGCAGTGGCACGGTGAAGCCGCCGCGGTGCATCTCCCGGGCGACGTGCACCATCTCGTCCAGCGAGGGCGTGATGAGGCCGGAGATGCCGATGAGATTGGCCTGTTTTTCGCGCGCCGTGGCGAGGATCTTCTCGCACGGAACCATCACCCCGAGGTCGATGACCTCGTAGTTGTTGCAGGCGAGCACGACGCCGACGATGTTCTTGCCGATGTCGTGCACGTCGCCCTTGACGGTGGCCATGACGATGCGGCCTTGGGCGCGGGTGGCGGTGCCGGCGGCGGCGAGGCGTTTTTTCTCCTCCTCCATGAACGGCGTGAGGTAGGCGACGGCCTTCTTCATGACGCGGGCGGATTTCACGACCTGCGGCAGGAACATCTTGCCGGCGCCGAAGAGGTCGCCGACCACGCGCATGCCGTCCATCAACGGCCCTTCAATGATGTCGAGCGGGCGCGGGTATTTCCGGCGGCACTCCTCGGTATCGGTCTCGACGTAGGCGTCGAGGCCCTTGACGAGGGCGTGCTTGAGGCGCTCTTCGACCGGGCCATCGCGCCAGGCGAGGTCCTCCTTGGTCTCGATCCGGGAGGCGCCACCCTGCCGGGCCTTGAGTTCGTCGGCGAAGGTGACGAGGCGCTCGGTGGCGTCGGGGCGTCGGTTGAGCAGCACGTCCTCGATGCGCTCGCGCAGGTCCCCGGGGATCTCCGCATAGACGCCGAGCATGCCGGCGTTGACGATGGCCATGTCGAGGCCGGCCGTGATGGCGTGGTAGAGGAATGCCGCGTGCATGGCCTCGCGCACGGGATTGTTGCCGCGGAAGGAGAAGGAGACGTTGGACACGCCGCCGCTAACCTTCGCGCCGGGCAGAGTCTGCTTGATGAGACGGACCGCCTCGAGGAAATCGACCGCGTAGTTGTTGTGCTCCTCGATGCCGGTGGCGACGGTGAGGATGTTGGGGTCGAAGATGATGTCCTCGGGGGGGAACCCGAGCCCGTCGACGAGGAGCCGGTAGGCGCGCGTGCAGATGCGGACCCTCGCGTCGCGGTCGGCGGCCTGGCCCTGCTCGTCAAACGCCATGACGACCGCGGCCGCGCCGTAGCGCCGGACGAGCTTCGCGCGGCGGAGAAACTCGGCCTCGCCGTCCTTGAGGGAGATGGAGTTGACGATGCCCTTGCCCTGAAGGCACTTCAAGCCGGCCTCGAGCACGCTCCACTTGGAGCTGTCGATCATGATCGGCACGCGGGCGATCTCCGGTTCGGCGGTGATGAGGTTGAGAAACCTTGTCATCGTCGCCTCGCCGTCGATCAGCGCCTCGTCGACATTGACATCAAGGACGTTGGCGCCGCTCGCAACCTGCTGGCGCGCGATGGCGAGCGCGGCGTCCCAGTCGCCGGCCTTGATGGCCTTGGCGAACTTCGGCGAACCGGTGATGTTGGTGCGCTCACCGATGACGACAAAGCGGGCGGCGTTGACGGAGGGCTGGTTCACAGAAGAAGTGTCACCACGAAACACGCGAATGGATTTTCGCAAGCTCGGGACGGATCTGGGTTTTCGTATATTGGGGGCATTTCGCGGTGACTCAAATCGCGAGCGGTTCGAGGCCGCTGAGGCGGAGGACCGGGGCGGCGGACGCCGGAAAGGGGCGCGGCTTCAGGCCGGCGACCGCGGTGGCGATGGCCTTGATGTGCGCCGGCGTGGAGCCGCAGCAGCCGCCGAGCAGGTTGACCCAGCCGTTGGCGGCGAACTCGGCAAGGGCCGCGGCCATCTCGGCGGGCGTCTCGTCATAGCCGCCGAAGGCATTGGGCAGGCCGGCGTTGGGATAGCACGTGACGAAACATCCGGCGATGCGCGCGAGCTCCTCGATATAGGGCCGCATCTGCTTCGCGCCAAGGGCGCAGTTGATGCCGACGCTGAACGGACGCGCGTGGACGACCGAGTTGTAGAACGCCTCGACGGTCTGGCCGGAGAGCGTGCGGCCGGAGGCGTCGGTGATGGTGACGGAGATCATCACCGGCAGGCGGGCGGGCAGCTCGTCAAAAAGGTTTTCGATCGCGAAGAGGGCGGCCTTGGCGTTGAGCGTGTCGAAGATGGTTTCCACCAGCAGGATTTCCGCGCCGCCCTCGACCAGCGCTTTGGCCTGCTCGTAGTAGGCCGCGACGAGCTGGTCGAAAGTGACGGCGCGGTGGTCGGGCCGGTTGACGTCCGGGGAAAGGGAGGCGGTGCGGTTGGTGGGACCGAGCGTGCCCGCCACGAAGATGCGCCGGTTGAACCGGGCTTCGCCCCAGCGGGCGGCGCGGACGCAGATTTGCGCGGCCGCCCGGTTGATCTCCGAAACGTAGGGTTCGGTCTGGTAATCGGTCTGGGAGATGCGGGTGCCGTTGAAGGTGTTGGTCGCGACAATGTCCGCGCCGGCCTCGGCGAAGCTGCGATGGAATTCCTCGATCAGGTCGGGACGCGTCAGGCAGAGGATATCGTTGTCGCCCTGAAGGTCGCGCGGGTGGCTGCGGAAGCGCTCACCGCGGAAATCGGCCTCCGCGAGCTGGCGGGCCTGCGCCATCGTCCCCTTGGGGCCCTCGAGGATGACGATGCGCTGCTCGAACAGGCGGCGCAGTTCGGCGTAGGCGGGCGAGTCCGGCTGGGCGGGAGTGATCATCGTGGAATAAGTATGTATCGACGCATCAAGATATGATGATATGATAATGGCAACACCGGAAATGGGTCATGGCCAAAGCGGACGGGGAGCCAAAAGACGGACAAAGATTGCACAGGAAACGCGCTTGCCGCGAGCCAAGAGCACCGTTCATATCGCCGCGTTGGTTCTTTGCATCGGTTCCGGAGACGCAGGGAAGGCCGTGAGAACCGGCCACAGTAGCGCTGCGGTATCGCATCACAAACCCCGACTGTCAGGGGAGAACCCGACAGACAAAGCCAATTGAGGCGCCAGCCTCGGTGAAGGCGAGGGGCGAGTAAGCCTTTGGGCATCCCGACTTATCCAGGATCGCCCAGGGCGGGAAATGCGGAGTCCGAATATCTGGCTCTGGAAGCTCACTACGCCGACGCTGATGCGCGCGTTGGCGAGAAACCTTCATCGCATCAATGAAGGGTGAGAGTAGAAGTGACGGGCGTTTGCGGTCCGCGACCGGCACCCACGTTTCTGCTCTTCCCACCCAGCCTACAGGAGCAGATATGAACACCCGTCCGCCGGCGCCCCTTGCGCGCCGGAGCCTCATCCCGCTGGCAGCCGTCCTTGCGGCGCTGCCCGCCTTGGCCGTCCGTCTGGCGGCCCAATCGGCGTCGGAGCCCGTGCAGCTCGACGAAGTCATGGTCACAGCCACGCGCACGCCCATGCCCTTGAGCGCGCTGGGCAGCAGCGTCGACTTCATTTCCGGCGAGGAACTGGCCCGACAGCAGGTCAGCTCGTTGCGCGGGGCCCTGGGGGGTCTGCCGGGCCTGCCGCTTTTTGCCAGCGGCGCCGCCGGTGCGACGACGTCGCTCTTCCTGCGCGGCGCGAACTCCAACCAGACGCTGTTTCTGGTGGACGGCCTGCGTTTGAACGACCCGAACACCGACTATGCCGTGTTTCTCGGCGGCGCGAGCGTATCGGCTTCCGACAGCATCGAGATCGCGCGGGGTCCGCAAAGCACGCTCTATGGCGGCGAGGCCATGGGCGGCGTCGTGGCCGTGCGGACGGTCAAAGGCGAAGGCGCGCCCTCGGAACGCATCGCGTTCGAAGGCGGTTCGTTTGGCACGGTGCAGGGGGCGATCAGCGCCCAAGGGGTGCGCGACGCCTGGGCCTACGATGTCACGGTGCAGGACGGCCGCACCCAAAACCAGCGGCCGAACAACGCCTTTACCGGCACCAGCTACGCCGCGCGCCTCGACCGGCGGGTGAGCGGGCAGCTCACCCTCGGCGCGACCCTTCGCGGCTTCATCGGCAAGTACGGCTCGCCGGGCGACCGCTTTACCAACGATCCGGACAATCAGGAGCGCGAACAGAATCATCTCGCCACGGTGTTCGCGGAGTACCCGGTGTCGCCGGCCTGGTCAGGCCGCGTGATCCTCGGCGGACAAGACCGGCGTTTCGTCTCGGAAAATCCGACGCCCGGCCTGCCCACGCAGGTCACTGTCGTCACCAACCGCCGCGGCATGCTCGACTGGCAGAATACCGTCGCGCTCGGCGAGCAACACCGTCTGACCGCCGGTCTCACGGCCGAGCGGGACCAGACGCGCAACAACGGCTTTGGCGACATCAACAAGCAGGAGAGCCTGCTGGCCTTTTTTGCGCAGGACGAATGGACGCCCGCGGATCATGTCTTTCTTACCGCCGGTCTGCGCAGCGACGACCACGACACCTTCGGCCGCGCCACGACCGGACGCGCGACCGCCGCATGGCTGCCGGTGCCCGGACGGGTCAAGCTGCGCGCCAGCTACGGCACGGCGTTTCGTTCGCCGAGCTTTCTCGACCTCTACGGCCAGAGCGCCTACTATCAGGGCAACCCCCATCTGCAGCCCGAGCACGCGCGCGGCTGGGACACCGGTGTTGATGTCTATCTTCCGCAGCACCGGGGCACCGTGAGCGCCACGTGGTTCGACACGCGTTATCACGATCTGATCGTGTATAATTTCTCCGTGTTTCCGGGCACCACGGCCAACGTCGATCAGGCGTGCACCCGCGGTCTTGAACTGTCCGCGCGCGAGCGGCTGCGCGGTTCGTGGGAAACGCGGGTGGCTTACACCTACCTCGAGGCTGACAACCTGACGCAGCATACCCGGCTGCTCCGCCGGCCCCGGCACATGTTCTCGGCTGATGTCTGGCGGGAGCTGGGCCATGGCTGCAGCATCGGCACGGGCGTCGCGCGCGTGGCAAAACGCCAGGATGTTGATGCGCTCACCTTTGCCACCATCGATGCGAAGGATTACACCGTGGCGCGTCTCTATGCGGCATGGGCCGTGAATGCCCGGGTAACCGTGAAGGCGCGCGTCGAGAACCTCTTCGACACGCATTATGAGGAGGTAAGCGGCTATCCGGCTCTCGGCGCCGGGGTCTTCGCCGGCATTGAGGCGAGATACTGAGACGGCATGCCGGGACCAGGTTGTCAGCGCCTCGGGCCGCCGCGTACGCCGGCGGCCCGAGCGTGTTATGATCTCAATCCGAGAAACCGGGCGAGCTGCCGGACGGCCGGCGCGACCTGGTGGCCGCAGCGGATCGAGCGGGACAGCAGGCGGAGACGCCGCGCCCCGCGGTCGGCCTTGAGGTTGACGTGACCCACCAGTTCGGTCCCGACCAGCACGGGCAGCGCGTAATGACCGCGCTTGCGCTTCGCGGCGGGCAGGTAGGCTTCCCAGGTGTAGTCGAAACCCCAGAGTTGCCGGGTGAGGCGCCGGTCGTAGATCAGCGGATCGAGCGGGGCGAGCAGCTGCGGGTGGATGGGAGGCGGAGAATAATCCGGCGCCGAGTCGAAGAGCGGCACATCCTCCCTCAGGCAATGGAATAGCGGGCAGCCATCGACCTCGACCGGTTGCACCAGATCGGACACGAGAGGTAACTCAGCTTTCTTGAGCACGACCAGCCGGCGTTGACGCAGACGCAGGAGAATCAACCAGCGTGCGGTGGCTTCGGACGCGGGCCCGGGGGCATGGCAAATCTCGGGCGGGAGCACGCGTTCGGGCAGGTCGTATTTGCGGCGGAAATTGTCGCGTCGGGCGATCAGCACGCGGCCATGGTAAAAGAGTTTGTCGAGCACGGCCTTGGCCATGCGACCGTGCGTGCCCCAAGCCGTGATCGCGCGCGCATCATGGTCGATTTCGTCGGAACTGAGCGGACCGCGGTCGGTGATCTCACCGAGGATGCGCTGGGCGAGGCGTTCCTCGGCGGCGGAGAGCCTGCCGGCGTAACCGCCGGGCGTCGTGCGACGATGCTGCATGCGCGCGAGGAGGTGCGGCCAGGCGGCGAGCGGAAGCACAACCAGAACGCCCGCCCCGGGATGGTGCTGTTCGAATGCAGTCCGGAGGTGGTGGCGAAAGGGCGGAGCCTGCAACCGGTTGTTCGTATCTCCGTACAGGTGGCGCAGCAGGGCACCTTCGCGATAGCCGGCCACGCGGTTGCGAAGGATCAAGTCATGCATGCGGCCGCAGACATTGATGGGATCGATCTGTACATAGCCGAGGTGTACGAGGGCCTCGCCGACCGTGGCCGCCGGCTGGTCGAGCAGGAGCGCCTGCCGCAGAAAACGGCGGGCGGCTTGCGGGGTGACGCGGATGGCGGCAGGCATGGCGGGAAGTGCATGGATTCCGCCGGTCGCGGGCAAGCTCGCGCGCACAATAAAAAACCGCGCCAAAGGTGGCGCGGTTGGGCGGGGCGAAGACGGTGGCCGACCTGGTTCAGACAGCGGAAGCGGCAGGCCGATGGCGCGGCCATGATCGGCTGATCACCACGGGGTCCACTCGGAATAATCCGTCGCGATCGTCTCGACCCAGCGCAGGGGGCGATGGGTGCGAAACCAGGCGGCAAATCGTTGGTAAAGGCGGGATGTCTTCATGGTGCTTGGTCGGTTAAGTGATTATGTCAGGTGGCGGGCGTAAAGGTTCCGGTGGTCAGGCATAGTTGATGGCGGGCTGGCCATGGATCGCCCGCGTCGTAAGGAAGAAATCGGCCACGGACAGGGCCGGCTTGAATTCTGGGTGTGACTCCGCGAGCAGGATGCGCAGGTTCTCCCGGGCGCGGGCGATGCGGCTTTTCACGGTGCCGACGTTGATGCCGAGCGAACGCGCGATCTGCTCATAGGACAGGTCGAGCACATTGCGCATGGTGAGGATTTCACGATGCCGGCGGTCGAGGCGTTCCATGCACGCCGCAACGAGTTCGGTAAATTCGCCGACGACGGTCTCCTGCGCCGGATCGTGGTCCGGGGCGGCGACAATGTCGGCGAACGTAGCCTCCGAATCATCGCGCAGCGGGCGCTCGAGCGACACCCAGTGATGCCGGCGGCGGCGGAAAAAATACCAATAGCGGTTGCGGGCGAGATTGAGGGCAATGCGGTAGAGCCAGGTGGAGAGGGAGGAGTCGCCGCGGAAACGGACAAGCCCGCGATAGGCGCGGATGAAGGTGTCCTGAGTGATTTCCTCGGCGTCGGCGGCGTTGTGCAGGAGATTGAGTGTCAGGCCGTAGATCTTGCCGCGGTAGCGGGTGACTATCTCGGTGAAGGCGGATTCGTCACCGGTGATAAACCGGCGGACCAGGCTGGCATCGACGGCAGCTTCGCCGGCCGGTGCCTCAGGGCTGGAAGGATCTTCAAAACGCGGACGGGAGTGGACTGAAGGCGTGCGAGCAGGCATGACAGTTGAAGTGTTGTGGTCGAAAACACCTTCCCTTCACCTAGAACGATGCCAGCTAGGGGGAATATGTGATAATTTGTTTTGGAATAATGAGATAAAATATCACGGGTGATTTTCGATTGCTGCCGGCTGTTGCATAATGAGCGAACCGATGGGATGTTAACCTGCAGAATGCATGCCCGCTGTGCGGTGGGCATGGCTGCACCGTGTTTGCTACAAGGCGGCTGAACGTGCGCTGGTCAGGCCGAGTCAGAGAGCATGCTTAAGGCATGGACGCTGATGGATGCTGTACGAGAGGGTCGTCTTGAACCCGGGCCATTTTTGCGGCCCCGTAGGTGCCGCGGCTTTGCATCGTTTTTGTCGGTCAGGAACCGGGGCCATATCAAATATGACAGCCAAGGCAGGAATTCGGACGGGACATATGTGGGCTGCCGCCAGGTCGGATGCTCTCAACTTGTGCTGGAAGCGCCGGACCAAAAAATGCGCGTGAGCGCAGGGACGCCGCGATTGATCCCGAGGCATGCTCGAACAAACATCTGTGCAGCGGGAGTTTTTTCTTGCGCCGACATTTTGCGACGCGAAGCATCGGCGCGCATGTTCTGGATCAGCAAGACCATCCACTCGATCAGGAGATTCCGCCGGCGGACCTTGCTGCTACCTGCTACCATGGATCCAGGCAGCACTCCCATCGCCGTGGCCCTCGACGGCTTCAGGGAATTCCGGTGGGTGATCGCCGGTATCACAGCGGTCGACCGCCAAAGCTTGTTCCAGCGCTCCACGGGGCCAACCCATCGAATCAACCGCAGCCTGGACACTCCGCTTCTCCTGCACACCCGCGGCTATTCACCTTGAATCAGTGCAGTGAAGCGACGACCGTCTACGTTCGATTTTGCCCTCCGATACAACCCAATACACCATTCCTGATGCGGAGCTGCTCAATCGTTTGGGCAGTTCCAGCAACGGGTTGTCTTCTGAGCGGGCGGCGAAGGTTTTAGACGAAATCGGACCGAACACGGTGGCCGCGGGCAAACGGCCTTCGGTCTTGCGTGACCTATTGGAACGCTGCCGCAATCCGCTGGTCGTCCAACTCATCGTCATCGCCATCGTGTGCTACCTGACGGGCGACACATCCTCGACTGTCATCGTCGGCAGCATGGTGTTTCTCAGCGTCTTCCTTTCCTATTTCCAAGAGGCGCGGTCGTCGCGGGCGATCGAAAAACTCCAGAAGCTCGTGAAGACGACCGTGACGGTGCTGCGCGATGGCAAAGAAACCGAGGTGCTACTGGAGGAGGTGGTGCCCGGTGATGTGGTGGTCCTGACGGCCGGCAGTCTAATCCCGGCGGATTTGCGCATTCTCTCGGCCAAGGACTTTTTCGTCACCCAATCGGCGCTGACGGGGGAATCCATGCCCGTGGAGAAGAGCCCCGACACGAACCAGCCGGTGGGGCACGCGGCCTTCGAGTTTTCCAACGCCTGCTTCATGGGCAGCAATGTGCTGAGCGGTGCCGCGCGCGGTGTGGTGCTGGTCACGGGCGTCCACACTTACTTCGGCTCGCTCGCGGAGAAACTCATGTCCAGGCGCGAGGCCACGAGTTTCGACAAGGGCGTGCACGACTTCACCTGGCTGATGATCCGCTTCATGATCGTGATGGTCTCGATCACTTTCCTCATCGTCGGTTTGCGAAACCACAACTGGATCGAGGCGCTGCTGTTCGCTCTGTCGGTGGCAGTGGGGCTGACGCCGGAGATGCTGCCGATGATCATGACCGTCTGCCTCTCCAAGGGCGCGCTCATGATGTCCCGCAAGAAGGTCATCGTGAAGCATCTGCACGCCATCCAAAACTTCGGCGCGATGGACGTGCTCTGCACCGACAAGACCGGCACGCTGACCCAGGACCATGTCGTGCTGGAACGCTATGTGGACGTGACCAACCGGTCCAGCGAGGATGTGTTGCGCTACGCCTACATGAACAGCTTTTACCAGACCGGCCTGCGCAACCTGCTCGACCGGGCAATCCTGGCTCACAGCGAACTCGATGTCGAACGCAACTGCCGCAAGGTCGATGAAATCCCCTTCGACTTCAAACGGCGCCGAATGTCCGTGGTGATCGATTACGAAGACCGGCATGTGCTCATCTGCAAAGGGGCGGTCGAGGAAGTAACCGCTGTCTGCGAAAACTACCAGGTGGACGAGGACATCAATCCCCTCATCAAACTCATCCGCGACGACCTCATGGATGAGTATCGCAGCCTGAGTGCCCAGGGTTACCGGGTGCTGGCCATCGCCTACCGTGAGTTCGACCGCACCAAGCAAACGTTCTCGGTGACCGACGAATCCGAGCTGATCCTGCTGGGCTACATCGCCTTTTTCGATCCGGCCAAGGACACCTCGGCCAAGGCTATCGCGGCGCTCTCTCGCTCCGGCGTCGCCGTCAAGATCCTCACCGGCGACAACGAACTTGTCACGCGCAAGGTCTGTGGCGACGTGGCCATGCCCATCACCAAGGTCGCCACGGGTCCCCAACTCGCGGCGCTCGATGATGCGGCTTTTGCCCGGGAGGTCGACGAAGCCAATGTGCTCGCCCGCCTTACCCCCGACCAGAAGGAGAAGGTTATCAAAACCCTGCGGGCCCAGGGGCACGTCGTGGGCTTCCTCGGCGATGGCATCAACGACGTGCTCGCGATGAAGGCCGCCGACGTCGGCATCTCGGTGGATACGGCGGTGGACGTGGCGAAAGAATCGGCCGACATCATCCTCCTCGAGAAAAGCCTCCTCGTGCTGGAAGATGGCATCATGGAAGGCCGGAAAGTCTTCGGCAATATCATCAAATACATCAAAATGGGGGCCAGTTCCAACTTTGGGAACATGTTCAGTGTCGTCGGCGGCGCCTACTTCCTCCCGTTTCTGCCGATGGCTCCGATTCAGGTGCTGGTGAACAATCTTCTCTACGATTTCTCGCAAATCGGCATTCCACTCGACAACGTCGACCAGGAATACCTAACCAAGCCACGCCGGTGGAATATCCGCAGTATCCGCAATTTCATGGTTTTCATCGGCCCCATCAGTTCGATCTTCGACTACGCCACATTCTTTCTGATGCTCTATTTCTTCGGCTGTATCGCCTTTGGTTCGCCGGGAACCTCTGCGGTCGACAAGAGCCATCTGGAAAAACTCTTCCACACGGGCTGGTTCGTCGAATCGCTGCTCACCCAAACGCTGATTGTCCACATCATCCGCACCCAGCGCATTCCGTTCATCCAAAGTCGCGCCAGCAAACCCATGCTCTTCACGACGCTGGTCATCATGGCCCTTGGAGTCTGGCTGCCGTTTTCTCCATTGGCGCAATTTCTCGGTTTCACCCCGCTGCCACCGGTTTTCTTCCTGTGGCTGGCGGGATTCCTTCTCGCCTACAGCGTCTTGACCCACACCGTGAAGATGTGGTTCATCCGACGGTTTGGAATCGATTAATCTATGCGCAGCATTTTGACCGCGCTCCAGGAAGGACGGCTCTTCGAATTGCCCGAGGCGGGCAAGGCGCGGGCCTTGGAATTCCTCGCCCGCATTCTGGACGCCAACCCGGACATCGAGGTTGGCACCGACATGATCGAGGAGATCAAGGATCGCGAGCAAGAGTGCAACACGGGCATCGGCCTAGGCGTGGGCGTTCCCCACGTCCGCGCGCGGCGTGAGGAAGGTGAGCTCTTTTGCGCCATCGGCTGGTCGTCGCAGGGCATAGCCTACGACGCCTCGGACGGTAAGCCCGTGCATCTAGTGGTGATGTATTACATCCCGGGCGCGCAGAAGAACGTTTACCTCAAGGAGATCTCCAGCCTGGTCAAAGCCATCCATAAGAGCGGCGGCATGGATCCCATTGCGCAGGCTCCCGACCTGAATGCCGTGCGCAACCTGCTGTTGGATTGGGTGAGCGCGGGGCTGGGCGACACCGGTCCGGAGGCCGTGGCCCGAATGATCAAGCTTGAAGTCAAACAGGCGCAGACCGCGGCAGTACCCGCGGTGCCTGGCGCAGTCGCCGGCCGGCTGGCGGCCCGGGTCACGGTGTTTTCTGTGTTGGTCGCACCGCCGAACGGCGTTTTTGTCCTCGCCCAGGATGCGGACTGGGTGGCCGCGTTGGAAAAAGAAACCGGGCTGGCGCAGGGTCTCTCTGGGAATGCCATTTTGAATGCCGCCGGACACCAGCTTTTCGTAACCGGTTCGACACCCTATCCTGGCGGACGTGTCCTTTACCAATGCGTGGCGATTATGAACGGGTCGTAAGCAGTGGGGGAAGGGCGATAAAATAAACGCGTAATTTCCGGGCTACCATCCGCCCGCCCCGTTGCCTCCTTCCGCCGTTCTGGGCATTCGGCAAACCAGCCATCCGGCAGGACAGCACACGTGACGAGCACTTTTCCAAGTGCAGTTTCCGGAAGCGTCCAGGTGCGGATATATGAGGAGAGCGAGCAGGCTCGTTGCCGGGCACGGAACAAATCCAGCAAGCAGGCTGAATGCAGAAAAAAAAGCTACGCGCTCTGGGCGCGTAGCTTTGAATTCCAATAAAGAGAGGGAAGCAGGAGAATTACTTTTTCGGCAGCTGCGTCTCGATGTCAGTCAGGCGCTTCTGCAATGCGTTCATTTCGCCTACAAGGCGTTCTTCGGTCTGCTTTCGTTCGGTGCTGTCAATGATGCTCAGGTGGGCGGCATCGCGTACAACGTTGGCCGGCAGCGTGAGGAGGCGGGTGACCAGCGACTGGTCCTTGAAACTGCTGAGATAAAGGGCTGTGACCTCCTGTGACAATTTGAGTGAATCGCGGGCGACGGCTTCCGTGGCAATCAAGTTGTTGTTTAGTTGCTGCTTGGCGGCGAGTTCGGAGGTCAAGACGTTGCTGATCTGGTCGGAGATCTTTTGGCTATAACCGGCGATTTGTTCACGCGTGAGGTTCTGATCCTTGGCCATGTCCGCGAGGATGGGTTGAATACGCTCGGCCAGGCGGGAAGAAACCTTGTCGACCTGTTCATTTTGCTGGTGCTCGGCTTCTTCGGGAGTCTTGGGCAGAGGATTGTAAGGCTGGATTTTCTGGGCGATGGCCGCAGCCAGCTGGTTCACGCGCTCGGCGTTCATCTTGGCCACCTCTTGCTCTGTCATGAAGACATCGGCCGCCCGCTTTTGAATGGCATCTTTGAGCAGGGTGTTGACGGCGTCGATCTGGCGGCGGGTCTCCTCGGCCGTGGCCTTGAGCTCCGCATTAGTCTGTTCACGCAGGGTGTTTATTTCCTGCTGCTGACGGGCCGCCATGTCATTCACCGTTTTCAGGTGGAGCCAAAAGGCGGCGCCAACCACGACGAGAGCGGTGAGAATGACAGCGGGGAGTTGCTCTTTCAATTTTTGCCACATGGGGGAAGCTGGGGGTTAAAAATTGCATGAAGCGTAGTAACGCCATCTGTAAAAGCAATGCTGCTTTCGACCGGGCATCCGGGGTTGTTTTAACGACCGGATTCCCGCAACGTGCGCAGCATGAGCCTTAACCGTGTTGAGCAAATGTTGTTCGATTATTTGCAGCGTCACGCCGAGGAAAGACACTTCTGGCAGGCCAAAGTTCACGAATTGATGCAGAAGACTGAAAACGATTTTGCGGCTGCAACGGCATTGGCCGACGGGCTCTGGATGTACTACGAGGAGCGTTGCCGGGTAGTTCCGCTATTTCATGAAGTATCTGCACGGGAAGGGCTTCGGCGGATCAGCCTCCGTAATCTGGCTGAGCATCTGATGAGGAGCTGGGGGCCAGTACGACCGGCAAATCGCAGCAAACGCATCGGGTCAGAATGAGATTACGTAATGATGCGCAGGCTAACTTATAATCATAACGATTAGTGCTTATATTGGAGCGATAATTGAAGTCTTTGCTTTAATGTGGCGTCTTACATTTACGCTATAGCTACACTCTCTCCCGCTTAGCGGGAGATTTGGGGTAACTAAAGAAAGCAAATGGCGGGCCGCTTAGGGGTAGGCGGCCCGCCTTCTTTTTTCAGCCAAATGCAGCGCTCGCAGTGACGTAAATCCTGCAAGGGTTTATGTTATGGGGAAAATGCGACAGGTGGTGGGCTTGGCAGCGTGGCAGCAGTGATCATGTGATGTTCATTCGCAATGAAGCGAACTCCGGTATCGACAATCTGCCAAAAACTTACACAGTTCTTCACAAGATATCCACATCGATGGAACACCTGAGCGGGGGCATCATCCTTCAACCGCAGCTCAAGGTCACCGGGAAAGTAAAGACCTTCGTCCTCGATACGAATGTCCTGCTGCACGACCCACAGTCGATCTTCAAATTCGAGGACAATAACCTCGCCATCCCTGTCGAGGTTCTGGAGGAACTTGACACCATTAAAGGCGAGCAGTCCACCGAACGGGGTCGCAATGCCCGCCGCGTGCATCGGATCTTGCAGGAATTATTGCCCGACTCCCGGACGATGCTTGAAGGCGTCAAACTGCCCAACGGCGGCACACTTTCGGTGATCATCAACCGCTACTTGGTTGAGGATAATCGGGCCTCGCCGGCGATGCAGAGGCTGCGCACCATCCTGCCTGATCTCGCAAAAAAGGACAACCGCATCATCGCGTGCGCCCTCTTTGTTCAGGAAACTTTTTCCCCCCCGACTATCCTGGTGACAAAGGACGTCAACGTTCAGCTCAAGGCACGCGCGGTCGGTCTCGAGTCGCAGGATTACCTCAACGACAAGGTTCCGGAAGATCCGGACGAAAACTCTTATCGACGCATCCCGGTTAGCGTCTACGAACTACAACGCTTCGCGTCAGAAGGCGAATTCGAGCTGGAGACTGAGATCGCGGAGTCACTCGCCATCAACGAATATCTGTTGCTGGTCTCTTCCGAGGGCAAGACCATGCCTGCCCGGTATTATGGGGCCGGTTTTGTGCGGCGGCTGCGGCTTCCGGAGTTTGTGAAAGCGCCAGCTGGAATTCCCATCCGCGCCCGCAACCTGGAGCAGCAATTCTTCATGGACGCGCTGCTCGACGAGAGCATTTCGCTCATCACGTGTTTTGGCAAGGCCGGTACGGGCAAGACCCTCCTTTCCACGGTGTGTGCGCTTCATCAGGTGTGCGATGAGCATGGGCGCTACGACGGCGTGGCGATTTCGCGCCCGATCATTGCACTCGGCAAGGACATAGGTTTTCTGCCCGGTTCCTTGGAAGAAAAGATGAAGCCGTGGCTCCAGCCTTACTATGATGCGCTCGAGGTGCTCATGCCTTCCAAGCCACCGAAGGAGCCCCAGTTTGTCGGCAAGAAAGCCAGCAAGAAAAAGAAGAAAAAAGAGGAGGCCCTGTTGCAGGCTTCCAATCATGCCCAGGTAAACGGTCACACCAATGGTGCCACGATCAAACCCTACGAGCGTCTCATCAAAAATGGCATGGTCGAGATCGAGGCGCTCTGCTTCATCCGGGGCCGCTCCATCGCCCGGCGGTTCTTTATTCTCGATGAGGCACAGCAGCTCACCCCCCATGAGGTGAAAACCGTCATCACGCGCATCTCGGAAGGCTCGAAGATCGTGCTCATCGGCGATCCGGCGCAGATCGACAATCCCTACGTCGACTCAAGAAGCAACGGTCTTGTCTTCTGTCATAACCGCATGAAAGGCCAGCCGATCGCCGCCCATATCAAGCTCACCAAGGGCGAGCGCTCCAAGCTGGCCGAGCTCGCCGCGGATTTGTTGTAGGGCAGGCGGGCAGCTGGATCGGCGGCCAGAAGCCGGCGCCTGCCCCTTGCATCCTTCGCGCGGGGGAAATTGTTTTTTGCCTGCTCCCTCCGCCGTTCTTTTGCCTCGCGCTCCCGCCTTTTGGTTGACTTAACTCCCCGGCCTTGGCCGTTCTCCGGCCGTCCCAGCCAGCGCTGCTTTTTCCATCCCATGAATTACGGCTACTTCGACGATGCTGCCAAAGAATACGTAATCACGCGCCCCGACACGCCCCGTCCGTGGAGCAACTACCTCGGTGCCATCGAGTATGGCGCCATCATTACCAACAACGCCGGCGGCTACGGCTTCTACCGCAGCGCCCTCAATGGCCGCTTCCTCCGCGTCCGCTCCAACTCAGTCCCGCTGGACCAGCCCGGCCGCTATTTCTATCTCCGCGACAACGAGAGTCGCGATTATTGGAGCTCCTCGTGGCAGCCCGTCGGCAAGCCGCTCACAAAATACCGGAGCATCTGCCGCCACGGCACAGCCTATTCCATCATCACCTCGCGCTATGCCGGCATCGAGACTGAGGCGACCTACTTTGTTCCGCTCGGCCAAGTCTTCGAGTATTGGCGTCTGAAGGTGACCAACAAATCAAAGAAGGCGCGCCAGCTCTCCCTCTTCACCTATTGCGAATTCGCCAGCTGTTGGAACATGCCCAACGACCTGTCGAATCTCCAGTATTCCCAGTTCGTCATCAAGGCCGACATGGTCGACGGCATCCTCGGCATGTCGTCGCATCCCTATGTCAAGTTCGACCCCAAGAAGCTCGATGAGTGCGGCCGCTCCTGGATGACGCTCACCGGTGCGCCCATCGCCGGCTACGAGACCGTGCGCGAAAACTTTTTCGGCAACATCTACCAGACCTACGCCAATCCCCGGGCCGTGGCGGATGGCAAGTGCTCCAACTTTCTTGCCGAGGGAGAAAACGGCTGCGGTACGTTCCAGGCCGACATCACGTTGTCGCCCGGCGAGACCCGTGAACTCATCGTGCTGCTCGGCATCGGCACCCCGGACTCGCACGGCAGGGCGGCCGTCGCCGAGTTCGGCAATCCTGAGCGCTGCGAAGGCGAGTTCCAGAAGCTGAAGAAGCAGTGGCACGGCCTGCTTGAGGCCGTGAAGGTGAAGACGCCCGATCCGGACTTCGACCACATGGCCAACGTCTGGGGCGGCTACAACGCGCTCATCACCTATGCCTGGTCACGCCACGCTTCCATGATCTACAACGGCGAGCGCGACGGCCTGGGTTTCCGCGACACTGTGCAGGACTTCCTCGGCGTCATGCCGCTGATGAAGGACAAAATCCGCGAGCGCCTCGAGCTCATGCTTACCGGCCAGGTCGCCTCCGGCGGCGCCATTCCCGTCATCAAGACCTTCGGCCACCGTCCCGGCCAGGAGAAGTCGCCGAAACCAGAGGAGTTCCGTTCCGATGACTGCCTCTGGTTCTTTAACGCCGTGCCCGACTATGTCGCCGAAACCGGCGACCTTGATTTCTACAAGCAGGTGCTGCCTTACGCCGACCAGGGCGAGGCCACCGTGCTCGGCCACCTGCGCCGCGCCCTTGAGTTCAACCTCGAGCGCTCCGGCAAGAATGGCCTGCCCTGCGGCCTCCACGCCGACTGGAACGACTGCGTGAAAATGGGGTACCAAGGCGAGTCGATCATGGTCGCCTTCCAGGTCCGCTACGGCCTCGACGTCTACGCAAAAATCGCCGACCGCCTCGGCCTGCCCGCCGAAGCCGCGTGGGCCCGCGCCGAGTTGACCAAACTCGAGGCCAACATCCAGAAAGTCGCCTGGGACGGCGAATGGTTCCTCTGGGCCATCGGCGCCGACGGCCACCGCTACGGTTCCAGTCAGGAGACCGAGGGCCAGATCTACATCAACACCCAGGTCTGGGCCGTCATGAGCGGCGCGGCCACCCGCGAGCAGGGCCGCAGCGCGATGGACGCGCTCAAGGAACGGAGCGCCACGCCCTACGGCATCATGCTCAGCGCGCCGCCGTTCACGAACACTCCGCCGACCGTCATGCGCGGCGTGATCTACAACCACGGCATCAAGGAAAATGCCGGCATTTTCTGCCATACCCAGAGCTGGGCGGTGATCGCCGAGACCCTCCTCGGAAACGGCGACCGGGCCTACGAGTACTACCGCGCGTTCATGCCCTCGGCCTACAACAACCGCGCCGAGCTGCGCGAAAGCGAGCCTTACGTACACTGCCAGACCACCTACGCGACCTGCAACCGCAATGCCGGAAAGTCGCGCGTGCCGTGGCTGTCGGGCACCGTCTCGTGGAGCCACCACACCGCCTTCCAATGGATCCTCGGCGTGCGCCCTGAGATCGACGGCCTGCGCATCGATCCCTGCATCCCGAAGAGCTGGCCGGGCTTCACCATGCGCCGGGTCTTCCGAGGCAAGACCTTGAGGATCGAAGTAAAGAATCCGCTGGGTGTCTCCAGGGGCGTCACAAGCCTCACGGTCGACCGCAAGATCATCGAGGGGAACCTGGTGCCACTGGAAAAGCTGAAGGACGGTTCCAAGATCGTCGCCATCCTCGGCTGAAGCGCGACCGCCGCCGGCCGTGCCGCGGGGAAAGCTGGGCGCCGACTCGTTCGTGAGAAGCCGGAGCCTTCGACAGGTTCAGGCGCCCAGGGTGACCTCGACCTTCACGGCGGTACGGCCGCCGCTGGACGGAGGGAGCAGGTTGCCGGCGACTTTCTTGCCGTCGACGACGAGGGACTTCACGCCCTTGGAGACACCCAGCGGATTCTTCACTTCGATGGTGTACTCCACGCCGCGGAACCTGCGTTTCACAGTAAAGCCCTTCCACTTTTTGGGGATGCAGGGATCGATGCGCAGACCGTCGTAATCGGGCCGGATGCCGAGGATGTACTGGCTGGCCACGACGAACGACCAGGCGGCCGTGCCGGTGAGCCAGGAGTTCTTGGCCTCGCCCGGCGTGGGTGACAGGTGACTGGCGGTCATCTGCGCGTAGACATAGGGCTCGGAGCGGTAGACGTCGTAGTCCTTCTTTGCTGAGGGGCAGATGCTCAGATAGTAATCAAGCGCCTTCTCACCCTCGCCAAAGAGCGTCCAGCCGATGTGAATCCAGGTGTTGTTGTGGGAGAACACGCCGGCGTTTTCCTTGTAGCCCGGCGGGTAACTGGAGACTTCGCCGAGTTCGAGGTGGTATTCCGAATAAGCGGGATATTGCAGGGCGCAGCCGAGGCCGGGGCGGTAGAGGTATTTGTCCACCGCCTCGAGCGCCTTGCGGGCGCGGCCGTTGTCCCACCCTGCGCCGCCCAGGACGCACCAGGCCTGGCTTTCAATGTAGACCTTGCCCTCCGCGCACGCCTTGGAGCCGATCGGCCGGCTCTCGGCATCGAACGCCCGGGTATACCATTCGCCGTCCCACGCCTGCGTTTCGATGACCTTGAGCATCCCGGCATAGACCGCGTCGATGCGGGTGGCATCGGGGCCGCGCTGGAGCCAGCGGTAAAGCGCGGCGAGATCTCGCGCGGCGTAGAGGAAGAGCCCGGCGATCATCACCGACTCGGCGACATCGCCTTTGCCGGCGTTGGCCGTGGTCTGGAACGGCTCGTTGGGCTCCCGGGAGAAACAGTTGAGGTTGAGGCAGTCGTTCCAGTCGGCGCGGCCGATGAGCGGCAGGCCGTGCGGGCCGCGGTTTCTCAGCGTATAGCCAAGGGACGTCTCGAGGTGATCGAGGAGCGTGTTCTTCGAGCCGGGTTTGTCTGCATAGCCGATCTGCTCGTCGAGGATGGTGGCGTCGCCGGTCTCGCGGAGGTAGGCGCAGGTGGAGAGGACGAGCCAGAGCGGGTCGTCGTTGAAACCGCTGCCGGCGTCGGCATTGCCCTTCTTGGTGAGCGGCTGGTACTGGTGGTAGCAGGTGCCGTCAGCAAGCTGCGTGGCGGCGATGTCGAGGAGGCGCTGGCGGGCGCGATCCGGCAGGAGGTGGACAAAACCGAGGAGGTCCTGGTTTGAATCGCGGAAGCCCATGCCGCGGCCGATGCCCGTCTCGTAACCCGAGGTGGAGCGCGAGAGGTTGAAGGTGGCCATCACCTGGCACTGGTTCCAGGTGTTGACCATGCGGCGCAGGTGCTCATTGGGAACCTTGGGCGCCTGATAAACCGAGAGGAGTTCATTCCAGCGGCTCTTTACGGCGGCGAAGGCCTGATCGATGGCGCTAAGGTCGGAGAACCTGGCGAGAATCTCGCGACCCTTCGCTTTGTTGATCACGAAAGGGGCGGTGAATTTCGGCCGATCACCTTGCTCGACGTAAGCCAGGATGAACGCGAAAGTCTCCTCGGCCCCGGGTTTGAGACGGAGATTGATCTGATGGGCCCCGACCGGATTCCAGCCGTAGGCGCGACTGTTGCGGCATGCGCCCTCGAGGACGGCCTGCGGGTCGTGCAGTCCGTGGTGCACGCCGACAAACTGGTCGCGCGAGGTGTCATAGCCGTCGACCGGACGCGTGCAGCCGAAAAGCGTGTAATGGTTCCGGCGCTCGCGGTACTCGGTCTTGTGGTAGATGGCCGAACCCTCAATCTCCACCTCGCCGATGGAGTAGGTGCGCTGGTAGTTCGTCATGTCGTTCAGCGCCTCGAAGAAACAGAACTCGACGAACGAGAACAGGGTGAGTTGCCGGGGCTTTCTGGTCCGGTTGCGCACCGAGACCCTCCAGACCTCGAGGTTCTCATTCGGCGGCACGAACATCAACTGCTCCACCTCGATGCCGCCCTTGCGGCCGGTGATGCGGGTGTAGCCGAGGCCATGCCGGCACTCGAAGGCATCGAGCGGCGTGCGGGTGGGCTTCCAGCCGGGATTCCAGACGGTCCTGCCTTGCTTCACGTAAAGGAAGCGGCCGTCGTTATCCAGCGGGTTGTTGTTATAGCGATAGCGCGTAAGGCGGCGCAGGCGCGCATCCTTCCAGAACGAGTAGCCGCCGGCCGTCTGCGTGCAAAGGCCGTAGAACTCGTCCTGGCCGAGCATGTTCAGCCAGGGCAGCGGAGTGTCCGGGCGGGTGATCACGAACTCGCGGTTCTTGTCGTCGAAGTAGCCGTAGGTGGACATGGGAAGGAGGTGCGGCCTGGGGCGGTGATCGAGACGGGGACAGGAGCTTGCGCGTAGGGCGCGGGTGTAGCTGGAGGTCCGGAAACGAGCAAGCCGGGCGAGGTGCCCAGCTTGAGGCGACCCATGGACCTGGATCAGACCGCCCGCGCGACTTCGTTCCTCAGCAGATTCGGCTGGCCGGCGCGGAGCGCGGCCCATTCCATCGCGAACACATAGGCGCCGGTGAAAAACAGGTCACCCACCAGCGTGTTGCGGAGGAAGAACAGCGTCGGGGGGAATTCGGGGTGGCCGATCGTCATCGCCTGCCACCAGCCGGCGAGCGTTTTGGCATAAAAGGCGTCGCCCAGAAACGAAGCCGTGTTGGTGGCGAAGTAGAAAAGCAGCGAACCGCCCAGGCAGCCGGCGAGGAGATTCAGCCAGTTTTTGCGCTGGGAGACCATCCAACCGAGCATCAGCGCCGCCACAAAGCACACCGTGCGCACGAGCACGCCACCCAGGTCCCACGTGTAGCCGAACTGCGTGGCGTGGTAGTGGTCGAGGTAAATGTCGGACGCGCTCAACGC
The DNA here is from genome assembly GCA_903940425.1 of uncultured Opitutia bacterium. Lineage (GTDB taxonomy): Bacteria > Verrucomicrobiota > Verrucomicrobiia > Opitutales > Opitutaceae > Fen-1467. The sequence continues at coordinate 39,086 of CAJAKX010000052.1, read as the reverse complement.
GATGAAGGGGATGAGCCACATCCAGCGGTTGCGGAAGTAGACGGCGCCACAAAAGGCCAGGGCCATGAGCGGCGAAAAATTAACCAGGTCCGGATTCCAAGCCGCGACGATGCGATAACCCGTGGCCAGAAGAATGAGGGCGAGGGCGGTTCTCATAAGTGAAGTGGCGCGATTGTGGCGGTCGCTTTTCGAAAGGACAGCAAAAACTATCCGCCGGTCATTGAGGGATTGGGGGCGCTTCAGTGCTGGGGGGGATTTCCCGTCGTGGCGGGCGTGGATGACGGCATCCGGCGGAGCTTCAGTACTTGCGTCTCCCCCTTGCCGCCGTTCTTCAGGGTCAGCGTGACGTCGAGCTCCTCAAAATTGTTGTCGAACGTTGACAGCATGGGATCAATCGAGCCCTCCTGGCCGGGGGCGAGGGTGAGGGTTTCGGGACGGGGCGCAAAATTGCCGAGCAGCGAGTTCACCTCGGCGATGGCAATCGTGACCGCCCGGGAACTCGTGTTGACAAAGGTGAACGTCAACGCGAGGCGGGGCGGCAGGATGTACTGATAGTTCACCCGGCCGTACATTTCGTCGATCTCTTCTGCCGAATAGTCATTGGCCCCTTGTTCAAACGGAGCGTTGGCACGGTCAAAATAATCCGTTGGTTGCGACGGCGAGCCCTCAAAGTAATTCCGGCGTCCTCCGGCGCGTGGTCCTTTCTCGGTGGCGTCCGGCTGCCCCTCGATCTTCCGCAAACGCACGGACGGGCCGAGCCAGGCCTGGACCGCCAGAGTGCCTTCCCCATATCTGGCGCTGGTGGTCAGGAGGGGCTGGGGCGGGGGGACTCGCTCGAGCAGCCTTTTCTTGTTTCCGCGTTCCGTGGCGCAGGCGGTGAAGCCGATCATGGCGACCAATGCCAGGTGAAGGACGACGACCGGACCGCGCCAGGCCGGTTCATGAGCGCGTTGGCGGAGCGCCGGAAAGGGTGAAGAGAAAGGAGAGCGCTTGAATTGCACGACATGACTTTTGCGGACTTCCCCCGCCCGGTGCAACACTGGGCCGCACCGGGCCTGGCACGATGATGCCGGCCACGGATCGTGACGTGAACGGGTTGCGAACCCACGGCTTCCTGTGTCGCCACCGGCTGCTTTTTCGCATGACAACAAGGCGGTGGCGCTTTGTGATCGCCATCCGCCTGTGGCACCGGCCCTGCGCAGGGCTGGCCACCACAACCCCGACCATATCTTCCTTGAGTGCCATGCCGCCTCCCGCTCTGGAACCCGTCACAACCGATGGAGAGGTGCTTCTCACGGTTGAGGACCTCCATGTGCATTTTTTCACCGAGCAAGGCGAGCTACCCGCCGTGGACGGCGTGTCGTTCTCGATCAAGCGGGGCCGTACGCTCGCGCTAGTGGGGGAATCCGGCTGTGGCAAATCGGTCACGGCCCATGCAATCCTCCGGCTTATTCCCAAGCCGGGCCGGATCGTCCGCGGCCGGATGGTCCTTTACTCCCGGCGTGCCGGCATCATCGACATCGCCGCGCTCGACGAGGGTGACGATCCGCTCTACCAAGTGCGCGGCGGGCTGGTGAGCATGATTTTCCAGGAGCCGATGACAGCGCTCTCACCCGTGCACACGGTTGGCAGCCAGATTTCCGAAGCCATCCTGTTGCACCGGGAGGTCACGGCGGCGACGGCGCGGCGCATGGGCATCGATATGCTGCGGAGGGTTGGCGTGGCCGCACCGGAGCGTCGTTACGACCAGTTTCCGCATGAGATCTCCGGCGGCATGCGGCAGCGCGCTGTCATCGCGATGGCGCTGGTCTGCAATCCTGAGCTGCTCATCGCCGACGAGCCGACCACGGCGCTTGATATGACCACCCAGGCCCAGATTCTCGGCCTGATCAAGGCGTTCCAGCGTGACACCGGTTGCTCGGTGCTGTTCATCACTCACGATCTCGGGGTCGTGGCGCAGACCGCCGATGATATCGCCGTGATGTATCTCGGCCGCATCGTCGAACACGGGAATGTGCGCGACATCCTCAAACGCCCCGGGCACCCGTATACGCAAGGATTGCTCAGATCGTTACCGAGTCTGAACACCGGCGACCGCCTTGCCGCTATTCCCGGGGCCGTGCCGTCGCTCACTGCCATCCCCGCCGGCTGCGGCTTTCATCCGCGGTGCCCGCACGCCAGGACCGGCCTCTGCGATATCGGCGGCGCCCCGGCGCTGCGCGCGCTCGCCCCGGGTCATTCCGTGGCCTGTGTCCGGGCGGAGGAGATTGCAGTCGGAAATAACCATGCAGGGTGAACTCCCATGAGTCTGTCCGTTTCCACTCCTGGTCCTGACCTGTCTCCCGGTGATGTCCGGGAGCCCCTGCTCAGCGTGCGGCACCTCAGCAAGCATTTTCCCGTCCGCAGCCGGGGCTTTCTGAAAAAGGCGGCCGGCACCATTTGCGTGGTGAATGACCTGAGCTTTGACCTGCATCCGGGCGAAACGCTCGGACTGGTGGGCGAGTCCGGCTCGGGCAAGACCACGGCCGCCCGCTGCATTCTACGGGCGCTCACCCCCACCGCCGGCGAGGTTTGGTTCCGCACCAACGGCCGGAGGGTGGACCTTGCCAGGCTTTCCGACCGCGCCCTCAAACCGCTGCGTCCGGCCATGCAATTGATCTTTCAAGATCCCTACTCGTCGCTCAACCCGCGCATGACCGTGAGCCAGATCGTCGGCGAGCCGCTGGTCATCCATCAGCTGGCCAAGGGCGCCGAGCTCGATGACCGCGTGGCTGACATGCTCTTGAAAATTGGACTGAAACCCGAGCACCGCACGCGCTATCCCCATGCGTTTTCCGGCGGCCAGCGCCAGCGCATCGGCATCGCCCGGGCCCTCATCATGCACCCATCCCTGGTCGTGGCCGATGAGGCCGTGTCAGCCCTCGACGTATCCGTGCAGGCTCAGGTCCTCAACCTGTTGAAGGATCTGCAGGAGGAGTTCAAACTCACCTGCATCTTTGTCGCCCACAACCTCGACGTCATCCGTCATGTCTGCGACCGCGTGGCCGTGATGTATGCCGGCCGCATCGTCGAACTTGGGACGACGGCCGCGCTGTTTAAAGATCCCCGGCATCCTTACACCCGGGCGTTGCACTCGGCCGTGCCCAGGCCCGATCCCGACCAGCGCATGAATTTTGAGATTATCGGCGAAGTAGCTGATCTGGGCAGCCTGCCGTCCGGCTGCGCTTTCCATCCGCGCTGTCCGCAGTGCTTCGCGCCGTGCCAGCAACACCGGCCTGAATTGAAACCCGCCATCGGTGAAGCAGCCGGCCGGACCGGCGATCATCTGGTGGCATGTCATCTCAATGACGAGGCCTGCCCCAAGGAGACTCAATAAGGCCGGACCAGGAAGTTCTCGTGGACCGGCTGCAATCACCCGGTTGGATCCTTTTTCCCATGCTCATCCACACAGTCCTTTTCTGGCTGAAACCCGGACTCACTGAAGCGCAACGCGCCGACTTTCGCCGCGGCGTTGAGTCGCTGGCGGCGATCAAACACGTTGAAAAAGTCTACGTCGGCGCACCCGCCGCCGTTCCGGACCGGCCGGTGGTCGACAAAACCTTCGCGGTCGGCCTCACGGTGATCTGCCGGGACGTGGCGGCCCACGATGCCTATCAGGCCGACCCGATCCACCTGGCGTTCATCGCGAAATTCAAGAGCTGCTGGACGCGTGTGCAAATCTACGACACGGAGTAGGCACGCGCCTGGCAGAACCCGGCCGCAACCGGGGCGTGCCGGACAGGGACGACGGAGGCTTGCCCGGCGGAGAAATTGATCAATCCTCCTCCCATGCGCTGGAACCAACCGATTCGCTCCTTGCTGACCGCCGGCGAGGGATTGCTCGATCGCCTGCTGTGCGTCGTGGGGGCCGTGCTGTTCTCGCAACTGCCGGAGTTCATCCAGCAGTATCTGCAACGGCTGGGCGGGCATCTCGATGAGGCGCGGCGGCAACTGGAACAGTTCCGGGCGGTGGCGGCGCACTCGGACCTCACGCTCGACCAGTTGATCGCGCGGAGTCTGGGCAGCAGTGAACCAACGGTGGCGCGGCTCGGGCGGGTGATCCAGGAAACGATGACACGGGTGGACGCACTGGCCGCGGCGGACGCGGCCATCCGGCAGGCTTCGATATTAAGCCGGCCGTTCGTTTTCCTCCGGCACCTCGATTTTTCCATCGTCCACGCAACATGGACGATCTTCAAACCGGCGGTGCCAACGACGGTTGAGGGGCTCTTTTACTCCGCCTGCGGGGTGCTGCTGGCGCTTGCGTTCTACCACTGGGGAGTGAAGCTCACCATCCGCCGCGCCTTGCGCCGCCGGGCGGAACGGCGCGCCGGTGCAGCTGGACTTGCGACTGCCGCCCCGCATCCGGAATTACCGGGTCACAATCCTTCCGGCCACGGACCAGCCGCGTGAATCGATCGCCGGGGACATGAAAAAGGCGCGGCTTTCGGCCGCGCCCGGAAGAAACATGGCTGGGGAGCCGGCTCAGCCGTGCAGGTACTGGTTCAACAGGTTTTCGAGGTATTCCTGCCGTCCGCTGTGCGGAAGAGGTTCGCCCAGTGTGAGCGCGATCTTCTCCAATTCCTTGAAGCCGACCCGGCCCGATTCGATGTCGCGCCCGAAGCCCGCGTTGTAGCTGTTGTAACGGGCGGCAACGAACTGGGTGAACTTGCCCTCGGCGAGAATGCGGCGCGCGAGCTTGAAGGCCAGCGCATAGGTGTCGAAACCGCCGATGTGCGCGTAGAAGAGGTCTTCGAGGTCAATGGAGGGGCGGCGCAGCTTGGCGTCGAAATTGAAGCCGCCCGCGCCAAGGCCGCCGGCGCGCAGAATGGAGACCATGGCGAGGGTGAGTTCCTTGACGTCGGTGTTGAACTGGTCGGTGTCCCACCCGAGCAGCAGGTCGCCGGTGTTGGCGTCGATCGAGCCGAGCATGCCATGCGCCGCCGCGGTCTCGATTTCGTGCTGGAAGGTATGGCCGGCCAGGGTGGCGTGGTTGGTTTCGATGTTGAACTTGAAGTGCCTGTCGAGGCCGTGGGTCTTCAAAAAAGCGAGGCCAGCGGCGACATCGAAGTCATACTGATGCTTCGTGGGCTCCTTGGGTTTCGGCTCGATGAGGAACTGGCCCTTGAAGCCGATGGCCTTGGCATAATCGACCGCCATGTGCAGGAACGCAGCCAAATGTTCCTGCTCGCGCTTGAGGTCGGTGTTGAGGAGGGTCTCATAGCCTTCGCGGCCGCCCCAGAAGACGTAGTTCTCTCCCCCCAACTCCTTGGTGACCTCCAGCGCCTTCTTCACCTGCGCGGCGGCATAGGCGAAGACATGGGCATCGGGGTTGGTGGCGGCACCGCACATGTAGCGTGGATTCGAGAAGAGATTGGCCGTGCCCCACAGGAGTTTTACGCCCGTGGCCTTTTGGAGTTGTTTCGCGTGGGCGACGAGCCTGTCGAGGTTCCGGTTGGACTCGGCGAGTGAGCGGCCCTCGGGTGCGATGTCGCGATCGTGGAAGCACCAGAACGGCGCTTGAATCTTCACGAAAAACTCAAAGGCGGCGTCCATGCGCGTCCGGGCGACGGCGAGGGGATCGCGGCCGCTCTCCCAGGGACGGACGATGGTGCCCCAGCCGAACGGATCGGCGCCGACTCCGCGAAAGGAGTGCCAGTAGGCGATGGAGAAACGGAGGTGATCCCTCAGCGACCTGCCATCGATGATCTCGGCGGGATTATAGTGCCTGAACGAGAGGGGATCCGCCGATTTCGGGCCTTCGTAGGCGATGGGCGGGATTTTAGGGAAGTGGGCCTGGGACTTTTTCATGGGAATGGGGCGTGGAAATAAGCCTCGCATAATGTGGGGCTGCTTAGAAACCAGATTTTATTCTCACCGTAGACAGCGCACTCCGGATCCCCCTGAGCGGCCGGCGGCAACAAACAAAATCCCCCGCAGAATGCTGGCGGGGGACAGGACGGACACCATGGGCGAGATATTGGGGGGCACCTGGCGTTGCTACTTGGAGAGTTGGGCCCTCAGAAATTCGACGCTGCCGCGGACGGAGTCGTCCTGCTCCATCATGTTCTCGACGGTTTTGCAGGCATGGATGACGGTGCCGTGGTCGCGCCCGCCAAACGCGTCGCCAATCTCCTGCAGCGAATGCTTGGTAAGCTGGCGGGCCAGGTACATGGCGATCTGCCGGGGCAGGGCGATGTTGGCGGGGCGGCGTTTGCTCGTCATGTCGCTGTGGCGGATCTGGTAATGGTCGGCCACCCGCTTCTGGATGGTCTCGAGGGTGAGCAGGTTTTGCGCCTGCTCCATAAGCACATCCTGCAGCAGCATCTCAACGGTGGGCAGGTCGAGGGCCTTGTTGGTGAGGGCGGAATAGCTGGCCACCTTGATGAGCGCACCTTCGAGGCGGCGGATGTTCTTGGAGATGTGCTGGGCGATGAAATTGATTACGGCCGGAGGAACGTCGAACTTCAGGCAGGCGGCCTTCGTGCGGAGAATGGCGACGCGCGTCTCCAGGTCGGGCGACTGGATGTCGGCCACGTAGCCCCACTGGAAGCGCGAAACCAGGCGTGATTCGAGCTTGGCGATCTCGCTGGCGGGACGGTCACTGGAGAGGACCACCTGCTTGCCCGATTCGAAGACGTCGTTGAAGGTGTGGAAGAATTCCTCCTGGATGCGCTCCTTGTTGCTGAGGAACTGCACGTCGTCGAGCAGGAGCACGTCGACGTTGCGGTAGCGCTGGCGGAAACGGGTGAGGCTGTTTTCCTGCAGTGCCTGAATGAACTCGTTGGTAAACTTCTCGGTGGAGAGGTACGCGACCTTGGCGTCGGGGTTGTTGCGAAGGATGCTGTGCCCCACGGCGTGCATCAGGTGCGTCTTGCCGAGGCCGGTATCGCCGTAGATGAATAACGGATTGAAGGCTTGAGCCGGCGCCTGCGCCACGGCCAGGGCGGCGGCATGGGCCAGCTGGTTATTGGCGCCGACGACGAAGTTTTCGAAAGTGTTGCGGGGGTTGAGCGTGCCGGCGTTGGGGCACTTTTCATCGTAACGGCCTGCCCGGCGCGGCGTGGCCCGCACGCGATTATGGTGCGCGGGGGCTGGCAGAGTGTCATGGTCGCCGTTGCCGGCAGCCAAGGAGCCGGGGGTGGGCTTGGTCGCAGGCCCGGGATGATGAACCTTCAGGGAAACGTTGATCAGGCGGCCGGCAGTGAGGCGCAGGCGCTGGGTAATGAGGTCGAGGTAGTTGTCGTGGATCCAGATCGCTGCGAAGTCGTTAGGCACGCCGAGCGCAATGGAGTCCTCGGTCGTTTCGAGGCAGACGATGGGCTCAAACCACATCTGGAAGACATCCTCAGGGAATAGCCCCTTGAAGTCACATTTGACGGTTTCCCAAAGGCTGGACGGGAGGGTCAATGAGGGCATGGAGCAGGCAAAGGAAAGAGATTATTCACACGGCCTCAAAAGAGGCTCTTTGCACGCGTCCTGCAGGGCAGAATTCCCTCGCTCGCTCAGAGGAGAAAGGCATGTCCGGTCTTGGTGGGTCTGGAGGCAGGCTAATCGTTGGAATAAAACATTGAAGACCAGAGGGTAGGGGAAACTCCCCGAGAGCTTGCAGAGAAAAACGGACTGCGGACGTGGGAAAGAACAAATGAGGTACCGAGTAATAGAACCGATTTGCGCAGTAACGTGAATCACAAAATGCATTTCAAGAGCAACTTTCCCACAAGTTATTCACACCACCTCCGCATTTGCTGGTTGCCATTTTTTAAACAGACGGAAGCCCGAACGCACAAGCAGCGTGGCAGGCGTAATAAAACATTCACTACGCGATCGCGGCACACCGTCGAACGTCACGAATAAGTCACGGTCATGTGACGGTAGTGACGTTGTCGTGACGCGGGGTGGCTGTTAAGGGAAGCCGGTCGGCGTACTCGCAGGGGGGCGGTCATGGCGCCATGGGCAATGAGGGCTCCAGCCATTTGCCGTGCGCTTTGATCAGAGCGATCAAACGGTCGTCCGCCTCGGCCTGCGGAATGTTGTACTGCACGCAGCTCTTTCCGACGTAGAGGTTGATTTTGCCGGGCGCGCCGCCCACGTAGCCAAAGTCCGCATCGGCCATTTCACCCGGGCCGTTCACGATGCAGCCCATGATGGCAATCTTTACTCCCTTGAGATGACCGGTCTTTTCCCGGATGCGCTGGGTGGTGGTCTGCAGATCAAAGAGAGTGCGGCCACAGCTCGGACAGGCGACAAACTCGGTCTTGGAAATACGCGCACCGGCGCCCTGCAGCACGTTGTAGGCAAGTTTGGCGGCGCGCATCAGGTCGGCCTCGGTTTCAATGCTCACCAGATCACCCAGGCCGTCGCAGAGGAGACCGCCCGTGAGAATGCTGGCTTCAAGCAGCCGGCCGAGAAAACTGGTGTCATTACGCGTGGCGGTGGCGGCGGTGTTGCGAATCCAGAGCGGTGCCCGGAAACCAAGGCGGAGCAGGTGTTCGGCCAGCTGGCGATAGGCACCGAGCGCGTGGGAGCAACAGGCGGCGGGCGCACCAAGGGAGGAGAGGGTGAAGATCAGGCGGTTGTCACCGAGCGACCGGAAAGTGTCGGTAAACGCAGGAAAATCGGCGATCGCCATGTCGATGGCGAGGAAATGGCCATGGCGGCGCGCGAGTTCCGCCATGTCAGCCAGCTGCCTGCCCGCGGAGGGCCGGAAACGCCGACACAGCACCAGGCGGCCACGACTGGCGGAAACGAAACCGGCCAGGTCGGTGGGCGCAAGGGTCTCTGCCAGATCGAGCACGAGAAAATCGACCGGGAGTTTCACCTCGTCCAGGATCCGGCGAAGCCCGGCCAGCGTCTCGGCGTCGGCCACCGGCACCATCAAGCCTTCCACGGGTGTATCCTTGAGCGAGGGTCCACCCAGTTCCCTGGCGGCCTTGGCGAGATGATCCGGTTCCGGAACCCGCACGATGACGCGCGGCGGCTGCGCTGGGCCGACACTGCAACGATCCGAAAGAGACAGGACATGCGTCTCGCGTCGTGTGAAATGAAAGGGATCGATGGAGTCCGCGGAGACCGGAGAGTCGATGGACGCGATGGTGGGACCATCCGGTTTCCGGTCTCCCTCTTCCGGTTTTGACCACAAGCTCATCGCCTTTTCAGCGATCGCCCGGGCAACCGGAATTTCGTAGACCGAATCCTCGGTGAGCGAGACGCGAATCGTGTCGCCCAGGCCGTCAAGCAGGAGGGAGCCAATGCCGATGGCGCCCTTGATGCGGCCGTCCTCGCCGTCGCCAGCCTCCGTGACGCCAAGATGCAGCGGATAGGGACGATGCGCCGCGTCCATCTTTTCCACGAGCAACCGGTAGGCCTGGATCATGATCTTGGGGTTGCTGGCCTTCATCGACAGGATGATGTCGTGAAAGCCTTCTGACTCGGCGATGCGCACGAACTCGAGCGCGCTTTCGACCATCCCGAGCGGCGTGTCGCCATAGCGGTTCATGATGCGGTCGGAGAGCGAACCGTGGTTGGTCCCGATGCGCAACGCCCGGCCGAGTTCCCGGCAGCGCCGGACGAGCGGTAAAAACGCGTCGTGGAGCCGCTGCAATTCCTGCCCGTACTCGGCATCGGTGTACTCGCGGGTGGCAAACTTTTTCTTGTCGGCGTAATTGCCGGGATTGACGCGCACCTTTTCAACATGCTCGACCGCCTCCATCGCCATCGAGGGGAGGAAATGGATGTCGGCGACCAGCGGCACATGATCGAAGCCGGCGGCGGTGAATTTTTCCCGGATGGACCGCAGGCATTTCGCCGCCGGCACGTTCGGCGCGGTGATGCGGACGATCTCGCACCCCACTTCGGCCAGCACGATGCACTGCCTTACGGTGGCCTCGATGTCCTGCGTGTCGCTCGTGGTCATTGACTGGAGTCGGATCGGATTCGACCCGCCGACGCCGACGGCGCCCACTTTCACCTCAACGGTGGGGCGGCGTACGGTTTGGAAACGAGACGCGCAGTAGGACATCATGGTCCGCGCCAGGCGCGGGGCTCTCTTAGGGGGCCGCCGGTGCGGGCGCGGGTTTCGCCGCCGGCGCGGCCTGCTGCTGGGTCTCGGCCCGTTCGCTGCGTGCGTCGCGGACAAGGCGGCGTACGTCGAAGAAGCTGACGTAAAGAATGAGCGAGAAAAGCAGCACGATGAACACGCTCTGCGTGGTCATGATGAAGCTGGCCGGGAGCGCCCGGCCGCGCAGCCGGCCGATGGTGGCGAAGAGCATGTGGCCGCCATCGAGCACCGGGACGGGCAGCAGGTTGAAGATGGCGAGGTTGACATTCACAAGAATGGTAAACCAGAGCACGAGGCGAATATCGCTCTGCGCCGTGGCGCGGAAGATGCGCACGATGCCGACGGGGCCGCTAAGCTTGGATACGCCAAGGTCGGATTGGGGGTTGATGAGCCCCGCGAGCACGCGGAACGCCATCACGGCATTATCCGCGAGCTGGGTGAAGGGATCGGGATACACGATCTTGAAGCCCGATTTGAATGTAAGACCGAACTCGGCGGGATTTTCCGTCCCGGTGCGGGGCGGCACGATAAGCGTGGTCCGCCGGCCCGCGCGGAGCACGGTGAGCGTGATGGGCCGGTCGACGTTTTTGCGCAAGTGATCGACAAAGACGCTCGAGTGGAGCACCGGCAGGCCGTCGAGGGCGACGATCTGATCGTTCGGCCTGAGGCCGGCGCGGGCCGCCGGCGAGCCCGGCGTGATTTCATAGACGATGAACTCCTCGGCCGGGGCGATGCCGATGCGTCGCATGCGCTCATCGCCGGCGAGGCGTGGATAGACGGTGAGTTCCAGCGTTTCGCCGCCGCGAGCGACGGTGAACACCGCCCGGGGCCGGCCGTCGGCAGAACGCCCGCCGCTGGCAAAGAGCGTCTGCTGCAGGTCCAGCCAGTTGGTGACCCGGTTGCCATCGATGGCCAGGATGACATCGCCGGCCTGAAAGCCGGCTTCGAACGCCGGGCTGGGCACGCTCGATCCGTCAGGCAGGGCGATCGCCGGCATCACCAGGCCGATCCTCGTGGTGTCGAGTTCGGCGCTGGTCGGCTGGCCGACAAACCACACAATGCAGGCGAGCAGAAAGGCGAAGACGACGTTGAAGGCCGCGCCGGCGGCAAACACCAGCATTTTGGTGCCGTAGCTGAGAGGGGGCAGTTTCTCCACGTCGACATCCGCCCCGCCTTCGATGGCGTGCATGTCGGCGAGTTGCGGGAGCGCGACATAGCCGCCGAGCGGCAGCCAGGACAGGCGGTACTCGACGCCATCCTTGCCCCGCCAGGCGAAGATCTTCGGCCCGAAACCGATGGAAAAACGCGCCACGTGCACCCCGCGGCGCCGCGCGGCGAGGAAGTGGCCGAACTCGTGCACAAAGATGGAGCCGCCAAAGAACAGGATGATCAGGAAGATCGACCAGAGATTCGAGGCAATGGACTGGAGCAGATCGGAGGACACGTCCTAAGTCAGGATTTTATGCTGGGGATGATTGACCGGGCGGCGCGGCGGGCGGCCATGTCGGCCTCCAGGACAGCGTCGAGATCGGCCGGTTCAAAATTGGAACCGGATTGGAGAGTCTTATCGATGACCTCCGAAATGGCAAGGAAGGGCAGCCGGCCGGCGAGGAAAGCCGTCACGGCGACCTCGTTGGCGGCATTGTAGACAGCCGGCGCCACGCCACCCGCGTCCATCGCCGCCCGGGCCAGCCGCAGGCAGGGATAGCGCGTCTCATCCACCGGACAAAAGTCGAGGGAGAACAGCTTTTGGAGGTCCAAGGGGGCATCGATCCCCGGCGCCCGTTCCGGGTAGAGCAGGGCGTGCTGGATGGGAAACGTCATGGAGGGCGGCGCCAGCTGTGCGAGCATCGTGCCGTCGGCAAACTCCACCAGGCAATGCACGATGCTCTGCGGGTGCAGCACCGCCTGGCACTGGTCGGGACGCAGGCCGAACAGCCATTGCGCCTCCATGAGTTCGAGGCCCTTGTTGGCCAGCGTGGCTGAATCGACGGTGATTTTGGGCCCCATCGACCAGTTGGGATGCTTCAACGCGTCGGCGGGAGTCACGTGGGCGAGCGCGTCGGCGGAGAGCTCGCGAAACGCGCCGCCGGAGGCGGTGAGCACAATCCGGCGCACGGTGGCGGGCGCGTGGCCCTCGAGACACTGGAAGACGGCGTTGTGTTCGCTGTCGACCGGCACCAAGCGCACACCGCCGGCGCGCGCCGCGGCCATGACAAATTTGCCGGCCAGCACCAGGATCTCCTTGGAGGCGAGCGCGAGGGGCTTGTGCGCGGCGAGGGCGGCCAGGGCGGGCCGCAGACCGGTGGTGCCCACGACCGCCACGAGCACCAAGTCGGCTTCGGGCAGTTGCGCGAGTTCGACGAGTCCGTTCAGGCCGCCGGAGAGCCGGGTGTCGGGGGGGAACGCCGCGGGGTTGGCGCGGGCCTCGGCCAGCGCGCCGTTTTCGAAGATCGCCACATGCCGGACGCCGAACTGCCGCGCAATCTCCGCGAGCCGCCGGTGGTTGGCACGCGCGGCAATGCCCACCAGTTCCAGCCGGTCACGGTGCGCGGCGATGACCCGCAGCGTGTTCTCACCGATGGAGCCGGTGGCGCCCAGGAGGACAATGCGTTTTCTGGAAGGAGAGGGGGGCACTTTCGTGGCAGATTCCTGCCCTCGCCCGGCGGGGAGGGGCCGGTGGGCGATTTCGGCAGGCGCCGGAGGCTATAGCAAGTGAAACACCGCCCAGCCAATGGGCGCGGTGAGGATCAAGCTGTCGGTGAGATCGAATATTCCCCCGATGCCGGGGATGGTGCGGCCGGTGTCCTTGGTGTCGGCCCGGCGCTTGATGATTGATTCGACCAGGTCCGACACGATGGCGAGACCGGCCAGGGGGACCGCCGTCACGGCGCCAAGGAGCGGGGTGAAGTTTGCCGGCAGGTAAGCGCGGCAACCCCAAGCCAGGGTGGCCCCCACCACCACGGCAGTGAGCATGCCGCCGACCACCCCTTCCCACGTCTTTTTCGGACTGATGTTGGGCGCCATCTTGTGCCGGCCGATGGCCAGCCCGGTGAGAAACGCGCCCGAGTCGCAGAATTTCGTCACGGCGATGAGCCAGAGGCCGAGCACAAGGCCGCTGTGCTCATGCGGGCTCGTGATGAGGATGATGCGCACGAGAAAATGCAGCATGAACGGCACGTAGAGCAGGCCGAAAAGGGTCCAGCCCAGCGTCTCGACCCGGTTCTGCGGCTCACGCTCGCCCAGGATGCGCACGGAAAACACGATCACCGCCAGGGCCAGCAACCCTGTCGGCGTGAAGTACGGTTCGAAATAGTACGGGGCAAGCGTGATGGCCGCCCCGAGGGTGAGACCAAGGCGGTTGAAGGGAGCAAGTCCCATGCGCCTGAGCATTGCGTAAAACTCGTTCAGGGTGAGCACGCTGGCGGCGGTGACGAGCCACACCCCACCCGTGACGCCGAAGTAGCGTGCGCATACGAGCGCCAGGCTCCACAGAATGATCGTGCTGAACGTCCGTTTTAGCACAGGCAAGGATGAGGGTTGGAAGGGTTAGAGGGTGTCGGCGGGCGGGCGCGGCGCGGCGCCGGTCTTGAGCTGCTCAGCGGTGAGGCCGAAGCGGCGCTCGCGGCGCTGGTATTCCTCCACGGCCGCGGCGAGCTCGGCTTTTGAGAAATCGGGCCACAGCAAGGGGGAGAAAATCATCTCCGCATAGGCGCACTGCATGAGCAGGAAGTTGCTGAGCCGGGTTTCGCCGGAGGTGCGGATGAGCAGGTCGGGGTCGGGAATGTCGGCGGTGTAGAGATAACGGCTGAACGTGGACCAGGAGGCGTCGCCCGGTTGCTCGCGCCCGGCGGCGACGGCGGCGGCGTAGGCGCAGGCGGCATCGGCCAGCTCGGTGCGCGAACCGTAGTTAAGCGCGAGCACAAGATTCCAGTCGGTGAAGTGCCGGGTGGCCTCGATGGCGTGCTGCAGCTCCCGGCACGGTCCCGCCGGCAGTGCCTCGATGTGGCCGATCGTCCGCAGGCGGATGCGGTTTTTAATGAGCACCTTCGTCTCGCGGCGCAGGAAATGTTCGAGCAACCCCATGAGCGCCGACACTTCGTCAGGGGGGCGCTGCAGGTTTTCGGTCGAAAGGGCATAGAGCGTCAGGTAGCGGATGCCCAGCTCGCGCGCCGCGTCAATGATGGCACGCACCGTCTCCACCCCGCGGCGATGACCCTCGAGGCGCGGGAGCCCGCGCTGCTTCGCCCAGCGGCCGTTGCCGTCCATGATGATGGCGACATGGTTGGGAATATTGGCGCTGGCCGTCTGCATGCGTGGATTCCGGCCCTTTATGAAGCGGTCCCATCGTTTGACAAGGGCAATGACCGGCCCATCGTCCCGCATGGCAACATCCCTGACACTGGCGGAGGTTCAGCAGACCCTCGGGACGCTGCCGGGCTGGAGCCACGAGGGCGACGCGCTCGTCAAGACTTTCACGTTCGGCAGTTTTCGCGAGGCGTTCTCGTTCATGACGCGCGTCGCCTTCGAAGCCGAGGTGCTGGACCATCACCCCGACTGGAGGAATGTCTATAACCGCGTATTCCTGCGGCTCAACACGCACTCCGCCGGCAGCAAGGTCACCGCCAAGGATATCGAACTCGCCCGGAAAATTCAGCAGGTCTCGTGGGTGGGCTGAAGACCCGCGCGAGGGGAGAGCCCATCGGTCCCGCGGGATCTTGGAATCCGTGAAGAGCACCACCCCTAGGGCCTTCGCCTGCCGGGCGCAGCTGCACCGTCTCCCAGAAAGCGGTTGCCTCGGCGTGCTGGCGGGCGCGTAGTTGCAGGCATGAAGGTCGCGTTTCTCAGTGGTACCAGCATCGTCAACAGCACGCTTTTTTCCGCATGGGAGGTTCGCACGATCGAGACGCGGTACGGCCCGGTGACCTGCAAGCAGCGCGGTGACTTTGTGCTCATCAACCGTCACGGCTATGGTCTCCCCGTGCCGCCGCACTCCATCAACTATCGCGCCAACATCCGCGCGCTTGCCGATCTCGGCTACCAGGATGTGCTGTCGGTCAATTCCGTCGGTTCGCTCAAGCCGGAGCTGCCGCCCGGCACTCTTGTTTCGTGCAGCGATTACGTCGGACTCCAGCAGGGACCGGTGACCTTCTTCGACACGGAGCTCAAAGGCGGCGCGCCCGGCATCGCCAACAACCTGATCCCGTTGCTCGTCGAGAAGCTGGCGCCCGAATTCAAGATCCATCCCGGCAAGGTCTACGTGCAGATGCGCGGCCCGCGTTTCGAGACCAAGGCGGAGATCCGCATCGTGAAGGAGTGGGGCGACGTCGTCGGCATGACGGCTGCGCACGAGGCTGATCTTTGCGGCGAGATCGGGCTGCGCTACAACAGCCTCGCCATCATCGACAACTATGCGAACGGCCTGATGGCCACCGAGATTGACTTTGCCAAGTTCAAGGAGCTCGTGAAAGCCAACCAGGAGAAGGTGAACCGGCTCTTCACGCGGCTGCTCGAAATATTGGCGTAGTTTTTTGCCCACGGAACACACGGAAAGGCACCGATGGGGTTGATCCGCTTCCGCGTATTCTTTCTGTAGGTTCCGTGAGCCAGGCTTTTCCATGAAAACCATCGGCGTCATCGGACTGGGCATCATTGGCAGGGTGTGGACGCGGCATTACGCCGCGGCCGGCGTGCTGGCCGGCTGCTGGAACCGCACGCCGCGGCCGGCGATGCCGCAATGGAAGGATACGCCCGAGGCGGTCGCCGCGGCTGCCGAGGCGGTGCAGATCGTCGTGGCCGATCCGCCCGCGGTCCAGGGTGTGCTCGACCGCATCCTGCCGCGGCTCGGCCCCGGCAAGGTGGTCATCCAGTCGACCACCATCGACCCGGAGAGCAGCGACCGCTTCCGGGCGCAGGTGGAGGCGCGCGGAGCCCGCTACCTCGAGGCGCCGTTCACCGGCAGCAAGCCGGCGGCGGAACAGCGGAAGACCGTGTATTATCTCGGCGGCGCGGCTGACCTCATCGCCGCTGCCGAGCCCTTGCTCAGCCTTGTCTCGGAGACGCGCCTGGTTGTCTCGACTGAGCCGCGGAAGGCCGCGGCGCTCAAGCTGGCGATGAACCTCAACCTCGCCGTGATGCTCGAGGGCTTGTGCGAGGCCCTCACCTTCGCGCGCCGCGCGGGCATCAGCGATGACCTGTTCTTCGAGGCGCTCTCCCGCAACGTCGGCGCCTCCGGCCTCTCGAAGCTCAAGGAGCCGAAGCTGCGCGCCGGCGATTTTTCGCCGCAGTTTTCGGTGAAACACATGCACAAGGACATGCGGCTGGCGTCCGCCACCGCAGGCGCGGGCCGGCTGCCGCTGCTGGAGGCCGTGCGCGAGCGCCTCCGGCTCGCCGAGGCGCAAGAAGCAGGCGACGAGGATTTCAGCGCGCTGCTCAAACTGCTGTAGCCGGACCGGATTTGCGGCGCATCCCCGGCGGCAGGCGCGTTGACGCCGCGGCCATCCTGCCTAACCTTGGGAGCCATGAGCGAGTTCATGCATACCACGCAGGTGGCGGAGGCCCGGCAGGCGCTCAGCCTGCTCAAAGCCAACATGCGTGTTGCCGTCAAGGGCAAGGACGATGTCATCGAGCACACCCTGGTCTGCTTCGCTGCCGGCGGACACCTGCTGATCGAGGACCTGCCCGGCCTCGGCAAGACCACGCTGGCCTACTCGCTGGCGCGCTCCATGGACTGTTCGTTTTCGCGCATCCAGTTCACCAGCGACCTGCTGCCGAGCGATGTCACGGGTGTCGCCATCTACGACGAGCACGTGAAGGAGTTCGTGTTCAAACCCGGCCCGATCTTTGCCAACATCGTGCTGGCCGACGAGATCAACCGCGCCACGCCCAAGACGCAGTCGGCGCTGCTCGAGGTGATGGACCGCGGCAAGGTCACGATCGACGGCGAGGCCCACGCGGTCGGCGCGCCGTTCATGGTCCTGGCCACGCAGAACCCGGTCGACTACGAGGGCACTTTTCCCCTGCCCGAGAGCCAGATGGACCGCTTTCTCATGCGCATCCGGATGGGCTATCCGCAGACGGCCGATGAGCTGGAGATCCTGCGCGCCCCGCGCATGACGTACGACTCGATCCAGCTCAACCCGGTCGTGATGCGCACCTACGTGCTCAAGCTGCAGCAGCTTGTCACACAGGTTTTCATCGAGGAGAGCGTGCTCGACTTCATCCTCAAGATCGTCGCGGCCACGCGCACCGAGGCAGAGTTCGAGGCCGGGGTCAGCGTGCGCGGCGGCCTCTCCCTCAAGCTGGCCGCGCAGGCGCGCGCGCTGCTGAACGGGCGGGACTTCGTGGTGCCCGAGGACGTGCTCGACCTCGTGCAGCCCGTGCTTGGCCACCGGCTGTCACTGGTGCGGCAGACGTCCGATGCGCTGGAAGAGCGCAACGCCATTGCGGCCGTGCTGCGGAAAATCACCGCCTCCATTCCGGCGCCGGTCTAGCGCCCGTGACAGGACCAACGTCCAACTCCTCAACTTGGAACGTTCAAGGTTCAAGTGGCTTCGGCACCCCCAGGCGGTTCATCCTTTTCAGCGGTGGAGACTGAGCGCCGACGGTTGGACGCTCAGCAGGCGCAGACCTGGCATGGTCCCACTTTGCGCGACCGGTCGCGCTTCCGCTGGAGCGAATTTCTCTGGTCGCTCATCTATCCGGTCAGGAACCACCGCATCATGCCGACCGTGCCCGGCCTTGTCCTGATCGGCCTCGCGCTCGGCATCGGTTCGGCGGCCTACAACACGGCGAGCAACATTCTTTTCATCACGCTTTCCCTGCTGCTGGCGTGTCTCATCCTCAGCGGCGTGATGTCGTGGCTCAACCTCCGGGGCGTGTGCTGGCGGCTGCTGCTGCAGCCGCCGGCGCGCGCGGGCCAGAAAACGCCGGTGACGCTCGAACTATGGAACCGCAAGACGTTGCTGCCGACCTACGGCCTCTGGTTTGAGCTCACCGCGCGCCCGGTGGCGGCGGGACCGCAGCGCGCGGAGGCGACCATCCGGGCGTCGTCCGCCGAAATCAGGGCCGCGTTCGCCCGGGTCGAACAGGCCACGGCGCGCGCCATCCTGCCGCTGCGTGAGCGGCTCGATCCGGGCGGCCAGGCGCGGCTCGACTGGCTCTTCACGCCCCAGCGCCGCGGCGTGGTGCGCGTGGAACTGGCGAGCGTGGGTTCGCTCTTCCCGTTCGGTTTTCTGCGCAAAAACCACGGCACCCGGCTGCGGCGCGAGATCATCATCTGGCCGGCGCCGGTGGAATACCGCTTCACGCGGACCGCGGCGGCCGCGCGTCAGGCGGAGGGCGAGCGCGTGGCCCGGCCCGGCGCCAGCAACGACCTGCTGGCCCTGCGGCGCTACCAGACGGGCGATTCCCACCGGCTCATCCACTGGAAGGCGAGCGCGCGGTTGCGGCAGCTCATGGTCCGTCAGTTCGCGGCAGAGAGCGCGGAGGGTTTTTTCCTGTGGATCGAGACGTCGCCCGGCGGGTGGACGCGCGAGGAGCAGTTCGAGCTGCTATGCCGCTTTGCCGCGACGCTGGCCGAGGATTTGTTCACCGCCGGCCGGCTCACCGGGGCGGCGGTGAATGCGGAGGAACCGCTGGTCATCCGCCGGGTGCGCGATCTGGAGTCGTTCCTCGACCGGCTGGCGATGCTGGAGTTGCCGCAGGAAACCCATCCTTCACCCGCAAAAACCGACATGACGGCCCGGACGCGCCGCAATGTGATCACCTTCGCCCCCGAGGGCGCCCGGGGCGTCGCGGCCTACACCGATGGAGAAAAAACGGCCACAACTTAACCTCGACGAGCTGCATCAGCTCAGATGGCTGCTCGGTGGAGTACTCACACTGATCTCGGTCTGGACCGTGCTTTATCTCGAGATCGACGCGTGGGTTCTAATGGGCATCGCCACCGCCGCCATCCTCGCGGTGCTGGTGCGACCCAAACTGCCGGCCCGTCTGCCACCGCTGGCGCACAAGCTCGCGTTTCCGTTCATCGTGGCGTTTTTTGCGTGGGACCTCTATTCCACCGCGGAGGTGCTGCCGGCCGGCATCCGGCTCGGCCTACTGCTGTTGCTTTATCGGGGCGTCAGCTATCGCAAAAAGCGCGACGACCTGCAGATCATCATCCTCGGTCTGATTCTGGTGATGGTGGCCGGTGTGCTCACGGTGTCGCTGGCGTTCGCGGTGCAGATTCTCGTGTTCACGGGCTGCACACTGGCGTTCCTGTTCGTGATCACGCTGGCGGAAGCCGCGGAGGGCAGGGAGGGGCCGGGGTCTGGGATCCGGGGGATGGAGCACGGACGGCTGCCGGCATGGGCCGGGGGCAGCTGGCGGCGGCTGGCCCGGCGCCTGCGGGAAGTGGCCGACTGGCGGCTGCTCGCCGCGGGCGGCGCGCTGTTCATCGGCGTCGTGGCGGTGTCCGCGCTCCTGTTCATGGCGATTCCGCGGTTCCAGCTCGAAAACAGTTTTTTTCTTGATCGTTTCATCACCAAGAAAAGCCGCACAGGCTTCTCGGACACGATCAGCCTTGGCGACGTGATCGACATCCAGCAGGACAAGTCGGTGGCGCTCCGCGTCGACGTGTCGGATCCGGCGCGCATCCCGGCCACGCCCTACTGGCGCATGGTGGTGCTCGACGAATATCGAGCCGGCCTCCTCCGCACCTCGCGGCGCCTGCGAAACGAAATGGTGATGGCGACGCAAATGACTCCTTTTGTGATGGGCCTGTTGCCGCCCGCGCGCGGGGCGCCGGTTTACTGGACCTTCTATTTCGAGGCGGGCATCAGCCGGCATCTGCCGGTGGTCGGACCGTTTTACCTGATGCGCTTCCGTGAGCCGCAATGGGTGCAGCAGCAGATCAGCCTGCGCATGACCGCGCTGCGCAATGAACCGGTGACCATGACCGCCTATCGCGTGGAGGGCATGCTGACGGACGGCTTTGTGCCGGACCGCCTCTTCGGCTCCATCCTGCGCAACGCCCAGCGCGGCCAGGTTGCAGACAAGCCCGGGCGCAAGGAGGCCGATGAGCACGGCCCGCCGCGTGTCGTGTATCCGCTGACGACCCTGCAACTCCCGGAACGGACCGATGACCGGCAGGCCCTGAACCAGATGGCGGACAGCATCACCGGCGGCGCCAGGGTCAGCGCGGAGGAGTTTGCCACGCGCGCGAGCCGCTGGCTGACGGACAAGCACGGCTACTCCCTGCAGGTCGTGCTGCCCGAGGGCAATCGTGACCCGGTGGTGCTGTGGATGGAATCCAGCCTGCCCGGTCATTGCGAGCTGTTCACGGCCGCATTCACGCTGCTGGCGCGCGCGGCGGGTTTCCCGACCCGTGCCATCACCGGGTTCAAGGGCGGCGATTGGAATGCCTACGAGAACTACTTCATGGTACGCAATTCACACGCCCACGCTTGGTGCGAGGTCTATGACGGCGGCACGGGATGGTTCCGGGTCGATCCGACCATCGGCGCGGCGGCCGTAACCACCTCCCGGCAAAGCCAGGCCGGGGAAGCCGCGCTCGGACGGCGGCTCGACCGAAGCTGGCAGGCGCGCCTCGACGCGGTCCGCATCCTCTGGTACCGGCGCATCGTCAGTTTCGACCAGCGGACGCAGATGGCGCTCCTGCTCTCGCTCAAAGAAACGACGGGCAACATCGGGGTGGCGTTGCGCGAGGTCCTCGGTGAGGCGGGCGTCTCGTTGCGGCACTGGTTGCAGCGTCCCTGGAGCGTGCCGCGCATGCTGGACTGGTTAGGGGCCGCGCTCGGCGGGGTGGTGGCGGTGGTGCTGTGGTGGCGCCACGGCCGGTCGTGGTGGTGGCGCATCCTGGGTGCGCGACGCCACGGCGAAACCGATCCGGTGCGGCGCGAAGCGGGGCGCTGGTTGCGCAAGCTGGTCGAAGGGCGTACCGAGCGTCAGCGACATTCTGCCACGTCGAAAGTCGAAGGCTTGGACATGTGGACCGACCTGCAGAGGCTGCGCTACGGGCCCCGCGACACCTGGCCGGAGCCGCAGGCGGTGTTCCGCCGCGCCCGGCGGGCGCGGCGGGCGGCGCGGCGGACGATCAGTTGGCGGTGAGGCGCGCCGCGGACGCGCCGGCGTGCTGGCTTTTCTCAAACCACGTCTTCAGCACGGCTTGGGCCACCGGCGCGGCATAACGGCCGCCGCCGAAGTTTTCGCCCGGAGTGTCGCCCTCGATGGCTACGGCCACGGCGATCTGGGGATCATCGATGGGCGCGAAGCAGACAAACCAGGCGATGTTGATGATGGCATTCTGCGGGCCGACTTGGGCGGTGCCGGTCTTGCCGGCGAGCCGCAGGCCGGGAATGCGCAGGAAATTCGTGGCGAGAATCTTGGCGGTGCCGCGCGTGGTGCAGCCTTCCATGCCATCGAGGATGGCGGCGTACTGGCCGGGCGCGAGGCCGATGGGTTCGGTGTGCTGGGGCGGCCGTTCCGGAACGTGAACGAGCGTGGGCTTGGTGGTGGTTTCGCCGCGCGCGAGCGAGGCGACAAAGCACGCCATCCCAAGGGGCGTGACCCCCATGAAGCCCTGACCGATGGCCATGTTGGCGGTATCGCCGGCAAACCAGGGATCCCCCGTCGTACGCTTCTTCCATTCCGGATCGGGGATGAGCATGCGCCGGGCCTCATGGGGCAGATCGATGCCGGTGGGTTGGTCGAGATGGAGTCGGCGGGCCTCGGCGGCGATCAGGTCGGGGCCGATCTGCAGTCCGCAGGTGTAGAAGAAAATATCGCAGCTCTGGGCGATGGCCTCGCGGAGGGCGATGATACCGTGGTGGCCATGGCCGTTGTCGCAGTAAAAGGTGCGGCCGCCAATCCGCATGGTGCCGTCACAATCAGCGGGGGAGGCGTCGGACGTCAGCCGGCCGCTGCGCAGGCCGGCCAGGGTGACGACGAGTTTGAACGTGGAGCCGGGCGGATAGACGCCGCCGATCGCCCGGTTGGTCCAGGCTTCACGCGCGTTGATGTCCTCGGCGGCGGCGGCGCTCAGGCGCGGCGAGAACACATTCAGGTCATAGTCGGGCTTGCTCGCCAGCACGAGCACCTCGCCGGTGCGCACGTCAAGGGCAACCGCGGCACCCTTGAAATCGCCGATCTCCTGCATCTGTCGCTCGGCGGCGAGTTGCAGGTCGATGTCGAGGCTGGTATAGAGATTGTGCCCCTGAACGGGGGCGCGCTTTTCCTTGGGCTCATTGACGCGAAAGCCGGCCGGATCGACCCGGTAGATCGCGCCGCCGGTTTTGCCCTGGAGCAGGGAGTCGAACCGCAGCTCGAGTCCGTCGCGGCCGACCGTGCCCTTGAAGGAATAGGTCTTGAGGTCCTCGCCCGGCAGGTCCTCCACGGAGATTTCCTCGCTGGTGCCGACATAGCCAAGCGTATGCGCGGCGGCGGAGCCATAGGGATAGAAACGAATGCTGGAGGTGTAGACTTGCAGCGGCGATTCGACAGGGAGCCGCTCGATCAGGCGGGCGAATTCCTCGGGCTTCAGGTCGTCAAGCAGGATGTAGGGCAGCAGGAGCTGCTGCTGGAAGTGGCGGTTGAGTTCGCGCAGATCGACCTTTTCATCACGGCCCAACAGCCGGTTGATCTGGTCCAGGTAGCGCTGGACCACATGGGCGCGGGCAATCTGCTCAAGCTGGCCGGGCGACGGCCGGTCGCTCCGGGCGATGTCGCCCTCCGCCTCGCTTTCGCGATAATGGCGGACGGTCTCGATGTACTCGGTGCGGAATTCCCGGCGCAGCTCGTCAAGATAGAGCGTGACGGCGAACCGTGAACGATTGCCCACGAGCAGGCGGCCGTGGCGGTCGTAAATGTTGCCGCGCGGTCCGGGCACCAGCACGCGGCGCTGGTTCTGGAGGCGCTCGCGTTCGCCGTAGGCGCCCGCCCGGAGGAGCTGCCGGTAGGCGAGGCCGGCCGCGAGGACCAGCACCATCCCGCCGATCAGGAAATGAAAAAGCAGGAGGCGCGGGCGCTGCGGTTTGTAGGTTTCAATGACGCTCACGGTACGAAGGGCGCGGGATGAAGGTTGCGCAGCGCAGATTCAGGATGGGCAGGGTTCCGTCAACATCGCGGTGGGGCGGCATGTCCGCAGGCGGTTTCAAAAGGGCCGGCGGCTTTCCTCGGCGAGGTCGACCCGGCCGAGCTCCAGCGCGCGCTCCTGGAGGGCGAAAAACCACGGGGCGATGGCCACGATGAAGAGCTGCGACCAGCCCAGATCGGCGAAGATCCGCATCCAGGCGGCGCCGGCCGCGGGATGGTTGCCCAAGGTCACGAAGGAGAGGCCGAGAATGAGCGCCAGGTTGGCCAGCAGCGCGACGACCACCCCGATGACCGTCTCCTCGCGCGGGATCCGCGTCCGGAGGTGAAAGATGATGATGTGCATCACGGCGAAAAGCAGGAGATGCGTGCCGAAGGGCACCGGCTCGGCCGCATCGATGCTCAGCCCCATGAGCAGCGTGGCCGGGAGACCGTTGCGCAGACTCAGCCGCAGGGCGGCGAAGGCCACCAGCAGCCCGTCGATAAAAAGATAGGCGCCCAGCGGCGCCAGATAATGGTTGAGCTGCACCACCACCGACCAGAGCAGGAAGGTGGAGGCGAAGGTGATCAACCAGCGGCGGTGCATGGGATGAAAGTCGGGGGGCGAAAAACAAAGGGCGCTAGCCGGGAAGGTGAAGGGCGAACGCGGCGATCATTCCGGATTCAGTGGCACGAGCACGGTGACCTCGGTGAGTTCGGACAGGCGCGGGTCGAGCGCAACCTCGCCGCTCTTGAACAGGCCGTCGGTGCTGGCCTCGAGCCGGGTGATGTAGCCGATGGTCAGGCCGGGAGGAAACATCCCGCCGAGGCCGGAGGTGACCAGCCGTTTGGGGTCCTTGGCGCTGGTGAAAATGTCCGGCGGCACGAACTCCACGATGCCGCGGGCGGGGGCCAGCGGCGGGTTGTCGCCGCCCTGATAGCTCACGGGACGGGTGTCGTTCTCGATGGTGGCCGCGAGGCGCACGCTGGGACTCGTGACAAGATCGACGTCCGCGGTGTAGGCATGGACCGCGCGCACGCGGCCGACGACGCCGCCGCTGTAAACAACGGGCGCGCCCGCCGGGATGCCGTAATTGGCGCCCTTGCGGATGACGAGCTTCTGCCACCACCCGGAGAAGTCGCGCTGCGCGACGCGCGCCGGTTCGAACCGGTAGTGGGGATCTGACGGCAGGCGGAGGAGCTGTTCGAGGCGCGCGATCTCGGCGCGCAGGGCCTCCACCTGCTGGGCTTGAAATTCGTAGCCGGCATAGACATGCCGGAGTTCGCGTCCGGCCTCCATGAGCTCCTTGTTCGAATGCGTGCGCTCCGCCCAGTACTCCTGCAGGTCGCGCGCGTAGGAGGCGGTGACCTGGATGGGCGCCTGCAGCTCGTAGAAGCCCGCCCGGAGAAACGATTTCACCGCCACAGGGAGCAGGATCCATGTGAGCACGACGATCCCCAGGACGACAAAGGGCTTGGCTTGATCGAAGCGTTTGGAGGGCACGGTCAGCGGGAGACGTTAATCCGCGGAGTGCGCGAATCGATCCGAATATTTTATGGCCGGAGGTGGAAGGGAGCGGGGTGGGGCGGGCACCAAGACCCGGCCGGACATGCCCGCCCGGCATGACACGCAAACGGGCGCGGCATCCATGGAACCTCTTTCCTGCCGGCCGCGCGGCGGGTCAGTTCTTCGCCTCGCTCGTGAAGTGCGGCAGCAGGAAGTTCAGATCGCTGATCACCGTGCCAGTGCCGTTGGCGACGGCGCTGAGCGGGTCGTCGGCGACGGTCACGGGCAGGCCCGTCTTGTCGCTGAGCAGGCGATCGATGCCGCGGAGCAGCGAGCCGCCGCCCGCCATCACGAAGCCGCGGTCGACGAGGTCGGCCGAAAGCTCGGGCGGGCAGCGCTCAAGGGCGTTGCGCACGGCATCGACAATGGCGGCGATGGTGTCGCCGAGGGATTCGCGGATTTCCTGCGAGGTGATGTGGATGGTCTTCGGCAGACCGGCGACGGAGTCGCGGCCCTTGACCTCCATGGAAAGCTCCTCCTCGAGCGGATAGGCGGAGCCGATCTTCATCTTGATCTCCTCAGCGGTGCGCTCGCCGATCAGGAGGTTGTAGGCCCGCTTCATGTAATTGATGATGGCGGTGTCGAGCTCGTCGCCCGCCACGCGGATGGATTTGGAGAACACGACGCCGGCGAGGGAGATGATGGCGATCTCGGTGGTGCCGCCGCCGATGTCGACGATCATGTTGGCGGCGGGCTCATCGACCGGCAGGCCGACGCCGATCGCGGCGGCCATGGGCTCCTCGATGGTGAGCACCTCGCGGGCGCCCGCGTGCGTGGCCGACTCTTTCACGGCGCGTTTTTCGACCTCGGTGATGCCCGAGGGGATGGCGATGATGACGCGCGGCGCCACACGGAAGGAGTTGGTGTGCACCTTGCGGATGAAGTAGCGGAGCATGGCCTCCGTGATATCGAAGTCGGCGATGACGCCATCCTTCATCGGGCGGATGGCCTGGATATTGCCAGGCGTGCGGCCAAGCATGCGCTTAGCCTCTTCGCCGACAGCCAGAACCCTGCGGGAGGCAGTGCTGATGGCGACCACCGAAGGTTCGCGAAGGACGATGCCCTTGTCCTTCACGTAGACGACAGTGTTCGCCGTGCCGAGATCGATCCCGATGTCGTTCGAAAAATAACCAAACAAATTGCTGGCCATGTCGTTAGGGTGGAGCGGCGGGTGGGTGCGGCCCAATGAAAGCAATCGGCGGCGCGGGAAATTGTCAAAGGCATTTTCGGCCGAGCACCCCGGCAACAAAACCGGCGGCGCCACGCGCCGTCGATCGGGTGACAACCCCCAAGGGGAACCAGCCTAGCTCCGGCCGCGGCCGCTGCGGCGGCGCGGCGGCTCTCCCTCCTCGAGATCGTCGTCAGCTTCCTCCTCGTCGTCCTCTTCGCCCTTGTCCTTGTCTTTGTCCTTGTCCTCCGGAGCGCGCTTGTGGCCTTCCGCATCAAGCTCGTCATCCTTGAGGTCCTCTTCGTCCTCGTCCCATTTGAGCGACTGGTCGTTCTTGAGACGCTCCTCCTCCGCCTCGTCGAGGGCCGGCAGGTCTGCATCATCCAGTTCGTCCTCCTTTCTGGCGGGGCGCTCGCCCTCTTCTTCCCCTTCCCAGCCGGCGGGCGCGTAGTCGAGAATGGCCGTGATCTCGGTGAACACGTGCACGGCCTTGCCCTCCATGAAGTCGATGTTCCGGACCTCGCGAATCTCGTCCTCCACCTCGTCGACGCTGAGCTTCTGCTCAAAGTCGAAGAGATCGTTGAGCATCTTCACACGCATGCGCGTGATGTGATCGAGAAAGTCGGCATAGGGTCCGTTTTCCTCGTCGAGCAGGTCGGGCAGGGCGAAAAGCTTGTCCTCCGACTCGAAGAGCGAGTCCTTCACCCGGGTCAGGCGCACGCGGCCCGCCCCGAGGTCCCTTTCGATACGGAAGGGGAAAAACGCCCGCTCCATGACATCCTGGTCAAAGCCATAATCGCGCATCGGCTCGATGAGATCGATGATGTGCTGCACCTGGCGCGGATCGATGAGGCTCAGGCCGTCCACGTCCCAGCGCACGGGATCACTGACTTCTTCGACCCACCAGTTGTGGTCTTCGCCGAGGCGGACGATGCACCATTCAAGTTGGGGAGCGGCTTTGGCCATAAACAGGAGGAAAGGAGTGCGATTGGTTTTCGTGCACCAAAAAGCCCGCTTGACGACGGAGTCAACCCCGCAGCGCGAAAAAAAACGGTGCTGGCTTTGAGAACGTCCTTCCCGCGGGTCTTGGGGACGAAATCGGTGCGCAGGGTGTGAAGGGTGGGGCAAAAAACAAGCACAAAATCCGGGTGGATGGCAGGGTTCGGGGCAGGCTTGAGTTTTACGGTGCGGACCGCACTTTGGCGACATGGGGTTCATCTACGAGAAACTCGTCCGGCCCGCGATGTTCACGCTCGATCCGGAGGTGGCCCATGAGCGGGGCGTGCAGGCGATGGCGCTGCTCGGCTCGGTGGCGCCGCTTCGGCGCGTCCTGGAGGCGTGGGCGCAGCGGCCGGCGGCGCATGCGCGGCCGATCGAGTGCTTTGGCCTTCGCTTTCCCAACGCCGTGGGACTGGCGGCGGGTTTTGACAAGAATGGCGTGGCCTGGCGCGGGGCGGCGGCGCTCGGATTCGGTCACATCGAGATCGGCACGGTGACCTTGCTGCGCCAGCCGGGCAACGACCGGCCTCGCGTCTTCCGCTATCCGGAGCACGAGGCGGTGATCAACCGCATGGGTTTCAACAACGCGGGCGCCGAGGCCGTGGCCCGCCGCCTTGCCGGGCAGATCCCGGCCGGCGCGCGGCGCATCCCGCTCGGCATCAACCTGGGCAAGTCCCGGGCGGCGCCGCTCGACAAGGCCGTGCAGGACTACCTGGGCAGCTTCGAACTGCTCGCCGATCACGCCGACTACCTCGTCATCAATGTCAGCAGCCCCAACACCCCTGATCTGCGCCGGCTGCAGGAGGAATCCTGGCTCCGGGAGCTGCTCCCGGCCCTGGCGAACGCCAATCACGCGCGCCTGACGGCCGGGAAGCCGCGCCGGCCGCTGCTGCTGAAGATCGCGCCGGACCTGGATTTTCTCCAGATCGATGCCGCGCTGGCGGTCATCGCCGAGTTCGGTCTCGACGGCATCATCGCCACCAACACCACCCTGGCGAGACCGGGACCGTTCGCCACCGTGAACCAGGCCGGCGGCCTGAGCGGCCGCCCGCTGGCGCGGCGTTCGACGGAGATCATCAATTACGTGGCGCGCGCCACGAACGGGAAGCTGCCGATCATCGGCTCGGGCGGAATCACGGACGCCGCATCAGCCGGCGAGAAACTCGACGCCGGGGCCACGCTGGTGCAGGTCTACACCGGCATGATCTATCGCGGACCGTTTTTTGCGCGGGACCTGGCCGGCAGTCTCGCCGCCCGGCAGGACCGGATCTTTGGGTTCTAGGCCGCCAGCGGGGCGACCCCTTCAAATCACCCAATCGGCCCCGTCCTTGAGATCGGCGGCCGTGACGACGGCGGACTCCTTCTTCCGGCGCGGACGAATGACCAGACCTTCGCCTTTGTTATAGGCGATGCTGTGCGGAGGCACGGACTGGCCGACCAGCCAGACATTGCCCGCGACAATGGAATGGGCGCCAATGCAGACGTCGCCACCGAGGATGGTGGCGTGCGCGTAGATCGTCACGTGCTCCTCGACGTCCGGGTGGCGTTTCACGCCCTTGACCGGGTTGCCGTCGGCATCGAGTTCGAACGACTTCGCGCCCAGGGTGACGCCCTGGTACATTTTCACATGGGCGCCGATGCGCGCGGTTTCGCCGATGACGACGCCGGTGCAGTGGTCGATGAAGAAGTGCGGGCCGATCTGCGCGCCGGGATGGATGTCGGCGCCGGTGCGCTCGTGGGCGTATTCCGTGAGCATGCGCGGCAGGAGCGGCACGCCGAGCTGGTACATCACGTGCGCGATGCGCTGGAGCGAGATGACCAGGACGCAGGGATAGGCGAGGATGATCTCCTCGATGCTGCGCGCGGCGGGGTCGCCATGGTAGGCGGCGGTGACGTCGGTCTGGATGATCTGGCGCACTTCCGGCAGGCGGCCGAGCGTTTCCATGGCGAGCTCGCGCGCCCGCGTGCCCGGCTGGGGATCACGGGCAAAGCGCAGGCACTTCTCGATCTCAGTGGTCATGCGCGTGGCGATTTCCCCGAGGCGCCGCTCGATGAGGGTGCCCACACTCCGGCGGGTGACGGGGCTCTGCTCGAAAAACCCCGGGAAGAGCACATGCATCAGATCCGAGGCGAGCCGGTTGACCGACTCCTCGGAAGGCAGGTTGGTGCCGTCGAAATGATTGATGCCGCCGTGGGCTTCGTACGAAGCGAGGAGAGCTTGCTTGATGGAGTCGAGGGACATGGTTGGGCGCCCACCACTTTCCGCGAGGAAGGCCGGCGGGTCAAACCGGATAACGGGACGCCAGCTAAGGGCGTTTTCAACCATGGATCGGTGAGCGAACGCTGGCCCTGTTCATGATGCGCCAACATCTACGGATGGGCTGCCGGCGGGTGGAGTACGACCGGCGGTCGGTCAGGTCGTGGCGTAAGTGCTCGCGGGTGTTCGCCTGGGTGTCGCCTTCGGCCAAGAAATGGCGGCAGCGCGTGGGTGATATCGCAGCGGCGCTGCGAGTGAAAACATACGACGGCCAAAACAGAAACTTGGGCGGAAGTGGGCGTGCGAGCTGCGCGAAACGATCACAACGACAGAGGAGCAGGAGTAGGGAAAATTTCTAGCGCGTGTGGCAGAAAAACGAGCCGGAAAGAATCCTTTGAAATATTCAAAAGTCTGATAGCCTAAGGGAGTTACGAATCTATGAACAAACCCCTCATCGTGGCACTCTTCGTCATGGCGCTCCTTTCTACAGGGTGTGATCCCAAGATCGTAAGAATGAAGGCGTGGATGTGGTCTGAAAACCACAAGTCCATGGACTTTCACGGCAAGATCGTTGACCAAGATAATCACCCTGTCGAAGGCGTGAGCGTCACCGCAGGCGTAGGTACATACGAAGGACCCACCCATAGCGGCGGACAAAAATACTACACCGTAAGCGATGCCGAGGGACGGTTTAGCTTCACCGGAATTCACGGTGCAGGCTGCGGATACTTATTGGAGAAGAACAGATACGAGTTTAATCAAAGACAGTCCTTCGCTAGTCGGCCAAAAGATTACGTTCCCGACCCAAACAAGCCTGCGATCCTCTCAATTTGGAAACTCCATGGAGCGGAGCCCATGCTTAGAACCCAGATCGAAGCTGGACTTGCGTGTGACGGAACTCCCAGGCGATTTGATCCCTTGACCGGCCATCGCGACGCCGGAAATCTTGTCGTCGTCCTCACTCGGAACCCGATAAATATAGACCGAGGAAAACCTTTTGACTGGACGCTGACTCTTGGGATCTCTGGTGGTGGGCTAATCGAAACCTCGGACATATATCCCTACGAAGCTCCCGCCGGCGGCTACCAGTCCTCAATCGTGATCAGCATGCCGGCAAACACGAAACGTTGGACCCCTCAAATAAACCGTTCGTACTACATTTTCGATGGCAAGAACTATGGACGTATCACGATCGATATCATGGCAGATTACCAACCGCCTCCGACCCATTTTGAAGTCGCGAGCTATATGAACCCGTCGGGCTCCCGGAATCTTGAATTTGACCAAGCCAAGCAGATACACCCTTAATGACCATCGCACGTAAGCTCAATTTATAGGGGAATTCGGCTTCTTGATGGATTTGTGTCAAGTGCATAGCTTGTTTAAAAAAAGGACCGACCGATCGTCGAAGAACAGGTAATAGGAAATTCATTATGAGATGGCGGAGCGAGCCGGGACAGGGCGACGAAGACAGCGGAGCAGTCCGCCCCGCCTAACGGCGAGCGGGAGGGTTCCCCGCTCTGGGGAGCGGGGGAAGGGGAGCGAACCGATCAGAGGAAATGGCGCCTCAGAAAGATTTTTCCCGAGCCCGTCTTTAGGTAGCGCTCAAACGCTACGGCTCGGTTTTCATCGGCGAATCCCAAATAGCAGACAAGATTCCACGGTTTGAATCGCCGGGTATGAATTGACCCGCCCGAATTGTGGACGTGGAGGCGGGCCCGCATGTCGTCGGTCTGGCCGACATAGTGTTGCGCACGGTCGTGGACGCTTTCAATGAGGTAAACGTAGTGCATAGGGGACATCCACACTGGGTGAAATGCCCGCCTTCGCCAAGCCTACGGCGCGCAGCCTTCGCCTTTGTTCTACCGAGGACAATCTTGGTTGCCGCGACCTCAGTCGGCTGGAGGTTGGCCTGCCAGCCGTAGGCTTGGCGAAGGCTGGTGCTCAGGGCGGGAGTCGAACCCGCACGCCTTTCGGCACACGCCCCTCAAACGTGTGTGTCTACCAGTTCCACCACCTGAGCGTTCCGAGCGTGAGGAGGACGGATAAGTACGAGCATGGCGGCGAATGTAAAGCCCTGAATTGGGCAGGGAATCCGTACGCCGGGAAATCGCTTGCCACGTCCCGGCGGGTGGCAAAACTCACCCGCTTGCCGCTCCAGGCGCCTGCGGCCCGCAGCGACTCTCTCTCTTGCCGATACGCTTTTTCGCGGGCTCGCGCCCGCTGTGCCGACTTACTCATGGAAGAACCGCCTGCCAAGGAGACTCCCGACCAGGGTCTCAACAAAATCGATCTCAGCCAACTTCAGGACTTCCGCTTCGGGACGCAATGGACCGAGATCAAACCGGTTCCCGGACCGCGGCGGGAAGGGGAGCGTGAACGCGGCCCACGCCGCGAGGGTCCTGATCGTGGCGACGGAAGACCGCGCAGTGCCGACGGCGGCGATGCGCGTCGGGACCGGCGCGGGTTCCGCAAGCCGGGCGGGACATCCGCCGACGCGGCTCCAGCGAGAACCGAGGGCCGCCCGGGTTTCGAACGCGGCGGTCCCGGCCGGCCGGCCGGTGAGCCACGCCAGGGGGAGGGGTTCCGCGGGGGACGTCCGCCCGGGCGTGAAGGCGGTGGCGAACGCCAGTGGTCCGGTTCGCGCCCGCCGCAGGATTACCGCCCCTACCAAAGCCTTTATTTCAACATCGCCTTCTATCCGGAGGACGCCGGGTTCTCGGCGCTGGTGAAAGCCATGCGGGCTTCGTGCCGGACCTTCGAATTGTTCGAGATCGCGCGCCTGATCCTCGGCAAATACGAGCGCTTCGTCGTGGTGATCACGCGCAAGCCGCCGGAGACGACGGCGACGGTCGACGCGCCAGTTGCCGCACCCTCCACCGCGCCGGCGCCGGCCCGGTCCGCCGGCCCGGTCCATGTGGCGATTCCGGATGGCATGCCGTTCGAGAGCGAGGAGGCGGCCGTCGCCCATGTGGTGGGCAGGCATCTCGATAAGTTCTTTGAGCTGGCGATCGTCGAGGTGGAGCCGCCGAAGGGCAGCTTCCCGTTCGTCAACCGCTGCACGCTCTCGGGTGAGCTGCTCGGCCCGCCCAACTATCACCGCTACCAGCAGATCGTGCAGCAGCATCATGCGGCGCGCTTCCCGCGCATGCCGTTCGAGAACTTCCGCGAGCGCATCGAGACCGTGCGCGATCCCGAGGTCGTCAATCAGTGGCTCGAAAAGATGAAGAAGGCCGCGCGCTACACCTGGAAACTCGGCGCCGAGGGGGAACCGCCGGTGGTGTTCGACAGTCTGGAGGACGCGCGCGCCCACCTGCTGGCGACGGCCAGGGACCGGATGGTGAAGACGGTCGAATCGGCGCGCTTCCATGCCAAGCTCGTCGAATCGCTGCCGCCGGGCGAAATCCGCCGCGCCATCGAAGGCCAGTTCGAACGCCAGCGACGTTTCCCGCTCGACACGGCCAACGCCCTGCGCGGGCGGCTGCGGCGGGAGGGATTCACGATTTTCAAGAAGGGAGCCAAGGGCATTTCCTACGTGTGTGCGGTCAAACGCAAGTTCCGCGTGCCGGGCCAGGTCTTTGCCGAGAGCATCGGCACGCTCATCGCGTTCCTCGAAGCCAACCCGATGATCACGGTGAAGGAACTGCCGGTGAAATTCCTCGGCATCACCCCGCCGTCCGTTCCGTCAACCCCGCCGCTGTCCATCCCGTCGACTCCGCCGCTGCCAGTGCCGGCGCCCGCGGAACCGGCCGCGCCCGTAGAACCGACCGCGCCCGCGCCTGCGGCGGGCGAACCCATTCCCGCAGCCGTGCCGGTGGAGTCGCCGCTCACGCCCGAGCAGCAGGAAAAGTTCAGGCGTCTGACGATGGATCTGCGCTGGCTCGTGCAGGAGGGGTACGTGACCGAGTTTGCCGACGGCCGTCTGTTTGCGCCGCCCCCCATGGCCGAGGCGCGCGCCAGGACCGCCGAGGCGGCGGAGGGCGAGGAGCACGACCTGGAAAATTTCCCGGAAGCCGCGGCCCCCACCCAAACGCCCGACGATGCGGCAGCGCCGCCGCCCCCCGCGGCCGCCGAGCCGGAATCACCCGCGGATCCCGCCGACGCGGCCGCCCCCGCAGCCGACACGGCGAATGCTCCCGGGCTGCCGCCCGGCAGCGATGCACCCATCCCGGATCCGGCCGAAGCCGGTAGTGCCCCGACGCCCGAGACGGATTCCGCGCCCGCCCCTGAAGACGGTGCGCCTCCATCTGCCTGACGGGCGGGTGCAGGCTGGCCTGCGCCACCGTTGACACGGACGGTGATCACGCGCTTTGCTTTCCATCCCCGTTCAACCCCATGCCCGCCGCCGGCCAGCCCGCGCTTAGCTTTGTCATTCCGCTTTATAACAGCGCCGGAACCATCAAGCCGTTGGTCAAGGAGATTGAGGCCCTGCGCATCGAGGGCGGACATGAGATCGTGCTCGTCAACGACGGCAGCACCGATGGCACGTGGATGGCCTGCCGTGAGCTGTTGCGCGAGGCCGGTGCGCCCATGATCCTCGTCAACCATGCGCGCAACTATGGCGAGCACAACGCGGTGCTTTCGGGCTATCGGCACGCGCACGGCGCCTATGTGGTGAACCTGGACGACGACGGACAGAATCCGCCCGTGGAGGCCGTGCGCCTGTGGGAGCATGCGCGAAGCCGCGATCTCGACGTGGTGTTCGGCCACTACACCCGGAAAGAGCATTCGTTCTGGCGCAACCTCGGCAGCTGGTTCACGAATCGCCTGGCCGACTGGATGCTCGACAAGCCCCGGGGTTTCTACCTGTCGAGCTTCCGCTGCGTGAGCGCGCTGGTGGCGCGGGCCGTCGCCGAACACACCGGACCGTTCCCCTACATCGACGGACTCATCCTGCAAGTCACGCAGAACATCGGTTCGCTGGAGGTGCGCCATGCGGCGAGGCAGGCCGGACAAAGCGGCTACACGCTGCGCAGATTGTTGCGCCTGTGGCTGAGCACCTTTGTTAATTTCTCGGTGATGCCGCTGCGGCTGGCGACGGTCCTCGGTTTCGTCATGGCCGTCCTCGGGCTGGCGGGACTGGGCGTCGTCGTTTACTGGCGGTTCACCAACCGGGGGCCCGCCTTCGGCTGGGGATCGCTCATGGCGGCGCTGCTCATTTTTTCCGGCACCCAGCTTGTCATCCTCGGCCTCCTGGGCGAATACATCGGCCGGATGTTCCTGACCGTCAACCGCCGGCCCCAGTCGGTCGTGCGCGAAGTGGTGCGGAGCGGACCGGCCGGCTAGCCCGCATCCCTCACTCCCGGCGGTTCTCCGCGGCGGTCTCGAGGGCGATGTCAACTAATAGTTGACATTACGTCCGGAGAAAATGGTTGGAAAACGACCTCGTCTGGTCAGCAAGTGATGAATCGGAGCTAGGCGTTGCCGAACATTTCCCGCCAGCGGGCGAGTTCGCGCTCAATGGCGCCATGCACCGCGGCATGAACCACCGGCGGGATGCGGCGGCGCAGGCGCAGGTGATACCCCAGGGCCGCACGGGCCAGCTGATAATCGACGACGAACGACCGGCCGAAGGGATTGGTGATGAAATCGCGGCACCACGCCCGCGCGGCGAGCGAGGCCAGCGTGTCCCGCCAGACCCGCGTCAGCCGGAAGCAGTTCTCCTCATCGCGGAGCTGGCGCCCCCGCGAGGCGCTGATGTGATGGCCGATGACGCTGCGCAGGGCGACGTAGTGGCGAAGGCCGGCCCGGCGTGCCCGCAGACCGAGGTCAATGTCTTCACATCCGTTGACGTAGCGTTCGTCGAAACCCCCGAGATCGAGGTAGGTCTGTCGCGGTACCACCAGACAGGCGCCCGTGAGGGCGGCGACCTCCCGGTAGGCGCGCAGGCGGTGCAGGCAGGGCAGGGTCCGGTCGTGCTCGGGCTTGCCTTTGCTGTTGATGAAGACGCCCGCATGGTCGAGGACACCGGTGCCGGCGTCGCGCTGGAGGTTGCCGACCAGGCCGGCCCGGGGAAAACGTCCGAAGGCGGCCAGCATCGGCTCAAGCCATCCGCGGGTCAGGACAAGATCGTTATTGAGCAGGACGAGAAACTCCCCCGCGGCGGCGCGCGCCCCGCAGTTGTTGCTCGCGGCGTAGCCCAGGTTGCTTTCGTTCAGAATCACTCGGGCCGGTGGCGGCAGCGTACCCAGCCAGGCCCGCGTGCCGTCAGTGCTGCCGTCATCGACATAGATCAGCTCCCAGGCCAGATCCGCCGGCAGGGTGCGCGGAAGTGACGCGTGAAACTCCTGCGTGAGGTCGAGGCGATTGTACAGGGCTACGATCACGCTCACGCGCGGCGGTGCCAGGGACGAAGTCCGGTGAGGGAAAGAGGGATTACTCACACGCTGAAACCAACCCTCACACGTCATGCCCCACACCTCAAGCCTTGCCGACGCCGCCGCCGGCGGAGCGGACAATTTTTCTGGATGGCATTCCGACGGGGCCCGGCGCAGCATTTTTCCAGCATGGCAGTGTCGTTTGCGAAAGTCTTCGCCGCCCGACGCGTACTCATCACCGGAGGAGCCGGCTTCATCGGTTCGAATCTGGCGCGGCGCCTGGTGCGGCTCGGGGCAACGGTGACCCTGGTGGACAGCATGATCCCCGAATACGGCGGCAATCTGCGCAACCTGGCCGGCATCGAGCGGAAAGTGAGCCTGAACATCACCGACATGCGCCAGGCAGACGGCCTGCCGGGCCTCGTCCAAGGGCAGCACTTTCTTTTCAATCTTGCCGGCCAGACGAGTCACATGGACTCGATGACCGATCCGCAGACGGATCTGGAGATCAATGCCAAGGCGCAATTGTCGATCTTGGAAGCCTGCCGGCGGCATAATCCCCGGATCCGGGTGGTTTTTGCCAGCACGCGCCAGATTTACGGACGGCCCGACTACCTGCCGGTTGATGAAAAGCACCCGACGCGGCCCGTGGACGTAAATGGCATCAACAAGCTGGCCGGCGAATCCTATCATCTTCTCTACCACGAGGTGCACGGCATCCGCAGTTGCGTGCTGCGGCTGACCAACACGATCGGTCCGGGCATGCGCGTGAAGGATGCGCGCCAGACTTTTCTGGGAGTCTGGCTCCGCTGCCTGGTGGAGGGATGTCCGTTCGAGGTCTGGGGCGGGGGGCAGATCCGCGACTTCACGTATATCGATGACGCAGTCGACGCCTTGCTGCTCGCCGCGGCATCGCCGGCGGCGGCCGGCCGGGTTTTTAATCTGGGCGGCCGGGAGCGGATCAGCCTGCGCGGTCTCGCCGACCTGCTGATCGAGGTCAATGGCGG
Source organism: uncultured Opitutia bacterium (assembly GCA_903940425.1). Classification (GTDB taxonomy): domain Bacteria; phylum Verrucomicrobiota; class Verrucomicrobiia; order Opitutales; family Opitutaceae; genus Fen-1467. The sequence continues at coordinate 2,601 of CAJAKX010000052.1, read as the reverse complement.
CGGGCGTTACGTGACCCGCACCTATCCGCCGGACCGCCGCAAGATCGACATCGGCGACTTCTACGCCGACTACGGTTTGATTGAACGCACCCTCGGCTGGCGGCCGCGCACCCGGCTGCGCACCGCGCTGGCGCGCACGCTGGCCTACTACCGCCGCGAACTCCGGCATTACGTATGACGCTTCCCCATCCCTTGCAGACCGCCGATCCGCGGGCGGCCTATCAGGCTGCGGCCGGCGAGATCCAGGCCGCCATCCGGCGGGTGCTGGAGAGCGGCCACTACATCCTTGGACCGGAGGTCGAGGCGTTCGAGCGGGAGTTCGCAGCCTATCTGGGCGCGGCCCATGCCGTGACCGTCGCCAACGGCACGGATGCGCTTGAACTGGCGCTGCGGGCGGCCGGCATCAAATCCGGCGACCGCGTGATCACGGTGGCCAACACCGCGACGGCGACGGCCGCGGCCATCGAACTCGCAGGGGCCAAGGTGGTGTTGGTCGAGATCGACCCGCGCACCATGACCATGGACCCGGGCGCGCTGGAGCAGCGGCTGGCCGGATCGCGCGATCCCCGGCTCAAGGCGGTGGTGCCAGTGCATCTCTACGGGCATCCGGCGGATCTGCCCAGGATCATGGAGATCGCCCACCGGCACGACCTCGCGGTGATTGAGGACTGCGCCCAAGCCCATGGCGCGAGCATTCAAGGCCGGCGGGTGGGAACCTGGGGCGATGCGGCCGCCTTCAGTTTTTATCCGACGAAGAATCTCGGCGCCATCGGCGATGGCGGCGCGGTCACCACCAACGAGGCGCGGCTGGCGGAGCAGGTCCGCCTGTTGCGCCAGTATGGGTGGCGGCAGCGCTACGTGAGCGAATTGCCCGGCAAGAACAGCCGTCTCGACGAGCTGCAGGCGGCGATCCTCCGGGTGAAGCTGGCCCAGCTCGACGCCGGCAATCAGCGGCGGCAGGCGCTGGCGGGGCAGTATCTCCGGCGCCTTGCCGGCACGCGGCTGATCCTGCCGGAGACGGCGCCCGGCTGCCAACCCGTCTGGCATCAGTTTGTCGTGCGCACGGCGGCGCGGGAATCATTGCGAATGCAGCTCGAAGGCGCGGGGGTGCAGACCGCGGTGCTTTATCCGGTGCCCATCCACCGGCAGCCGGCGTATCGTGATGACAGTCTTCAACTGCCCGTCACGGAGCAGGCCTGCCGCGAACTGCTCTGCCTGCCGATCCACCCGGGACTCGACAACGCCGACGTCGACAGCATCTGCCAGCACATTTTGAGCTGGAACGCCGGGCAGGGCTGACCGCCGCCTCTTGAGTGGCGGCTGTCCGGAGGCCGGGGTTCGGAACGGCCGGCTACCAGAGGGCAAACGAATCCAGGCGCCGCCGGTATCTGCGGCCGATCGCCTCTGGCGAAAATTGGCGACGAATGTCCGCGGCTGCCTGCGCGCCCAGACGCTCGCGCATCACGCGGTCTTCGATCAGACAACGCATCCAATAAGCGGCATGATCCACGTCGGCATCAGCCCAGGTCTGCCCGCGCGGGTAGGGACCGTGGTCGCGGTCGAGGGTCACCAGCTGGTAGTTGACGGGGCAGCCGTTGGCGGCGTTGACGAACTCGGCCGTGCCGGACCAGTCGGTGGCGATGACCGGTTTGCCGAGGAACATGGCCTCGGCGATGTTGAGGCCGAAGCCCTCCGCCCGGTGCAGCGAGACAAAGCAGTCGCAGGTCTGCTGCAGCTCGCAGATCGCCGTGCGCGGCAGCGTATCGCAGATGAGGTGGACGTTGGCCAGTCCGGCCAATTCCGCCTGGAACTCGGCAAAGGCGGCGGCCTGCCGGTCCGGGTTGTGGGTCTTGATCACCAGTCCGACCGGGCCGCCCCCCGGAAAGGCTTTCCGGAAAGCCGCGACCACCGCCCGGGGATTCTTGCGCTCCTGGGTGGAATTGAGGTCGTAGATGAAGAGGAAGAGGAAGGTGCGCTCCGGCAGTCCGAACTTCGCACGGAAATCACCCTGCGGAACGGGGAAGTCGATCGCATGCGGCATGGCCAGCACCGGCTTGGGCACCTTGGCGGCGAGGGCGGCGCGGGTGAATTCGGACGGGCACCAGATTTCGTCGAAAAAGCGGTGCTGGTACACCCAGCCATCAGGGAATTCCGGCAGCTCCCAGGCCCAGTAGGCGACATTGTATTTGCCGTGCCGGAAATGCGGGCCGTGATGATGATCGATTTCCTCCGACTGCCGGGCGTCGAGGTGAAACACGTTCACCGGGTGGGGATTGGCGGACTGGAGCCGGCTGACATAGGTATCGTCGGCCGCCGGGTTGAGGCAGTTGAGCCGCAGATCGATCAAGGCGACCGGCAGGCCGGCGGCATCGGCGGCGCGCACGGCGCAGCGCACGGACTCGCCGACGCCCAACGCCGCACGAAAGAAGCCCGCGAGATTCAGTCCCGGTTTCCAGCTTTGCGCGAGGAGGCGGGGGGCGGGAGCCAGATGCTGCTGGCGGAAGCGGATGATGGCCTCGCCGTCGACGGCGATCGTCTCGATGCGCAACTGGCGGTTCCGTTTCTGCAGGCGGTATTCCTGCAGACGGTCGCGCCAGCGGC
>CAJAKX010000051.1 GCA_903940425.1 uncultured Opitutia bacterium | reverse complement strand
GCCGCCGTCCCTGCTGGAGATTTTCCTCACCGCCCTGCGGCTGGGCTGCACGTCCTTTGGCGGGCCGGTGGCGCACCTCGGTTATTTTCGCAGAGAGTATGTCGAGCGCCGCCGCTGGCTTGACGACGCGCACTACGCCGACCTGGTCGCGCTCTGCCAGTTTCTGCCCGGTCCGGCGAGCAGCCAGGTGGGCTTCGGCATCGGCTGTCTGCAGCGCGGCCTGGCCGGCGGGCTCGTGGCGTGGCTCGGGTTCACGCTGCCATCGGCGGTGCTCATGATCGCGTTCGCCTACGGCGTGGCGTCGCTCGGCGCGTTCGGTGCCGCGGGCTGGTTGCCGGGACTGAAGGCGGCGGCGGTCGCGGTCGTCGCGCAGGCCGTCTGGAGCATGGCGGTCAACCTCTGCCCTGACCGGCCGCGCGCCACCCTGGCTTTGGGTTCGGCAGTGGCGCTGTTGCTCCTGCCGGCGGCGTGGAGCCAGATCGGCGTGATCGCGCTGGGAGCCGCGCTGGGGTGGCTGCTGTTTCGCGAAGCGACGGATGGTCCGGCCGCACCGCCGGCGGTCACGATGCGCCGGCGGGCGGGAGTGCCGTGGCTCGCGACGTTCCTGCTGCTGCTGATTGGACTGCCCTTGCTGGCGCAGGCGACCGCTCACCCGTGGCTGGTGGTGTTTGACCGATTTTATCGCGTCGGCTCGCTCGTATTCGGCGGCGGGCACGTGATCCTGCCGCTCCTCGAACGCGAGGTGGTGGCGCCGGGCTGGCTTGCCCACGACCAGTTCCTGGCCGGCTACGGCGCGGCGCAGGCGTTGCCGGGACCGCTGTTCACCTTCTCCGCATATCTCGGCACCCTGATGCCCATCGGCCCACGCGGCTGGCTGGGTGGTCTATGGGCGCTGGTCGCCATCTCTGCGCCCTCGATCCTGCTCGTCACCGGCGCCCTGCCCTTCTGGCAGATGTTACGGCGCCAGTCCGGCGCGCAGGCTGCGCTGCGCGGCGCCAACGCGGCGGTGGTTGGCGTGCTGCTCGCGGCGCTCTATAATCCCGTGTGGACGGCCGGCGTCACCGGCGCACGCAGCGCGGCGCTGGCGTTCACGGCTTTCGCGGCGCTGCAGTTGTGGAAGCTGCCGCCATGGGCCATTGTTATCGCCGCCGCCGGTCTGGGTCAGGTTTTCCTCTGAAGCCGTCCGCCCCGGCGCCGCGCCGCCATTTCCGGGAAACTTTCGCCGGACGAAGGCGTCACAAAGGCATGCGCCTCATGCCCCTCTCCGGTTCACTCTGGTTCTGTCGCAGTTGGCGCGGGCTGACGCTGACGCTGCTTCTTCTCGGCTTCGCCGCCTGCGAGGGTGAACGCCCCAACCGTCCGCCGACCGGCGCCATGGGATCCAATGACGGCGGCCGGGCCGCCATCCAGCGCATGGAGGCGCAGGGCATGTTTTTCGATGGCCAGATCGAGGTCGAGGCCATGCTCGCCCCTGCCGGCGTGAAATGGTCCCGCGATGCTGAATCCGGGGGCGGCGGCGGGAGCGGCCGTCCGGGGCGCGGTGGCGGTTTTAGAGGAGGCTTAAGCATGGGCGGAGGTGGTGGCGGCGGCCGGGGCGGCGGTCGGGGTCATGGCGGTGGCGGAGGAGGTGGTCCGCCGGAAGGGGGCGCTGAAGGCAGTGTCCAACGTGCACCGCCCATCCAAGCCAGCAACCTGCCACCCATCCAACTGCGGCTGCGGCTCACCAACCATGGTGACACTCCAGCGGACGTGGAGGTGGTCGATTTTGACTCCGCTTTGGGCAACTTTGTCGTCGAGCCGCCCAGGATCACCATCAAACCGGCTGAGTCCGTCGAGGCCGAGCCGATGGTTTCTCGTCTCGGGATTTCCTACTCGGAGATCCCGCTCACGGTGAAGCTGCACGTGGGCGGACGCACGGAGCAGCAGGTGCTCACGCTGCGGGCCATCAAGGAGCCGGCTCCCGCATCGCCGCCGCCCGCCGCGCCACCGCCATGAGCGTCTCCGGCTACAGCGTGGCGTAGGGATCCGCGGCGTCGCGCAGACCATCGCCCAGGAAATTGAAGCAAAGCACCGTCAGCACGATCAACACCCCGGGCATGAGCAGCCACGGATAGTTGGCCATCGTCTGGATGCTCATGCAGTCCTGCAGCATCACGCCCCAGCTCACGATCGGCGGATGCAGGCCCAGACCGAGGAAGCTCAGCGACGTTTCGCCGAGAATCATCGAGGGCACGCTCATGGTGAGCACCACGATGATGTGGCTGGTGAATCCCGGCAGCAGATGGCGGAAAAGAATGCGGGTGTGCGAAGCGCCCAGCAGCCGCGCCGCCATCGCGTAGTCCTCCTCGCGCAACGACAGAATCTTGCCGCGCACCACGCGCGCGAATCCCGTCCAGCCGATCAGGCTCAGCACGATGGTGATGGCGAAATAGGTGGTGAGCGGCGACCAGTCGGGCGGCAGCACCGCCCCGAGCGCCAGCCAGAACGGAAGTTGCGGAAACGAATTGATGATCTCGATGAACCGCTGGATGACATTGTCGATCCCGCCACCCATGTAGCCCGAAATGCCGCCGATGGTGACGCCCAGCCCGAAGGTGATGATGATCGCCACCAGGCCAACGGAAAGGCTGATGCGTGCGCCGTAGATGAGCCGGCTGAAGGTGTCCTGGCCGTACTTGTCAGCGCCGAGAAAAAGAAACGTGGGCGGCACGCCGTCGGCGGTGGGCGCCGGGTTCTTCACGCCGATGAAATGGCGGTCCCACGGGACGAAGCCCCAGAGCCGGTAGGGTTCGCCCCGGACGAAGAATCCCAGCGACACCACCGTCGCGGGGTCCTCCAGGTAGATCTTGCGCAGGGTGACGGGGTCGATCAGGCGCTTCATGCCCAGCACATGGAGACCGTGCGTGAAGGAGAAGCGCGGCAGTTGCGGCGGGCAGTAGGCATGGGGAAGATTCCGCCACTCGCGGGTGTAGGGCGCGAAAAACTCGGCAAAGACGGCCAGGGCATAGAGCACCGCGAGACAATAGAGCGAGACCACGGCGAGCCGGTGCCGCCGGAAATGCCGGCGCATCAGAGCCCAGTGCGATTCGGAACCGACCAGTGCCGCATGCGGTCCGGCGGCCACGGGCGGGGCGGAGGGCGTAACATCAGAAACCGGGGCGCTCATACGGAGCGGGCGATAGGGGAGGCAGGCAACACGCGAGACGGCAGCCAAACCAATCCAGCGCCCGCGCCGGCGCAAGCTTCGTTTCCCCGGGCCACAGCTGATCCGCCAGCTGGAAGCCGCGCCACTTCATTCACCGGGGAACGCCCGCCGCCGGGGGGACGCGGACCAGACGCCCGCCGCGCGCCACTCCGGACCTTTCCGGCCTTGACCGTGCTTTCGTTCGGCGCAACGTAGGCGGCCTTGCTTCATTGCCCGGTGGTGTAATGGTAGCACAGAGGACTTTGAATCCTCTAGTCATGGTTCGAAACCATGCCGGGCAGCCAGTTCGAAAAAACCGCGAACTTTTTTCGAGGTAATGCAAAAGCCGCGTTAAGTGGCTGCCAATGGGTGGGAACGGGAAGTCGCTTTTTTGCATTACTTTGAAGAAGTTCGCGGTTTAGTCCGAG
>CAJAKX010000050.1 GCA_903940425.1 uncultured Opitutia bacterium | reverse complement strand
TTTTATCCGCTGGTGCGGCCGCTCCTGCAAAAAGCCTGGACGCGGCGGCGGCCGTTGCGACTGGTGAGCGTGCGGCTTTCCGGCGTGGAAGATGGCCCGGCGCAGTTGGAGATGTTCGCAGAGGGAGAGGAGAAACGCCGCCGGCTGGCCGGCGTCCTGGACCAGCTCAACCAACACGGGCGCAATGTCGTGGTGCAACACGGGCACCAGCTGGACGGGACGGCGGAACTTTGACAGAATGAACAGAATCTACAGAACCAATTCTCTCATTTCATCTCATTCCGTTAACACGCTGTCCAAGCCACCATGCCCATCTACGAGTATTACTGCCCGGACAATCACAGGATCTACTCGTTTTTTGCGAAGACCCTTGCACAGGGGCGAACCATGCCCCCCTGTCCCGACAATCCGGCCTATCGCATGGTGAAGATCGTGTCGTCCTTTGCGGTGACGGGGCGCGCCCGGAAAACCGGAGAGCAAATACCGGATACTGGAAAGGGAGGAATGGGGACAGAGGGTCCCGGCGGTGATCCGGCGGCGGAGGCGAAAATGGAGGCGGCGCTTTCAGCGATGGAAGGCGAGTTCGCCAACGTTGACGAAAGCGATCCGCGCGCCATGGGCCGCATGATGCGCCGCATGTCGGAGCTGACCGGCGAGAAGCTCGATGGCGAGATGGAGGAAGTGGTGCGCAAGCTCGAGGAGGGCGCCGATCCCGACCAGTTGGAGGAACAGCTTGGCGGCCCGGGCGAGAGCGGTGATCCGGAAAATCCGTACGGCCCGGGAGGCGAGGCCGGGGCGAAACCTCCGGCCGATCCCAAGGAGGCGCGATCACGTCTCCGGGCGCGCCGCGGTCCGCCGCTGCGCGATCCCAAGCTGTACGATTACGAATAGCGGCCGGTCCCCGGAGAGGTTCAGACCGCGGGGTCGGGGTTTAATGGATGACGCTGACAGTGCTGGTCTGGCGGATATCGGCTGACGACGCGCCGATCCGAAGTTCGTAATCGCCGGCATCGACCACGTAGGCCTTGGACTGCGGGTCCCAGTGGCGGAGAGTCGAGGCGGGAATCATGAACTCCACCGTCGTGCTCTGGCCGTGGAGGACGGTCGCCCGTTGAAAGGCGCAGAGCTGCAGGCGCGGCAATTGCGGATCCGCGCGCGCCGCCCGCCGGGCGTAGACCTGCACAACCTCGTCGCCGTCACGCCCGCCGGCGTTGGTGATATCCAGGCTCAGCCGGATGGTGCCGTCGGCGCGGACCTCGCCGCCTGCCAGCCGCACGGGGCCGTAGCTAAATTCCGTGTAACTCCGGCCATGTCCGAATGGAAACAGCGGCGGCTTGGTGGCAAAGCGATACGTGCGGCCGGCCATGGCGTAATCTTCGAAGGCCGGCAAATCCTCCGTTGAACGGTAGATGGTGACCGGCAGGCGTCCGGACGGGTTGCAGTCGCCGAAGAGAATCTCGGCCACGGCCGTGCCGCCGGCCTGGCCGGGATACCAGGCTTGGATGATCGCCGGCAGGTGTTCCGCTTCCCACGGCATGGCGATGGCGCTGCCGCTGCAATTGACGAAGATGACCGGCCGGCCGGTGCCCTGCAGCGCTTGGAGCAGGGCGTTTTGCCCGGCGGGCAGCTCGATGCGGGTGCGGTCCCCGCCTTTGAAGCCGTCATAGTCCACCCCCATTTCCTCGCCCTCCAGTTTCGGACTGATGCCGCCGACGTAGATGATCGCGTCGGCGGTGCGGGCGGCGGCCACGGCCTTCGCGTATTCAGGCGAAGCCGTGCTGAAAGTCTCGCCCGGGTGCAGGGCCAGCGGACAGCCGGGCGAGAACACCACCTCGATGCCGGGGCCGGCGGCCGCCTTGATGCCTTGCAGGATGGTGACCGGGTGGGACGGAGTGCCATTGTAGTTTCCGAGCAGCATGTTCCTGGAATCCGCGTTGGCGCCGATCACCGCCAGTCGTTTCAGCCGGGCGCGATCCAGCGGCAGCACGCCGGTGTTCTTGAGCAGCACGATGGATTCCCTGGCCGCCTTGAGGGCGAGCGCGGCATGCGCCGGCGAATCGACCGCGGACAGCGGAATCCCGGCGTAGGGAACCATTCCGTCGGGATCGAACATGCCGAGGCGGAACCGGGCAGTGAGGATGTGGTGGAGCGCAAGGTCGATGTCTTGGACGGTCAGCCGGCCTTCCTTCAAGGCGCGGGTCAGCGCATAGTACTGGTTGCCGCAATTGAGGTCGCATCCCGCCTTCACCGCCATCGCGGCGGCATCCGAAGGGGTGGCGGCCAGTTTGTGGGTTCTCCAGATGTCGTTAACCGCGTCGCAATCGGAGACGACATGACCTTGGAACCCCCATTGCTGGCGCAACAGTTCAGTCAGCAGGAACGGGCTCGCGGTGGCGGATTTGCCGTAGACGCGGTTGTAGGCGCTCATGACGGCGCCGACGCGGCCTTCGCGCACCGCCTGCTCGAAGTGGGGCAGGTAGCTGTCGTACAGGTCGCGCTCGGAAGGGACGGCGTTGAAGGTGTGGCGGAGCGGCTCCGGTCCGCTGTGCACAGCAAAGTGCTTGGCGCAGGCCAGCGCCTTGGCGTAACGCGGGTCATCGCCCTGAAGTCCCGTGATGAAGGCGACGGCCAGGCGTCCGGTCAGGAACGGATCCTCGCCGTAGGTCTCCTGGCCGCGTCCCCAGCGCGGATCGCGGTCGAGGTTGATGTTGGGGGTCCAGAAGGTGAGGCCGTGGTACTGCGTGTGCGATCCGCGGCGGATGGCGTCGTGATATTTGGCGCGCGCCTCGGTGGCGATGGCATCGGCGATCTCATGCAGCAACGGGGAGTCCCACATGGCCGCCATGCCGATGGCTTGGGGAAACGAGGTGGCGGTGCCGGCGCGCGCCACACCATGGAGGCATTCGTTCCAGTAATTGTAGGCTGGCACGCCGAGCCGCTCGATGGCCGGCGCATCGTTGAGCATCTGGGCGGCTTTTTCGTGCAGCGACATTCGCCGGATCAGGTCGTCGATCCGCCGGTCCATGGGCTGGGCGGCATCCATGTACACCGGCGGTTCCGTGATCTCGGGAATCCGCCAGGCGTCCGCCGGTTCCTGTTCGTGCAGTTCGGCCGCGGTGATGGCGGCAATGACGTTGCCGGCGGCATCCCGAACGCGGATGGCACTGAACATGGCGGCGTTTTTGCGACCCTTGAACCGGATGGTAAGAGCGCCGTCCTGGGAAACTGCGGTGCGATCGATCACGCCTTGGATGAGATACGCCTGACCCAGGCCGCCCGCCCGCGCGAAAACGTCGAGGTCGCGGGCGAGGTCAACTTCTCCACAGGTCACATCCATCACGCGCTGGTCCTCGCCCAGGCAGACGGTCTCCGCCACGTCAACTTCCACGGTATACCGGCCGGGCTTCAGCCCGGGCACTGCCGCCTCGATGGAGCGTCCGAAGACCGTGTCGGAGAAAACCGCGGGGTGGTCCGTGCCTTCAATCGCCAAACCGGAGGGCAGGCGGTGAAAAGCAAGTTCACCACTGACAATGATGGGAGGATCGCCGCAGGGGCAGGCCGTGGTCTCCTGGGCGGCAAGGGGCGCAGCCAGCGCCGCTGCGGTCAGAAACAGATGCGAAAGATGCATGATAGTCGGGGTTGCCCAAGGACAGCCGGACTCCTTTCGCTTGGCAAGCATGCGGCACGGGCGGGCGTGGTCCATTTGTCATTGCGAGGAGCGGAGGCGACGAAGCAATCCAGCCCTTCGACAAGCTCAGGGTATCGATCCCTGTCGAGAGGCTGGATCGCCACGGCCCGTTCTGCCGACAAGCAGAACGGGCCTCGCGATGACTGGCAAACTGCATTACCAGCGGTGACCGGTATCGGCGCACGCGGGTAGCACGCGATCAGTGGAAAGTAATTGCGGCCGGACACTCTTGGCTTGGTTCTTCAGGCACTTCGTGTTGTTCGTGAAGCAATGAATCCGGAGATTAAGAAGCGCATCGCGGTGGCCATGCGGGCGGTGCAGGCGCAAACCGCGCGGCTGCACCGCGGATTCCGGCGCGCCAAGAGCGCGTGGAAATCCGACGGGACCCGCGTGACGGCGGCGGATCTGGCAATCTCCGAGGCGATCCTGCAGGAATTGAGGAAGCAGTTTCCCGCGGATCAGGGTTTCAGCGAGGAGCTGCTCAATGCGGAGCAGCCGATCGCCGCGACGGCGCGGTTCTGCTGGGTGCTCGATCCCATCGACGGCACCAACAATTATGCCGCGGGCATTCCCTTCTGCGCCATTTCACTCGCACTGCTCGAGCACGGCCAGCCGGTTTATGGCGCCGTGTACGACATGGCGCGCAAAACGCTCATTCATGGCGGCCCGGGCCTCGGCGCCTTCGACGGCCGGAAACCGGCGCAGGTGCGGCCGGAGGCGCCGCATGCGAACAGCCTGATCGGATTTCACAGCCCTTACGACAAAGCCCTGGTGCCACAGGCCGGGCCGGTCATCCAGCAGTTCAAGATTCGCGGGCTGGGCAGCAGCACACTGCACCTGGCCTACGTCGGCATCGGCCTGCTCGACGGCGTGCTCGATCACAACGTGCGGGTATGGGACATCGCTGCGGCGTATGCCATCGCCCTCGGAGGCGGCGCCGAGGTTCATTTCCTCCGGAACAATCCCTTTCCCCTGCACCAGTTCGCCGTCACCGCCCCGCGGATTCACTACGTCGCCGGCAACCGGGAAATCTGCGCGCGCATCGAGGAATTGTTGCAAGCGTAGCGCGGCGGCGGCGGGCGCGGAGCCTCACACCTGGTACGGCTGCAGCGGCGTGGGATCGATGACCTTGCTCTTCGGCAGCGTCCGGGCCAGCGCCTTCGCCATCCAGGCCCGGGCCGGCGGGTCGCCATGGGTGAGCACAATGGCCCGGGGCTGGCAGTGCTGGGCGAAGTCAAGCAACTCGTCCCGGTCGGCGTGTCCGCTCAGTTCAAAGCGCTCCACGCGCGCCTTCAAACGGGTCTTCACGCTGATCTTGTCGAAGAGCAGGGTCTCGCCCGGCTTGGTGGCGAGCAGGTGGCCGCCGGGCGTGTCAGGATCGCAGTAGCCGACAAAGCCGATGGTGTGGCGCGCATGGCCGGCGAGGCCCGCGGCGATGATGTAGGAGGGGGTGCGTTCCACCACCATGCCGCTGCTGACGACGTAGAGGGCGCTTTCCTCGGGCAGGCGGCCGGGCACAAGCTTGCGGGGAAGGGAGCGGACTTTCAGGTCCTTGAGGATCTGCCGGGTGAAGTTCACCTGCTTGGTCTTGCGGGCGATGTCGTCGTAATAGTCGCACAGGTCGACTCCGAGGCCCGAGGCGTAGATGGGGCAGTCAACCACGCGGCCGAATTTCCGCGCATCATGGATGATGGAGAGAATCTCCTGCATCCGGCCGAGTGCAAAGGTCGGGATGAGCATCGAGCCGCCGCGCTGGATGGTCTCGTTGACAGTGGTGATCAGGCGGGCGACCTCGTTCACGCGCTCCTTGCCGGCGGGACGCTCGGTGGCGCCGCGGGTCGTCTCCGTGACCAGCGTGTCGAAATGGTCGATGGGAAACTTGGCCGCCGGGCAGGTCCGCTGGGCCTCGAACTGGACGTCGCCCGTGAAGAACAGCTTGCGCTGCTTGTGATGGATCTCGACGCCGGCGGCGCCCGCCACGTGACCCGCCTGGTGGAAGATGATTTCAATCGCGTCGTGCGCGCCGCGAAACTTTTTGGCGTGGCCGTAGGGCAGGGGGGTGAAGCGGCCGGCGCAGCGGTCGATTTCCGCGTGCGTGAAGAGGGGGTAGTCAGGGATGTTGTCCTCCGCGCGCTGGCGCTCCATGACACTGGCCGAATTGTGCAGCATGCGCTCGATCAACATGTGGCTCGGCTGGGTCATGATCACCGGAGCGCGCGGCTGCTCGCGGAGGAGGACCGGCAGGCTGCCGATATGGTCGAGGTGGCAGTGCGTGATGATGACAAGGTCCAGGGTCACGCCCCGCAGCGGACTGAAATCGGGCGTGGCCACGCGGCCGACCTTTTTCGGATGCAGGCCGCAATCGACGAGGATCTTGAGCTCACCGAGCTGGACATAAAAGGAATTGGCACCGATGCCGCCGGCACGGTTAAGGTCGATTAACTTCATTCTGGGCGCCTAGCTAGAGGGAGCGCGCGAGTCCGCGCAAGCTTCCTTCCGGGTGTTGACCGTCGCGGATTCGCGTGGGGGAGGGACGCTTATTCGGGAGGAATCGCCATCGCGAATGGCGCCAGCTTCACATGAACCAGCTGGCCGAATTCATCCACGCCGTGGAAGGAGCCGTGCGCGCTGGCGTTGCCGGCGGTGACGTGATAGCTGTTGTAGGAAAAATGCTCGCCGGGCGCCAGGCGCGGCCTCTCGCCGACGATCTTATCCCCCTCGACGACAAGGTGGCTGCCGTCGGCCTGCTGGATCACCCATTTGCGGCCGAGCAGGGTGACGATGCGGTCGGACTCGTTCTTGATCGTGATGAAATAGACGAATGCGTGTGGTGTTCCCTCCGGCAGGCAGTTGCCGCCATGATGGTGGACGAGCCGGTCAAGGTGGGCCGTGAGACCCGGAATTTCGCTGGAGGGTTGCGCCATGCCTGAAGATCGTGCGTTCGCTGCTGGAATGGCTCCGGGGTGAAGTCAGCCGCCGGTGCCGATTTTAACCATCTCCAGTCCGGCGCCATTTTCAAGCGTGACCGTCGTGATTTCGCCCGCTGCGGGCGCCCGCGCGTCGCGCGTGGCCCGGATCAGGCGCGGCTCCAGACGGTGCGGCGATCCTTTCGGCTTGCCGCAGGTTGGGCGGCGCCGCACAAACACGCCAGCATGGAAAAGCTGGCCCTCCTCTCG
>CAJAKX010000049.1 GCA_903940425.1 uncultured Opitutia bacterium | reverse complement strand
GACCGGCGCACCAGAAGATGATCTCCGGAGTCCGCGCCAGGACCGCCTGCCACACCTGGGCGACGTAGTCATTGCCATCGCCCTGCATGTCGTAGTTGTCGAGCCAAGCGCTGCGCCACTTCGGTCCGGCGTCGCCGCCGATCCACTGCTGGAATACATAACCCGAGTAGATCGGGATGTGCTGGTCGTGGGTGGCCCGCTGCCGCGTCTCGATACCGACGCTCACGCCGTCGAACTGCGGCGACTGCCGGGCGACGTCGTAGCCGTGCTGGCGGTGGCCCTCGTACCAGTTCGGATACTTGATGATGACGCGGACCTCCGGGCGCACCTGCTTGGCGACGTCGATGAGGTGGCGTTTCGACTGCTCGGCCACGAGCCGGCTGCGGTAGTCGGCCCAGGAATCGCTGCCGCGGCCCGCCAGGCATTTCGCGCAGGTGCAGGTCGTGAAGAGCCAGTCATCCACGATGATTTCGTCGAACACCTGGGCGAGCACGCGCACCCGGCCCTCGAGGGTGGCCATATCCTTCGGATCGTTGTAACAAAGCGGACCGCGGTCGGCGGGGACGACGGCGCCGGAGACCTCGAACCCCTCGGCTTTCAGGGCGGCGGCGATCTCGCGGTAAGTCGCGACCGCGGCCGGTTCCCCGCGCGCGTCCTCGAGGTAGACCTTCGAGAGACGCAACGGCGCGAAGTAGGCGAGGGTCGCCCGGCGGTCCTCGGGCGTGGTCAGGAGCTGATCCACGTCGCGGCTCGTGAAATAGAGCGCCGTCTTGATGTGCTGCCACCGCGCGCCCGGGTTCGATGCGTCGGCGCGCAGCAACCCCGGCGCGAGCGTCACGGCGCCGCAGAGGAAAACGAAGGCGAAGCGACGGCGCATCGCCAAAAGGAAACTGGACTGGGTCGAAGAAAAGGAGGACATGGTCGGAGGGTGGATAGGGGTCGATTTGATCGGGTTGTCGGGCGGCGAAGAAGCGGGGGATTCGGCGGCGTCTAGATGTGTTTCGAGTCCGCCTCGTCTTTCTTGACGTAGCCGCTCTCCTGACGCTGGTGGTTGACCAGGTTCTTTTTGATATAGGCCTGGTAAACATCCTCCGCGCTCATGCCGAGCGCCTGCGCCAGCGAGATGAGAAAGTGAAAAAGATCGACGACCTCGACCTTGGCGTTCTGTTCGTCGAACTTCTGGTACTTCGCCCACCATTTCCACGGAACGGAGTCGATGAGTTCCGCCGTCTCCTGCTGCAGGGCGCGCGTGTAGTTGAGGACCCATTTGGTTTTTTCCTCGTCGGTGGGCGGCGGGAGATTCACGCCGATGCGGCGGTTGAGTTCATTCTGCAGGCGGAAGATCTCTTCGAGCTTGTCCATGCGACGTGTGCCTAGGCCGGTATGGCCCGGCTGGCAAGCCCGCCGAGCGGGTTGCACAACCTGCTTCCGGTTAAAAGGTTGGAACACCCGCCAACGTCCATTCCAGTGTGTCCGGTGGTTTTGGAGTTGCCGGAGGTGGGCTTTTGGCCGATGGTGCGCCCTTCATGGCAGTCGTTGAGCGCGCGATGCGCGTTCCGCATGCCTCTCCCTAAACCACAGGCTGCTCCCGGCAACGGTGAGCGCCGCTTCAAAACAAATACATAACATGTCAGATCCAGAACCGTCCGGCGCCGAAACCCCGGCAGCCGAGACCGCGAGCACACCAGGCACGCCACCCAGCCCAACCCCGCCCCCCAGTACGTTCAGCAACAACCGCGGCTCCGGCCTGGCCCGCGGCAAACGTCCGGTCAGCCCGGCAGCCCCGGCCGCCGCCGCCGCTCCCGCGGCCGACTACAAACCCACGGCGGTGTCCATCCTCACCGCTCCGACTGAATACAAGAACCCGTTCGCTCCGCCGGCATCGGCCGCCGCTCCCATTGAGCCCGTCCCTGCCGAAGCAAGCACTCCGCCACCGTCACCGGTCCCGGTTCCAGCCGCCCCGGTTGCCGAAGCTCCCGCCGTCTCCGCGATTCCCGCCGTCGAGGTCCGCCAGGTCCGCAATGAACCCCGGCCGGCCGCGCCCGCCGAAGCGGAACCGAAACCGGAGCTGAAAATCCTTCCGCCCGAGGCGCCCAAGCGCGTCGAGCACAACTGGGAGAGCGATTCCTTCCGCAGCGTGGCCAGCCAGCCCGGCGGTGAGCAGAGCCGGCCCGCCGACGTCCTGCCCGCGGATCAGCGCCCGCGTCGCGAAGACCACCGCGGCGAACGGCCCACTTTCCGTCCGGAGCGTGAACGCCGGGATGACCGGCCCGCCGAGCCCCGCCCGGCTTGGAATGAGCCGGGTCGCGCCCCTGGCAGTGAGCCTGGACGGACCGAATTTCCCTCCGCGCCCAAGGCCGAGGCTCCGAAGAAATCCGGCGGCTTTTTCGCCTGGCTGAAGAAGCTCTTCAGCGGGTCATCCGCCGTAGCGCCCAAGCCCGAGGCCGACACCCGCGGCGAAAGGGAATACGGCCGCGAGGGCCAGTATCACCACCGCCGCCGCCGCGGAGGACGCGGTCGTAATTTCCACGGCGACCAGCGTGGCCCGCGTGACGGCCAGCCCGGCGGCCAGTCTTCGGGCGAATCGCGCGGTTACGGTGGCGAACACCGCAACCATGGTGGTCGCCACCGTCGCCGCCATAACGGTGGCGGTGATTACCGGGGCGGCGGACGTCCCGAGGGCGGTCCCCCGCAAGGCAGTTAAGCCTTGCCAACCGCTTCGCTTCGAATCGCATTGAAAGGCGTCCATCCCCCGATGGGCGCCTCTCTTTTTATGCCGGGCCCTCGCGCCTGAAGCCCCCAGCCTTCCCGCCTTCTCATGGCCGATCTCATCGTCAACGGCGGCAAACCGCTCTCCGGCACGATCATCCCGTCCGGCAACAAGAACTCGGCGCTGCCCATCCTGTGCGCCACGCTGCTGGCCGGGGAGCCGATGCGCCTGTTGAACGTGCCGGCCATCACCGACCTCGAGAAGCTGGTGGAGTTCTTCACCATCCAGGGCTCGCGCATCACCTGGGACAAGGCGAAGGGCGAGATGCGCGTGGATCACTCGACCTTCGATGCCGCCCGCCTTAGGGGCGAAATGCCCGCTGGCATGCGCTCGACGGTGCTGCTCTTCGCGCCGCTGCTGGGGCGCATGAAGAAGATCGTCGTGCCCACCGGCGCCGAGGGCTGCTCGCTCGGCATCCGCGAACTCGACCCGCATTTCGAAATCCTCAAGGCCCTCGGCGCCGTCATCACCCGGGACGGGGCGCTCACGCTCACGCTGGACGGACGCTACCGCGGCACCCGCCACTGGCAGGATTACATGTCGGTGACGGCCACGGAAAACTTTGTGATGGCCGCGGTGCTCGCCGAGGGCGTGTCGACCCTTATCAATGCGGCGAGCGAGCCGCACGTCCAGGACCTTTGCACGATGCTCAACGCCATGGGCGCGAAGATCGAGGGCGTGGGCACCAGCATGCTGCGCATCGAGGGGGTGAAGCAGCTGCGCGGCGGCACGTTCGCCATCAACAGCGACTACCACGAGATCGTCACCTTCCTCGCGCTCGGGGCGATCACCGGCGGCGAGGTGCGCGTCGAGCGATCGTTGCCGCAGCATTTCGACCTGATCACGCGTTCGTTCGGCAAACTGGGCGTCGTCATCGGGCACGAGGGCACGACCGCCGTGGTGCGCCGCGGCCAGCGGCTCGGGGTCGCGCCCACCTACACGCCCAACCTCCTGCCCAAGATCGAGGCCGCGCCCTGGCCCTATTTCCCCGTCGACCTGCTGCCGTGCATGATCGCGCTCTCCGTCCGCGCGCCGGGCGAGATTCATTTCTGGAACAAGGTCTACGAGGGCGGCTTCACCTGGCTGTCCGAACTCGCGAAGTTCGGCGCGCACGTCGTCGTATGCGACCCGCACCGCGTGATCGTCTTCGGCGACAAGCCGCTGCGGCCCGCCGTGGTGGAGGCGCCCTACATCATCCGCGCCGCCGTGGCGCTCTACATGGTGGCGGCCAGCATCCCCGGCCGTTCCGTCGTGCGCAACGCCGGGATCATCCAGCGCGCCCATCCCCGCTTCGTGGAAAACCTCCGCGCCCTCGGCGCCGAGGTGGACTGGCAGTGATGCTTGATTGCGGAATGCGGATTCCGAATTGAACGCGCGCGCGACCGACTCACCTCAACCCCTGCCTTTGTGTCCGAACCCAAAACACCAAACCCAAAACCCAAAACGGCGGGAAATCCCCCCCCCGCCGGCGTGGATTTCCTGCGCTCCACCCTCACCGCGCCGCGGACGGCCGCCGAGACGGCGCTGCGGCCGCTGGCGTTCGGCGATTTTGCCGGCCAGCCCAAGACCGTCGAACGCCTCAAGGTCATGGTCGGCGCGGCCAAACGCCGCGGCGAGGCGCTCAACCACATCCTGTTCAGCGGTCCGCCCGGCCTCGGCAAGACCACCCTCGCCTTCATCCTCGGCGCCGAGATGGGCCGCAACGTGCGCGTCACCTCCGGCCCGGTGATCGAGAAGGCGGGCGATCTCGCCGGCCTGCTGACCAATCTGGAGGAGGGCGACATCCTGTTCATCGACGAGATCCACCGGATTCCGAAAACCGTCGAGGAATACCTCTACGCGGCGATGGAGGACTACCGGCTCGACATCATGATCGACCAGGGGCCCAACGCGCGGAGCGTGCGCCTGAGCCTGCCGAAGTTCACCCTGGTCGGCGCCACCACGCGCGCCGGCCTGCTCACGGCGCCGCTCCGCTCGCGCTTCACCCTGCAGACGCGCCTCGACTACTACGACGCCGTCACGCTGCTGGCCATCGTCCGGCGCTCGTGCCGGCTGCTGCAGGTGGAAACCGACGACGACGGCGCCCGCGAAATCGCCGCCCGCGCCCGCGGCACCCCGCGCATCGCCAACAACCTCATCTATTTCATCCGCGACTTCGCGCAGGAAAAGGCGTCGGGCCGGATCACGAAGCCCGTCGCCGCCGCCGCGCTCGAGATGCTCGAGATCGACGCGCGCGGCCTCGACGAGATGGACAAGCGCATCCTGCGCGTGATGGCCGAGCACTACGCCGGCGGCCCCGTCGGCATGAACACCATCGCCGTGGCCGTGGGCGAGGAGGCCGACACGCTCGAGGAGGTGCACGAGCCGTTCCTGATCATGGAAGGCTACCTGCAGCGCACGCCGCAGGGCCGCATGCTCACGGCCAAGGGCTACCAGGCCGTCGGCCTCAAGCCCGCCGGCGGCGCGCAGGGCTCGCTGTTGTAGGTTATTCAATCGACCTGGTTGCGGTCGAAGGGCTCCCACGCAACCGCATGAATTTCGTCCGGCGCGCTGATCAGGCAACCGAACCTGTTGTTGGCCTCCCGTGAAAAAAACTCAGGCGGCGGCGCGCACGGGCTGGGGCTGCGGCACCGGCGGCTCGAGCCAGACCGGGAGGCGCCACGCCTGCTTCATCGCGTGCCAGCCCAGCGTGCCCGCGCCGAGTGAGGCGTTGAACGTGCCCATGAACTGCAGCCACAGCTCCCGCGTACTCGTGCCAAAAAACGGATCCGGCGCGATCAGTCCCGGCGCCAGCGCCGGCAGCCATAGCATGGCCAGACCAAGCAAACAAAATCCGCACGCATTGGACCAGGTCATGATCGATGGAAGATTGATCGCCGTCCTCCCCTGCCGGACCCGTGCCAGTCGCGTCCGGCGTAAGCCAACCCGCTTGCGCGAAGCGCGATAAAATTCTGCCGCGCAGGCTGCCCGTCGCCCCCGTCATGCAAACGGCGCGACTCGCGGCCGTCTTTCCGTGCAGACCGCAACCCCTGCTCAGCACACGAGCTGGCTGAAATCCATGAAGTCCGCGGTGAAGCCGCCCGGCACACCCTTGCAGATGACGCTGACGGCGTCGTGCGAATGCAGCGACTCCAGATGTGCACAGGCGACCTGAAAGTCCCGGATGCGCGCGTCGCCGTTCAACTCGTGGTAAAGCAGCCGCGCGGCGTCCTCGACGAACTTGATGTAGGCGCCGTTCAACTCGGCGAAGGCCTGCTCGTCCTCGCGCCGCACCATCACCTGCGTCTCCGTCTTGAGCGCGCGGAGGCAGTGGGCGTGCAGGTCCTCGATGGCGAGATGCCGGCCGGGGGTGATCTCGACGCTGACGCGGGCCTTGCTGCGCTGGGAGTGCGGGATCGAGTAGACCCCGCGCCGGTCCCGCGCATGCTCCGCCAGCTCCGCCGAACACGGGCAGGCCGAGGAGTAGACAAAATCAAAATGGAGGAAGCGCCGGTAGCGGCCGGTGTGGGTCAGCACGCCCTCGAACGCGACCTGGTAATACTGCCAGCCCTCGAGTCCGCTGCGCAGGCTGCGCTGCCGGAGCGGCCAGGAGAACCCGACCTTCAGCCGCGCGTCCTTGCTTTTGATGCGGCGCAGGTAGGCCTTCAGGATCCGGCCCAGCCATTCGAGCGTGAAGACCCCGTGACGGTGGTCGTAGAACGAGCGCACGATGCGGCTCATGTTGATGCCCTTGAGCTCGGCCTCGAGCGAGACGGTGCCGGTCACCTTCGCCTCCAGCATGAGCACTTCGTCGCGCTTCGTGCGCACCTTGATCGGCAGCCGGAAATTTGCGACGCCCACATGCTGGATGGGCACCTTCGCGCCCTGGATGGCGTCGACGGCATGCATCATGTCGGGCAGTTCCGCGCGGTAGGCGGGCGTGACCTTGAACCGCGGGTCGTAGCCGCGCGCGATCGCGGGCGCGGCCTTGCCGGCGGCGCGGTGGAGATACAACCTGGGTTTGGCCTTCATGCTTGCTTCCGGTCTGCGGTCACGCGGCGGATACCATAGACCCAACCGCGCGTGTCTGCAAACGCCCCGGCCGGGGCGGGAGCCGCTGGACGGGAGACGGAGTTAGTAGTCAGAAACCGGTCCCGGTCAACCGCTGTTCCGCAAAAAGCCGTGGCCGGCGGAACGCGCTGGGCCCCGGTGTTGGCCCAGTCTGTCATTGCGAGAAGTCCCGCAGGCGCGGGACGACGAAGCAATCCAGCTGGATCGCCACGGCCAGCGGAGCCGGCCTCGCGATGACAAACCAGATCATTCCAGTCAGCGGGCTCCTTTCGGATTGTCTCCCTTCCGCGCCGGCGTTGTTCTGGGCCAGAACGTGCCGCCGGCCCCGGCGGTCGCGCCGGTCGAACTCCGTCCCCATGAAAGTCCGCAAAGCCCTCGTCACCGCCGCCAATCCCCGCCAGCGCTCGCTGCCGCTCCAGATGCTGATCGACCCGCAGGGCGAGTCGAAGTCCGCCCTGCAGATCATCCTCGAGGAGGCCGCCGGCGCGGGCGTGGAGGAATTCTGCGTGATTGTTTGTCCCGGCGACGAGACCGCCTATGCCGGCGCCTGCGGCGCCCTGCGCGGGCGGGTGCGCTTCATCGCCCAGCGCGACCCGTGCGGCTACGGGCATGCCGTGCTGTGCGGCCGTGAATTCATCGGCGACGAGGCCTTCCTGCATCTCGTCGGCGACCACCTGCACGTGGCGCACGGCGCGACGAGCTGCGCCCGGCAGTTGATCGACGTGGCCGCGGCCGAGGACGCCCCCGTCTCCGCCGTGCAGCCGACGCACGAAAGCCTGCTCACGGCCTACGGCACCGTGGGCGGCCGGCTCGTCGGCGGCGACCGTCCGCTTTACCAGATCGAGACCGTGCTCGAAAAACCCACGCCCACCGTCGCGGAGCAGGTGCTGCTGGTGCCCGGCCTGCGCGCGGGTTTCTACCTGTGCTTCTTCGGCATGCACGTGCTGCCCGCCGAGGTCTTCGATCTGCTGGAGGAGCAGCGCGCCGCCGCGCCCGGGCAGCCGCTGGGCCTGTCCCCCGCCCTGCACGCGCTCGCCGCGCGCCGGCGCTACCTCGCCTTCAGCATCGCCGGCCGGCGCTACGACATCGGCGCCCCCTACGGCCTGCTGTTCGCGCAGCTGGCGCTCACCCTCGCCGGCCGCGACCGCGATCATGTGCTCACGCAGCTCGTCGAGCTTCTCGCCACCCGCCCCGGCTGAGCCATGAGCGTGCGCGTCACCGACATCATCGAGGCGACGGCACCGGCGGTGCGCGACCTCGCCATCGAGCGCTGGTGCGCGGACCGGCCGGCGGCCGAGCTGCTGGCCGCCTGCGCCGAACTGGAGGCCTACCGGCGCCGGGAGGCCAACCTCTACAAGCGCGTCCGCGCGCTGTTTTTCCTGGCCGCGATCCACCGCTATCACCTGCCGGCGCGGTCCGGGTTCCCGCGCACGGGCCGCGTGCCCTACGACGGCTTCAGCCGCATGCTCGAGCGGCGCTTCGAGGAGGCCATCAGCGGTTTCCTGCGCGCGCAGACCGCGCAGGGCGCGAACGAAACCCTCTCCAGCGCGCTGGCCGCGGCCTACCACGCGCTGGGTTTCCAGACGCTCGCCGACCAGGTGCGCCACACCGTGCGCTCCACGCGCGGCAACGCCTGGATGTTCCGCCTCGGCCATCCGCTCGACCAGCCGCTGCGCGTGCGGCCCGAGCTGCTGCGCAACGACGGCGGCGCGCCGCGGCCCGTCCTGCGCGAGCGCACCCCGGTGCGCATGGATCTCACCCACTGCGGCTGGAGCGATATTTTCTTCCTCGGCATGGATTTTCCCGAGGGCGCGCGCGTGCTCAACGTCTCCATCGACCTCGGCCTGCACGGCCGCGACTCCGAGCCGCGCCCGCCGGTCGAGGCGTACTTTCGCGTCATCGACGAGCCCCTCATCCGCCTCGCCAGCGTGGATCTCGAGGCCACGGCCGAGGTGCGCGAACTCGACGAGGTGTTCGATTTCGGCCGCGACTATCTGGGTCTGCTGAAGGCTGCGATCATCGCCGCCGGCCTCGTGCCGCCGGGCATCGAGCGCTCGGGGGCGAAGCTCGCCGGGCTGCTCGGCGTCATTTTCGGACCGGGCCGCGGCTTCGAGCTCGTCAGCAACGTCAACCGCATTCCCAAGGGTTCGCGGCTGGCCGTCTCCACCACCCTGCTCGGCGCGCTCATCGGCGCGTGCATGCGCGCCACCGGACAGATCCGCTCGCTCGCCGGGCCGATGACGGAGGCCGAGCGCCGCATGGTCGCGGCGCGCGCCATCCTCGGCGAATGGCTGGGCGGCTCCGGCGGCGGCTGGCAGGATTCGGGCGGTCTCTGGCCCGGCATCAAGCTCATCGAGGGCGTGGCCGCGCAGCCGGGGGACGTGGAATACGGCCTCAGCCGCGGCTGCCTGCTGCCCCGCCACACCCTGCTCGGCCCCGACCGCGTGCCGGCCGCGGCGCGCGCCCGGCTGCAGGAGTCGCTCGTGCTGGTGCACGGCGGCATGGCGCAGAATGTCGGGCCCATCCTCGAAATGGTGACGGAGAAATACCTCCTGCGCGGCGAAGCCGAGTGGACCGCGCGCCGCCGGGCCGTGGCCACGCTCGACGAGATTCTCGGCCAGCTCGCCGGCGGCGAGGTGCGCGCGCTCGGCCGCTCCCTCACCGCCAATTTTTTCGGGCCGCTGCGGACGATCATCCCGTGGGTCAGCAACCTCTACACCGAGCGGCTCATCGAGCGCACGCGAGCGGCGTTCGGCGATGATTTCTGGGGCTTCTGGATGCTGGGCGGCATGTCGGGCGGCGGCATGGGTTTCATCTTTGCGCCGGCGCGCCGGCGCGAGGGACAGGAACGGCTGCAGGAGATCATGCTGGCGGCCAAGCGCGAACTGCAGGCGGCGCTGCCCTTCGCGATGGACCCGGTGGTGTACGATTTCGCGATCAACGAACACGGCTCGACCGCCGCGCTGCTCACGGGCGCCGACGCGCTGCTGCCCGCCGGCTACTACCAGCTGACCGTGCCGCGCTGCCTGCGGCAGGAAGCGCGCCACCTCACGCCACGGGAGCGCGCGGACCTGCAGCAGTTCACCCAGGCGGCGCGCAGCCGGCCGGAATTCGCCGCGGTGATGCCGTCGCTGCTCGACCGGATGCTGCCCGCCGCCACCGCGGCGCAGGATGCCGGCCGGCTCGACGAGCTGCTGGCCGAAAACGGTTTCGACCGCGCGCAGCACGAGCAGATCCGCGCCGACCTGCGCAACGGGCGCATCGGTCTCGCCATGAACCGCCTGCCGCCCAGCACCCGGATCGAGGACGTGCCCGCGGACGCGCTGTTCGACGCCGCGGCGGCCTCGCAGGAATTCCGCCGGCAGGGCGAAGCCGCGTTGCGCGCCGGCGAGGTGGCCGTGGTGACCTATGCCGCGGGCGTAGGCAGCCGCTGGACGCAGGGCGCCGGCGTGGTGAAGGGGCTGCATCCGTTCGCCACCTTCGGCGGCGCGCACCGCAACTTCATCGAGGTGCATCTCGCCAAGACCCGGCGCACGGCGCGCGCCTTCGGCGGGGAGATTCCGCACGTCTTCACCACCAGCTACCTCACGCACGCCCCCATCGAGCGCTTCCTGCGTGAGACCGCCGGCGACGCGCTCGACCGCACCGTGTGGCTTTCGCCCGGCCGCTCCATCGGCCTGCGGCTCGTACCGACGGTGCGCGACCTGCATTTCGCGTGGGAGGAGACGGCGCAGCAGAAGCTCGACGAGCAGCAGGAGAAGATGCGCGAGAGTGTGCGCGCCGCGCTGGCGGCGTGGGCCCGCAATGCCGGCGAGGGCAGCGACTACACCGACAACCTGCCCGGGCAGTGCCTGCATCCCGTCGGCCACTGGTTCGAGATTCCCAACCTGCTCAAGAACGGCGTGCTGGCGCGCCTGCTCGCCGCGCGGCCCGGCCTGCGCACGCTGCTCGTGCACAACATCGACACGCTCGGCGCCACCGTCGATCCCGCACTCCTCGGCTGGTTCCGCGCCGCGGGCGCCACGCTCGGCTGGGAGGTCATGGCCAAGCGCGTGGAGGACCACGGCGGCGGCCTGGCGCGCATCGACAGCCGGGTGCGGCTCGTCGAGGGGCTCGCCCTGCCGCGCGAGGAGGACGAGTTCGCGCTCACCTGGTACAGTTCCAACACCTGCTGGGTGGATATCGACCGCCTGCTGTCGCTCTTCGGGCTGAGCCGCGGCGATCTGGCCAGCCCGGAAAAGACCGCGACGGCCGTGCGCGCCCTCGCCGCGCGCATG
>CAJAKX010000048.1 GCA_903940425.1 uncultured Opitutia bacterium | reverse complement strand
CAAGCCCGGCCGCTACACGGTCACGCTCTGCGGCGGCCGCACCTCGAAAAGCTGGGGCTTCACCGTGAAGTGAAGAAGCCGCGCCTTTGCCGGCAAACCCGCGGGGATTGAATCCCGCCAATCCGCCGGACCAAACTCTCACCAGACGTCGCTCTTCGAGCGATGGCTGGCTGGCGTGTTTGACTGCGGCCGGCGCGCTGTCCGGTCTTTCCGGTTTCCGGTCTCCAGTTTCCGGTTTCCCCTCGGCCGTAATCCCCCATTGACGCGGGCGCGCGATTCGAAGAAAACCCCCACGCCACTCCGATGAGCAACGGTCCCGCCACCACCATCATCAAACCTACGGATCTCCGCGGCATCCTCAAATACGTGCCGCGGTTCCAGGGGCAGATTTTTGTCATCGCCCTCGACGGCTCCATCGTCGCCGACGAGAATTTCAGCAACCTCCTCATCGACATCGCGGTCCTGCGCAGCCTCGGCATCAAGCTCGTGCTCGTCCACGGCATCAGCCAGCAGATCGAGGAGCTGTCGGCGGCGCGCAAGATTCCCATTACCGACTCCCGTGGCACGGGGGTGACCGACGCCGCCACGCTCGACCTCGCCATCCGCGCCTCGTCCCGCGTATCGCATCTCATCCTTGAGGGCCTCACCCAGAACGGCCTGAAATGCGCCATCACCAACGCGGTGCGCTCCGTGCCCATCGGCATCATCAAGGGCGTGGACCAGCAGTTCACCGGCCGGGTCGACCGCATCGACAAGGAGTTCATCCTCCATCTCATCGCCGCCGACATCGTCCCGATCCTCTCGCCCATCGGCTTCGCACCCGACGGTCATTCGCTGCGCATCAACTCCGACCTGCTCGCCGCCGAATTCGCCGAGGTGCTGCAGGCCAGCAAGATCATCTACCTGGCGCCGCTGGGCGGCCTGACCATCAACGGGGAGCTGCGCCGCGAAATCTCCGTCGAAACGCTGCGCGACCTCCTCAAGGACCATCCCGAGACCATCGCCGAGGAGGGGCACAGCAAGGCCCTGCACGCCGTCAAGGCCATCGAGACCGGCACCTCGCGCGTCCACCTGCTCGACGGCCGGGTCTTCGACGGGCTGCTCAACGAGATCTTCTCCAACGAGGGCGTCGGCACGCTCATCTACGGCAACGACTATCAGCAGATCCGCAAGGCCACGCGCCGCGACGTACGCCACATCTACAACCTCACGCGCAACGCCGTAAAGCGCGAGGAGCTGATCTATCGCACCCAGCAGGCCATCGAAAAGAACATCGACCAGTTCTTAGTGTTCGAGATCGACGAGAACCTCATTGCGTCCGTGTCCCTCACCACCTACCCCGAAAAACCCGAGCTCGCCGAGATCGGCTCGCTCTACGTGCTGCCGTTCTACCAGAACCGCGGCATCGGCCGGAAGATGGTCAACTACGCCTGCAAGGTCGCCAAGGAGCGTGGCGCCACGACGGCGCTCGCCCTGTCCACACAGAGCTTCACCTTCTTCATCTCGTCCTGCGGCTTCGCAGAGGCGGACAAGACGGTCCTGCCCGAGTCACGCCTGAAGGGTTACGAGGAGAGCGGCCGGAATTCCAAGATCCTGGTGAAACCTTTGGCCTGACCGGTCGTCTCACCGGGTATGTGGCGAGTGGCATGCATCCTGTGCCTGCTTCTCCCGTTCGCGGCGGGTGCCGCCCCGTTGCCGGGGGCTTCCGGGCAAAGCGACACTGCCGACCATTCCCGTCATGTCTGGCCGGCGAGTGCCATGGTCGCCACGGACGCTTCAGAGGCCAGCCGTCTTTCCTCCTTCTCAAGCGATGCTTCGACCGAAGCGGCCGTGCGGGCCCT
>CAJAKX010000047.1 GCA_903940425.1 uncultured Opitutia bacterium | reverse complement strand
GTTTGCTCTTGAACAACCGGACGATGGATCGATGACGTGTATTTTTGTGATGCTCCAACCGCGGAAGGCGGGCTAGGGTCGGTCGGCCCGCAGCCGCTCGATCCCTTCCCGGGCCGGTGCAAAATCGGGTTTGATCCTCAATGCCGCCTCCAAATGGGCCAGCGCCTCCGGCCGGCGCTCCGGCTGGTCGGACAGCAGGATTCCCAGCGCGTAGTGGGCCTCGAAAAACCCGGGATTGATCCGGACGGCCGCCTCGAAATGGGCCATCGCCTCCGGCGCTCGCTCCGAGAGGCCGAGCAAGGCTTTTCCCAACTGGTTGTGGACTTCGGCAGAGTCGGGATTGAGGCGCAATGTCGCCTCATATTCGGCGATGGCCTCGGGCAATCGCCCGGGAATGTTCACCAGGGCGTCTCCCAGGTTGTTGTGCGCTTCGGCGAAGTCGGGTTTGAGGCGCGTCGCCGCCTCAAACTCGGCCATCGCCTCCGGCGCCCGCTCCGGGATCCTGCTCAAGGCTGCTCCGAGGTTGTTGTGCGCCTCGGCCGAACGGGGATCCATTCGTACCGCCGCCTCGAACTGGGCGACCGCCTCTGGCCATCGCCCGGGCATTTGCGCCAGGGCCACGCCCAGGTTGCTGTGCATTTTCGCGGAGCGGGGATTAAGCCGCACCGCCGCCTCCAAATGGGCCGTCGCCTCCGGCAATCGTCCGGGGATTTTAGCCAGGGCCGCGCCCAGGTTGTTCTGCATGTCCGCGGAACCCGGATTGAGGCGCACCGCCGCCTCAAACTGGGCCGTCGCCTCCGGCGCCCGCTCCGGAATCTTGAGCAAGGCTGCGCCCAGGTTGTCGTGCAATTCCGCAGCGTCGGGAGCCAATCGCACCGCCGTCTCAAAGTGGCCGATCGCCTCCGGCAGGCGTTCGGGGATGGTCTCCAGAACGACCCCCAGGTTGTTGTGCGCCGGCGCAAAACGGGGATCGATTCGCAGCGCCGCCTCATACTCGGCAATGGCTGCGGGCTGGCGGCCCGGAATTTCCGTGAAGGCGTGTCCCAGGTCGTTGTGGGCATTCACATCCCGGGGATTGATGCGCAGCGCCGCCTCAAAATGGTCGATCGCCTCCGGCAGGCGCCCGGGAATTCTCGACAGGAGGTCGCCCAGATTCGTGTGCGCCATCCAGCAGGCGGGGTTCCGCGCCAGCGTTTCCCGATAGAGCGTACCGGCATCGCTATACATGCCGCACTGGCGCCAGGTCAGCGCGCCCAGCGTCGCGAGCAACAGCCCGCCTCCTGCGGGGCTCAGCCACCGGAGGGCGGCCGTTCTGCTGTTCAGCAGAGGGCCGGCCGCCAGCGTCAGCCCCGCCGCCACCGGCACGATGATGCCCAGACAGGCCTGGTACTGGAAGTGGTCCGCCACGTAGGAATAGATGAACGGGTAGACATTGATGAATCCGAGGGCCGGAAACAGCGTGCCGGCAAAAATCAGGAATCCGGCCAGCCCCGCCGCAGCAACGCGGGCCAGCCCCGCCGTAGCGACAGGGGCCAACGGTCCGCGGTGCCGTCGGGCCAGCAGGGCCAATCCCGCCACCAGCGCCAGCACCCCCAGCGGGAACAGGTACTGCCACCATACCGCCGCGTCGACGGCCCACCGCGGATAGATGAATATCAGGTCCGCGGGCCACACCAGCTTTCCCAGATAAAACCAAATCACCCGGCCTGCCAGCAGGCAGCGTTCGAGCAGATTGAGCGTAAAATCCGCACCCTGCGCGCCGATGAAGGTTCGCTCCACCCATGACGTCAACAGCCCCGCGGTCGCGCCGAGCCCCAACCACGGCAGCAGCGGCCGCACGTCCCGGATCCATTGGAGACGACCCCGCTGCCACCAGAAGACGACCAGCAGTGCTGCCGGCAGCGTCGCCGTCACCGTCTTGGTCAGCAGCGCCAGCACAAACAGGCCCAGCGCCAGAAAATACCGCGAGGGCCGGCGGTCTTGGTCAAAACGCAGATAGACGAGCGCCGAGCCTAGGTAGAAGATGGTGGAGAGTGTATTCTTTTGCTCCGAAATCCACGCCACCGACTCCACGCACACCGGATGCAGGGCGAAAATAAGACCCGCCAGCCATTCGACTCCGGCGTACCGCCTCCGCTCATGGCCTGCGGCCACCTTCTCGGAGTCGAATGCCCTGCCTGT
>CAJAKX010000046.1 GCA_903940425.1 uncultured Opitutia bacterium | reverse complement strand
CTCCGCTTCGCTGGACTGGCGGCGGATGATGGCGTTCGCGCTTTCCAGCGTGCGCCTGGGCGTCCTCGGCCGCGAGCGCTTCCAGTACTGGCGGCTGCTGATCTGGACGTTCTTCCACCGGCCGGCGCTGATGCCCATGGCGGTCACGCTTTCCATCTACGGCCATCATTTCCGCAAGTGCTGCGAGGCGATCGGGGTGTAGCCGCAGGCCGGGAGCGGGAAGTTTGATTCCGAAGCCAGGAAACCATGAAGGGGAATTTCTTGTGGCTTCATGGCTTCTGAATTTTCCCTTGGCTTTCAGGCCACGGCCTGGAGGGGAGCGGCCCGGACGGCGCCGGGCCCTCCAAAACCCCGGATCTCGTGGAGGGCGGGCCGCCGTGCCCGCCGCCTCTGCGGCCGTCCGGTTTAGGCGGCCACTCCCTGATGGGTGGGGCCGGCAATCGTCTGCGCCCGCAGGTGCGCGAAGCAGGCGTCGCGGCGCTCCCGGGCCACGTCGAGCAGCGGCGTGCCGAGCGAACGGCGCACGCGCTCCTTGGTGAACGGCGTGGGATGCACCGTGTAGTGGAGGAACCACGTGCCGTGGTTGTTCCAGAGATGATGATTCGGGTTCTCCGCGCGGACGCGGACCCGGAGGAGGGGAGTGGCGGTGGCTGACATGATGCGTAAACGTCGGTTGGAGGTTTGCGCATCAGGGAAAACAAAAACCGCCCTGGCATCAGGGCGGCTGTCGTCTTCGGGAGCGTTTTTGTTCGCCGCGGGGGACCGCGACGCACATCCGGGCCGTTGCCCGAAGCCACCGTGGCCGCTCCCGGCCCGGTTGGCAGAACCCCCGCAGGCGGGATTCGTTCCTGATGCGGGGCGGAACGTGGCACATCGCCCGGCCCCGCGCCAGTCGAAAATGTGTCATAAACACGGCTGCATCGGGAATTCAGAAGCCAGGAAACCATGAAGGGGAATCCCTCCTGGCTTCATGGCTTCTGAATTTCCCTCTAACCTTCAGACCACGCTACGCCAGCTTCTTGTGGTTGGCCCGGGCGGCGCGGCGGAGCGCATCCGCCATGTCGGAGGGCGTGACCGCGACCTCGATGCCGCATTCCTGGAAGATGGCGATCTTGGCGGCGGCGGTGTCCTCCTTGCCGCCGATCACGGCGCCGGCGTGGCCCATGCGGCGGCCGGCGGGGGCGGTGGCCCCCGCGATGAAGCCGGCGACGGGTTTCTTGCAGTTGGCCTTGATCCAGCGCGCGGCCTCAACCTCGGCGGTGCCGCCGATCTCGCCGATCATGATGATGCCCTTCGTGTCCGGGTCGGCATTGAAGAGTTTGATGATATCGAGGTGCGAGCTGCCGTTGACCGGATCGCCGCCGATGCCGACGCACGTGCTCTGGCCCAGCCCCTTGCAGGTGACCTGCCACACCGCCTCATAGGTGAGCGTGCCGGAGCGCGAAACGATGCCGACGTGGCCCTTCCGGTGAATGTAGCCGGGCGAGATGCCGATGCGGCAGCCGCCGGTGGAGTCGGGTCCGGTGCCAGGCGTGACGACGCCGGGGCAGTTGGGTCCGACGAGGCGCGTCCGCAGGCCGACCATGGCGCGCTTCACGCGCACCATGTCGCGGATCGGGATGCCCTCGGTGATGGCGACGACGAGGTCGAGGTCCGCGTTCGCACATTCGAGGATGGCGTCGGCGGCGAAGGCTGGGGGCACGAAGATGGCGGACACGGTGGCGCCAGTGGCCGCGGCGGCCTCGGCGACCGAGTTGAAGATGGGCACCTTACTGCTTGTATTCGAAGAACTGGCCGCCCTTGCCCGGGGTGACGCCGGCGACGACCTGCGTGCCGTAGTCGAGCGAGAGCTGCGCGTGGCGGGCGCCAAACGCGCCGGTGATGCCTTGGATGAGAATCTTGGTTTCGGGAGTGACGAGAATGGACATGGGAAGGTGAAAGTGAGGGTG
>CAJAKX010000045.1 GCA_903940425.1 uncultured Opitutia bacterium | reverse complement strand
TTCGAGCTTCCGGCCGGCAGCCGCGTGCTGCCGTGGCCGGCGGCGCCGCTGCCAGATGTCGTCTGCGCGCTGGGCGTTCACCCGGAGCAGGGGCTCGTTCTCTACTGGCATTCGCGGCTCGAGACCCGTTTCGCCGACGACCCGCCGCGGGCCACGGTGCTTTCGCCGCTCGTCACGGCGCTCAGCTACGATTATTACAACGCCGGCTTCAACAGCTGGCAGAATTACCCGTCGCTGCAGCGCGACAGCAGCGGCCAGTGGCAGTTGCCGACACGTCTGCGCCTGCGCTTCACCTATGGCACGCTGACCCGCGAAACCATCGTCACGCTGCCGACGGCCAGCCAGGCGCTGCCGCTTTTCTGACCATGCCGCCAGCCCCCAACACTGGTCGCGGGCGCGCCCGCCGGAACCCGGGCGAGGCTGGTTCGGTCATTCTCCTGGTGTTGATGACCCTGCTGCTCACCGCCTTCGCGATGACCAAGTATTTGGAGAAGACCACCGTCGACCTGCTCGCGGATGCCCGCGACGTCCGGGCCGAACGGCTGCGGGTCGAGGCGTATTCGGCGCTGGAGACGACGCTCGCGGTGCTGCAGGAGTTCCGGACGGTGGACGGCGGGTTGTACAGTCCGGCGGAAGGGTGGGGCGCGCCGCTGGACTTTGCCGGGTATGCCCCCCCGGAGGGTCTCGTGGTCGAGGCGGCGATCGAGGACGAGAGCGGCAAGATTCCGCTGCCGCATGCCGATTTCCAGACGCTCCGGGATCTCTTCCTGCTTTTTGATCTGAAACAGTCCGATGCCGAGCGGCTGGCGGACGCGCTGCTGGTGTGGATGCATCAGGGTTATGAACCGGTCGATTCCTTCAGCGCGCGCGCGACCGACTATGAGCGCGCCGCCCTGCCCCACGACCCGCCCGCCCGCTCCCTGCACTCCTTTTCCGAGCTCGCCTCCATCCAGTTCGTCCGCGATCTGTTCTACGATGACCAGGGCCGGCCCAACGACCTCTGGCGGCGCTTTGCCGACAGCGTGTCGCTGTATGACTTTACCCAGCCCAACCTCAACGGCGCGCGGGACACCACGCTGGCCGCGCTCGGCAGCTACGATGTCACGAGCATCAAGATGATCACCGACTATCTGGGTGGACTCGGCTCCTATACCCGGCAGGGTCCGGCGTATTTCCGCACCTCGCAGGATGTGGCGGGGCTGGTGGGCCAGGCGGCGATGTCATCGCGCCTCGGCACGCAGGTGCGCTGCCTGCGAATCACGGTAACGGTTCGCGAGGGGTCAACGTCGTTTCGTGTGAGCGCCGTGGTGGCGCCGCCAGGCGGGGCCGGTCTGCCGCCGGCCGACGCACCGACCGCCACGACCAGCAGCACCACCACCACCACAAATCAGAATTCTGCCGGGACGAACGCGGCCGGCAGCAGCACGTCGGCCACGACTTCCACCTCCACCACCAGCACCCAGACCCAGCCGTCGCTGAATTATCCCTTTACCCTCCTCGAGATTCGCGAGAATGATGAGATCGTCGGCACCGCCGCACCCTCCCAACCCGCGTCCGCATGAGCGTCATGCAGAAATTCAAACTATCCGGCCCCGTGGTGAAAAAGGTCGTGCTGCTGTCTGACCACGCCTTTTTCGTGCGTGTAATGCCGCTCGCGCCGGAGACGCTTCCGGCCGGGATCCCGGCGCAGGTCGAGCTGGCGCTGGAAGGTTTGTCTCCGTTTCCCGTAGCCCAGCTTTGCTACGGCTATTTTTGTCCGCCCGGCGCCGGCCGGGTGCTGGTCTACGCGGCCTACCGGCGGCACTTCACCGTGGACGATGCGGCGGAGTGGGCCGACGCCGACGCGGTGCTGCCGGCCTTCGCCGCGTGGCTGGGCCTCGCGCCGGCCGGCCCCACGGCGCTGCTTGTGACGGGCGCGGATTTTGTCACCGCCCTCGGTTGGGACGGGCATGACGCCGTGCCTGCCGTGGTGGCAACCCACCCGGTGGCGCCGGACGCGCCGCCGGGGGAGCGCGCGGCGCTGCAGGAGAAACTGGCGGCGCAGTTGAAGCATCTGCCCCCGCCAACCACAGTGGCGGTCCCCGCCGGCACCAGTTCCCGCGACGGCGATGAGGGTCTGGAATTCACCGACGGCAAACTCACCTCGCACCTCACCCCCGCGCAGCTCGACACGCTCGACGTGCGCGACAAGGCCGCGCTGGCCGCCCGCCGCCGCGACCGGGCGCGCAACCTCAACCTCTGGCGGGCCTTCATGGGCTGCGCCGCGGCCCTCGGACTTGCCGCCGTGCTCCAGCTCGGTCTCAAGGGCGGCCGGCTCTGGCTGGACAACCGCGCCGCGCTGGCGGCCGCGCAGGCGCCCGCCGTGCAGGACATCGAGACCAAGCACAACCTCGCCAACCACATCGAGGAGCTCTCCACGCGCCGGCTCATGCCGGTCCGGATGCTCGAAATCGTGAACGAAAAGCGTCCCCGCACGATCCAGTTTCTGCGCGTCGCGACGAAGGGCCTCTATGTCCTCGAGATCGAGGGCCAGACCAACGCCACGCCCGACGTCTTCAACTATCAGGCCGCCCTCAAGGAGCTGCCCGCCTGCGCCCTGGTGGAACTCGGCCAGACGGTCGACCGGGGTGGCATCACTCGTTTCACCCTCACCGTCACGTTCAAGCCGGAGGCGCTCCGGCCCGCGGTCCCGCCGTCATGAAAGCCTTCTTTTTCAGCCGTCATCTCCGGGAAAAGCTGCTGCTGATCGCGCTGCTGGCCCTTGGCGCCGCCATCTGGCTGACGGGCATCGCCCGGCGCGGCCGCACGTTCTGGCTGGAATGGCGGGCCACGGCCACCGTGCTGACGACGCAGCGACAATGGCTCGACAACCGCGCGGGTATTGAGGCGGCTGCAGCCCGGGCCATCGCGCATCTCGACCCCGCGCGCACCTTCAGCAGCCCGCGTCTGCTGGGCGAGCTCAGCACGATCGCCGACCAGATTGGTGTGC
Organism: uncultured Opitutia bacterium; assembly: GCA_903940425.1. Classification (GTDB taxonomy): domain Bacteria; phylum Verrucomicrobiota; class Verrucomicrobiia; order Opitutales; family Opitutaceae; genus Fen-1467. The sequence continues at coordinate 4,917 of CAJAKX010000045.1, read as the reverse complement.
GCAGCAACACCTCCAGCGAGATTCTCGGCACCGAGCGCACCAGCCAGTTTGCCGTCAACACGGTGCAGTTCGCCATCCGCAACGCCGACCTGGGCTCCATCCTCAGCTTCTACGACGAGATCGACCGGCGCGCGCCCTACCTGGGCATCGAACAATTCTCGCTCACCGTCAGTCCGGGCAACCCGGCCCTGCTCAATGTCATGCTACGCGTCTCCTCGGTCGAGATCGTGCGCTAGCGGGCCGCCCGCCGCTAGAACTTGAAGCTCGCGCTGAGCGAGAACACCGCGGAGAAGATCGCGTAGCCGAGGAAGCCCACGAAACTGAACGCAAACAGCAGCACGCCGGTGGAGACGACGCTGGTGAAGACCTGCAGGCGGCGGCTCAGGTCCTTCTGATAGGTGCGGGCGATCTCCTTGAGGCTGGGCACCACGTTGCCGGTGTTTTCCCCCACGGCGAGGCGGTCGAGCACCAGAGGGGGAAAGCAGCCGGTGCGGGCCAGCGCGAGCGAGAGGCTCTCGCCCTCGAGCACCCGGGCGGTGGCCTCGGTGAAGGCGCGCCGGTGCGTGCGGTTGGCGATGACCCGCTCGGTCATGCGCAGCGCCTCGGCCGTGGTGATGCCGTTCTCGATCAGCACGGCCAGCGTCTGGCTGAAGTTCATGACCGTCGCGGTGGTGACAAAGGAGCCGGCAAAGGGCAGGCGCAGCACCCATTCGTCGGTGCGCTCGCGGCCGGCCTCGGTCTGCCGCCAGCGCCAGAAGGAGACGGCGGCCAGGACCAGGCCCACCAGTGCCAGCAGGCCGTAGTTGATGAAGAAATGGGAGGTGTCGATCAGCAGCCGCGTGGCCAGCGGCAGCTTGCCGCCCAGCGCCGAGAGCAGCGATTCGATCTTCGGCAGCAGGACGAAGATGAAAAAGATGATGACGCCGACCGCGAAGCAGCAGATGAACGCCGGGTACGCCATGGCGGTGAGTAACTTTTGGCGCAGCTCCCGCTGCTCGGTGAAATGCTGGATGAGGCGTTGCAACACGTCGTTGAGGCCGCCAGTGGCCTCGCCCGCCTGGATGAGGTTTACCGTCGAGTCGTCGAAGACCCCGGCGAACGCCTCCATGGCGCGCGAGAGCGGCTGTCCCTCGCCGAGGCGCTCCCACAGCCCCTGGCAGAGCGCGCGCAGCGCGGGCTCCTGGAGGCGCTGGCTGAGCAGCCGCACCGCTTCGCCCGCGGAGAGGCCGCTGGCGGTGAGATCGGAGAGCGCCTGCAGGAACGGCAGCCGCTGCGCGCGGCCCAGGCGCGCCGGCGATTTCGGGTTTCGGATGCCGGATTTCGGAAAGGGCTTCGATATCGCGGTTTTCTTTCCGGTTTCCGCAGCGGTTTCGCTGACGCTCACCGGAGTCAGTCCGCGCGCGGCGAGCACGCGCAGCGCCTCCTTGCGCGAGGACGCGTCGAGCCCGGCCGAAACGGACTGGCCGGAGCGGTCGCGGGCGGTGTAATTGAAGCGGGGCATGGCGCGACCAGAAGTCAGAGGTCAGAAAACAGAGGACAGAACCACACGTGGCCAGGCAACGCTGGATACTGGATTCTGAATTCTGGATTCCCTCCCATCATTTCTCCGTGACCGTGATGACGCGCAGCAGCTCCTCCAGCGTGGTGTAGCCGGCCTTCACCTTCTCCCAGCCGGAATGTTGCAGCGTGAGCATGCCGTGGTCGCGGGCGCACTTGGTGAGGACGCGGGCCGACTCGCGCTTGAGGATGAGATCGTGCAGCTCGTCATTGGGGCGGAGGATTTCGAAGATGCCGATGCGTCCGCGGTAGCCGCTGTTGCGGCAGCGATCACAACCGACGGGAGCCATGAGCTCGTTGATGGAGTCGGCCCCGGCGGGATCGAGACCGAAGATGGCCAGGGTGTCGCGGAGCTTGATCCGGTTGACGGGTTGCGGCCGGGCGCACGCGGTGCACAGGCGGCGCACCAGACGCTGCGCGATGACCAGCTCGATGGCCGAGGCCACGAGGAAGGGCTCCACGCCCATGTCGACGAGGCGGGTGTAGGCGCCGGCCGCGTCGTTGGTGTGGATGGTGCTGAAGACAAGGTGGCCGGTGAGCGAGGCGCGAATGGCGATCTCGGCGGTGTCGAGGTCGCGGATTTCGCCGACCATGATGACGTCGGGGTCCTGGCGCAGCACGTGGCGCAGGGCGCCGGCGAAGGTGAGGCCGATCTCGGGGCGCACCTGCATCTGGTTGACGCCGGGCACCTCGTATTCGATCGGGTCCTCGATCGTGACGATGCGCAGATCGGGCGAGTTGATCTGGCGGAGAAAGGCGTTGAGCGAGGTCGACTTGCCCGAGCCGGTGGGACCGGTGACGAGGATGATGCCGTGCGGGTAGTCGAGCACGCGGATGATCATGGCCTGCTCCTCAGCGTTCATGCCCAGCCGGTCCATGGTGAACGCCTCCTTCTTCTGGTTCAGGAGGCGCAGGCTCACGCTCTCGGCGTAGATGGTGGGGATGGTGGAGACGCGGATGTCGAGCGCGCTGCCGATGGTCTTGAAATTGATGCGGCCGTCCTGCGGCAGGCGGCGTTCGGAGATGTTGAGGCGCGCCATGATCTTGAGGCGCGAGATGATGGCGTCCTGGAAGCGCAGCAGGTTCTCCGGCAGCGGCACGGGCACGAGCAGGCCGTCGACGCGGTAGCGGATGCGGAGCTGGCCCTCCTGCGGCTCGAAGTGGATGTCGGTGGCGGCGTCGGCGATGGCCTGGCTGATGACGTCGCTCACGAAGCGCACCACGGCGGCGTCCTCGTCGACCGTTTCGTCGGCGCCCTGCGGATTCTGGACCGGGGCGAAATCCTCACTGGAATCCTCGAGGCTGCCGGAGCCGACGCCGTAATGCTCGATGATGAGCTGGTGCACGCGGTCGGGCAGCGCCAGGTGCCAGCGGAGGGGCCGCGGGGTGAAGGTGCGGACCCAGTCGAGCATCACCGCGTCGGGCGGCCAGGCGGTGGCCAGATGCAACTCTTGTTTGGAGTCCTCGGTTGCGGGTTTTAAGTCGTCATCGGCCTCCGCGGCCGGCCCTGCCCCGGGTTCAAGAATGGGCACGACCTGGTAGTCGTGCACGAGGCGCGCCGGCGTGAGACCCAGCGCCGCCCGATCGGGGCGGATGTCGCTGGCGACGTCCAGCCCCGTGGCCTGGGCGACCAGCGCGAGAGCGTCGGGTTCGGTGAGGCCGAGCGCGGCGGCCACCGTGGCCACCCGCTGGCCGCGGGGCGCTTCGAGCACGGTCTGTTTTTGCTCGTCGGTGAGTCGCCCGGCGAGCATGGCGGGCAGGATTTCCCGGGACAGCGCGTTCATGGCAGCGGGCGCCGGCAGGCGTTCATTGCGTCAACTGTTTGAGCAGGCTTTCCTTCTGCTGCTTTGACGGGTCTTCGAGATACTGCTTCACCTGATCCTTGTTGGTCAGCGTGTCGATGCTCTGGTTGGCATTCTTGGTGGATTGGCCGGGAGGAATAATATGTGGCCGCACAAACAGCAGCAGTTCGGTTCGGTTCTCCTCGTGCGTGCGCCCGCCCAGCAGCTGGCTGATGATCGGAATCTCGTAGAGCAGGCCGAGTTTGTTGCGGTTGGTGCTGTGCTTGGTTTGCTGCAAGCCGCCCAACACGATCATCTGGCCGTCGTTGACATTGATGAACGAGGTGGCCTGGCGGTGCCCGATGATCGGCTGTTGGTTGTTGTCGACCGTGACGTTGCCGACGACATCGTCGACCTTCTGGTCAATTTCGAGCTGGATGCTGCCGTCGTCGCCGATGAGCGGCGTGACCTTCACGTCGATGCCGATGTCTTTGTAGGTGACCGTGGAGCTCGTGGTCAGGCCAGTGTTGGTGGTGGTGGCGCTCGGGGTGGAGGTGGTGCCGGTGATGATGGGCTGCTGCTGACTGACCACGAATTCCGCCTGCTTGTTGTGCGTGGTGACGATGGTGTTGGCGGACAGGACCTTCACGTTGCTCTTGGAGCCGGTGTTGCTGAGCGCGGCCTGGAAGGACAGCGGATTGACCACCCCGCTGGTGACGGCCCAGCCGGTGATCTCGCCGGCGGAGGTGCCGGTGCCGGTGTCGAAATTGGTGATGTGCGTGCCCCGCACGTTGTCGGTGCCGAAGGTGAGGTTGAGCGCGGTGATGCCGCTCTTGTCGGTGTCGTTGAGCGTGACTTCGGCGATGACGACCTGGATGCTCACCTGCGCGAGCAGCACGTCGACCTTGTCGACGATCTCGCGGATCAGGCGGATGTCGTCGACGGTGCCGGAGACGACGATGGAGTTGCTGCGGTCGTCGGCCAGGACGGTGATGAGGCTGCTGAAATCGGAGGCGTTGCCGGCCTCGGCCAGCAGATTAGCGATGGCCGGCTGCACGGACGCGGGCAGGGACGTCGGGGCATTGGGCTGCGCGGTGTTGCCCGCCGCGGTCGGGAAGCGGACGGCAGTCTGGCCGGGCCGGGCGGTCGTCTGATCGGTGCGGCTGGCGGCCTGGCTCCGTCCGGACACGAGATTGGTGAGCAGCGTGGCCACGTCTTTGGCGGTGGCATGCTTGAGATAAATAACCTCATTGCGCGTGTTCGGATCGGCCTTGACGTCGAGCTTGGCGATCAGTTCGTCGAAAAGTGGATACTGGCGCGGGTCGGAGACGAGGATGATCTGGTTGGTGCGGTCGTCGGCGCTGACGCTGGTGGCGGAGCTGATCTGGTTGCTGAGGGGCGGCTTGAGGATCGCGCTGATTTTGTTGACGAGGTCACTGGCCTTGGCGAAGTGCAGCGGGTAGAATTTCGGCTGCAGGCTGGCGGTGGCGGGCCGGTCGAGCTGGCGGATGAGCTGCTCGATGCGCTGGAGGGTGCTGAGGGTGTCGGTGATCAGCACGGCGTTGGTTTTTTCGAAGAT
>CAJAKX010000044.1 GCA_903940425.1 uncultured Opitutia bacterium | reverse complement strand
CGCCGCATCGGGCCATCTGGACGCTCGCAATCATCTCGGCCATCATCGGCTGCTTCACCGTGGCGGTCTACCTCGGCGGCACGACGCCGGCCGCTCTGGACAAGCACAACGTCTGGTACAGCTTCGGCATCTTCAGCCCGGAGACGTACGCCTCGCTGCCCAACACGCTGGTGATCGTCACGCTCGTGAGCAACTTCGGCACCTTCCTGCTCTACATGCTCACCTGCTTCATCGCGATCGTGGCCTTTCGCGAGCACCAGAGCTTCCACGGGTTCAAGCACGTGGTGATACCGGTCTTCGGCCTGCTGGCCAACCTGGCCTGCATGCTCTTCTACCTGATCGGGCCGTTCACGGTTTCGGGCATGAGCTGGAAGGAGCCCTACATCGCGCTGGGCATCGCTGCCGTCTGGGGCATCTATGGTCTGGTTTACTTCCGCGCCAGCAGCAAAAAGCGCGGCAAGGAAATCCTTCTCAGCCAGCGTCCGGCGGCTGCCATAACATGATTGTTTGCTAATCGGCCCAATCCGGCCATTCAACCCACCACGGCTCCGCTCGCCTGTCAGGGCGGCGGAGTTCGTGGTTTTTCCGCTCCATGCGCCTGCGCTACGCCCGCATCACCACCGCCGGACCGGTCCGCGAAATCAACGAGGACTACCTCGATTTTTGGGAGTCGGAGGACCCGCTCGTCCGCGAGCAAAAGGGCAGCGTGGCGCTTCTGGCCGACGGCGTGGGCGGGCTCGACCGCGGCGAGGTCGCCAGCCGCATGGCCGTCGAGGAGGCGTTGCAGATCTTCCGCAACACCCCGGCCAGCGCCGATCCCGCAGAAACGTTGCGACGCATGTTCGCCACCGCGTGCACGAAGATCCATGATACCGCGCTGGCGGCCAAGGCCGGCCGCTCCATGGCCACGACCCTGGTCGCCTCGATCTTCCGCGACCGGTTCGCGTACATCGCCAACGTCGGCGACACCCGCGCCTACCTCATCCGCCAGAAGAGGATTTTCCAGCTTTCCAAGGACCACGTCGCCACCGCCCTGCCGGTGAAACTCGGCCTCATGCTCGAGCGCCAGGCCATGGCCAGCCGCCAGCGCAGCGAACTCACCCGCAGCGTGGGCATCGAACCGTTCTGCCAGCCCGACTTCGTTGTCGAGCCGCTCCAGCACGGCGACTTCATCCTGCACTGCACCGACGGCCTGCACGCCTGCGTCCTCAACGAGGAGATCTGCGAGATCGTGAGCGGCAACCACCCCTATGACGCCTGCAAGCAACTGGTGGCGCTTGCCGAAAAACGCGGGGGCGAGGACAACATTTCCTTGCAGTTACTCGAAGTGCGTGACTGGGAAAGGGTGGTGAATCCGACTCCAGCCCGCAACCCGAGCAGGCAAAACCCCGCCGCCAAGCCCGTGGCCGTCTCCCCAGCGGGTGAGCTTTCGCCAGGCATGACGCTGGATGGGCGCTTCGACCTGACCGACCTGGTCGCCCGCAGCAACATGGCTTCGATCTTCAGGGCGAACGACCGACAGACCGGTGATGCCGTCGCGATCAAGGTGCCGCTCATGGCGCTTGAGAGCGACGTCGCCAGTTTCGAGCGCTTTCAGCGCGAGGAGGAGATCGGCACCCGCCTCAACCATCCGGGCGTCCTCAAGGTGGTCAAGGTGGACACGCCCAAGAGCCGGCCCTACCTGGTAATGGAGTTCCTCGACGGCGAGACGCTCGCCAAGATCCTCGAGCGCCAGAAGCCGCTCCCCGAGGCCGAGGCCGTGCGCTACGCCAGCCGCATCTGCGACGCGCTGGATTACCTACACAAAAACGGCATCACCCACCGCGACCTGAAACCGCAGAACATCATGGTCTGCCGCGACGGCAGCCTGCGGCTCTTCGACTTCGGCATCGCCCGCGTCGACCAGGCCCGCCGCCTCACCTTCGCCGGCTTCACCCCCACGATGGGCACCCCGGACTACATGGCCCCCGAGCAGGTGAAGGGCCGCCGCGGCGACCACCGCACCGACATCTACAGCCTCGGCGCCATCCTCTACGAGATGACAACCGGCTCCACCCTCTTCCAAGGCGAGAGCCCCTATGTCGTAATGAACGCCCGCGTTACCGGCGACCCGGTTGCACCGCGCAAGCTCAACGAAAACCTCACCCCCGTCATCCAGGAAATCATTCTCCACGCGCTGGAGCGAGACCCGGAGAAGCGCTATGTCAGTGCCGAAGAGATGCGGAAGGAGCTCGACGACTACGAGATCGTGCAGCTCACCGAGCGCCATCTGCACCTGCGCTCGCCACAGCCGTGGAAGAACCGGACGCCGATGATCCTGATGATCGCCGGCGTAATCGCCGTCCAGGTCCTGTTGTTCCTGCTGATGTACCTGTACTTCAAATCCAAGCACTGAGCCGGACCGGCGTCCGCAGGAACCAATTCTCCTCAGGCGGGCGGGGGCCCGATCACAGCGATGTGCAGGTCGCGGAGCTGCTTCGGCGTGACGGGCGTCGGGCTCTGCGTCATGAGATCCTGCGCCTTCTGCGTCTTCGGGAAGGCGATGACGTCGCGGATGCTGGTCGTGCCGCACAGCAGCGCGACCAGGCGGTCGAGGCCGAAGGCGATGCCGCCGTGCGGCGGCGCCCCGTACTTGAACGCGCGGAGCAGGTAGCCGAAGCGGCTCTCGACCACGTCCGCCGGAATCTTGAGCACGTCCTTGAAGACCTTCTCTTGCAGCGCCGGCTGGTGGATGCGGATCGAGCCGCCGCCGATCTCCATGCCGTTGAGCACGACGTCATAGTGCTGGCCGCGAACCTTCTGCGGTTCGGTGTCCAACAAAGGAATATCCTCCGGCACGGGCGCCGTGAACGGATGGTGCGTGGCCACAAAGCGTTTGGTCTCCTCGTCGAGGGTCATCAGCGGAAAATCGATGACCCAGAGGAAATTCCACTGGTTGGCGGGAATCGCCAGCCTGCCGCGCTTCTGCAGCAGCGCCGCGCACTCCAGGCGGATGCGGCCGAGGATGGCGCACGCCTTCTCCCACGGCGCCGCCGCGAAAAAGATGATGTCGCCGTCCGCGATGCCGAGCCGCTGCGTGAGCTCCGCCTTCTCGGCGTCACTGAAAAACTTCACGATGGGGGATTTCCACTCGCTGCCCTCGACCTTGATGAAGGCGAGGCCCTTCGCCCCGAGCGACCGGGCGGCTTCCTCCAGGCTGGTGAGCTCGCCCTGGGTGACGTCCGCGAGGCCCTTGGCGTTGAGCGCCTTCACCGCCCCGCCACCCGCCGCGGTCGAGGCGAAGACCTTGAAGGCGGATTTCTTGAACAGCTCCGTGAAATCGACCAGCTCGAGGCCGAACCGCGTGTCGGGTTTGTCCACGCCGAAGCGGTTCATCGCCTCCCGGAAGGCCAGCCGCAGAAACGGCACCGGCAGGTCCACGTCGAGAATAGCCTTCCAGATCTCTTTCAGCATGCCCTCGAAGAGCGTGTAGATGCCCTCGCGGTCGATGAACGACACCTCGACGTCGATCTGCGTGAACTCCATCTGGCGGTCGGCGCGCAGGTCCTCGTCGCGGAAGCAGCGGGCGATCTGGATGTAGCGCTCCACGCCCGCGACCATCAGGATCTGTTTGAACTGCTGCGGCGACTGCGAGAGCGCGTAGAACTCACCCGGGTGGATGCGCGACGGCACGAGGTACTCGCGCGCGCCCTCCGGCGTGCTCTTGAACAGGTTGGGCGTCTCGACGTCGATGAAACCTTGGGCGTCGAAGTAGTCGCGCACGGCCTTGGTCGTGCGGTGGCGCACCTCGAGGTTCCGGCGCATCTTCGGCCGGCGGAGGTCGAGGTACCGGTAGGTCAGGCGCAGGTCCTCGTTGACCCGGTCGCCGCCCTCGTCATCGAGCGGGAACGGCGGAGTCTCGGAGATGTTGTGAATCTCGAGCCCAGTGGCATCGACCTCCACCTCTCCAGTCGGCAGCGCCGTGTTCGCAGTGCCCGCGGGCCGCAGCGTGACAACGCCCGTGACGCTGATGACCGATTCGGGCTTAAGTTTCCACCATAGCTTAGCCTTCACTTCGTCATCAGGCGGTTCAAGTTTGACCTGCGTGACGCCTTTGCGATCACGCAGATCGACGAACATGATGCCGCCTTGGTCTCGGATCGTGTCCACCCAGCCGGCAAGCGCAACGGACGCGCCGATGTCGGCCTTGGTGAGTTGACCACAGTCATGCGTGCGCTTCATGAGATGCGAGGGACGAAAGTCGGCCCACTAAGTGTGGGCCGCCACCGAAGCGCAAACCTGAAATTGGGCGGCAGGCAGCCGCGCATGCCGCGCCTCAACGCACAATCATGCCGGTGAAGGGCCACACCACGGCCTGGAGGTAGACCAACACCCCCATCAACACGGCCAGCGCCACGCTGTGCAAAAACACAAAGCGCAGGATGCTGCCCTCGTGACCGAACCAGTTGGTCGCGGTGCTGGCCACCACGATGCTTTGCGCGTCGACCATCTTGCCCATCACGCCGCCCGAGCTGTTGGCCGCCACCATGAGCACCGGGCTGAAGCCGGTCTGCTCCGCCGTGATCTTCTGCAGGCTGCCGAACAGAACGTTGGACGCCGTGTCGGAACCGGTCAACGCCACCCCGAGCCAGCCGAGCAACGTGCCGAAAAACGGATACATTCCGCCGGTCCGGGCCATCGCGAGTCCCAGCGTCGCGTCCATCCCGGAGTATTTGGTCACGTTGCCGATCGCCAACATGCCCGCGATGGTCAGCAACGAGTAGCGCACGCGCCAGATCGTCTGCCCGTAGGTGCGGAGCATCTGGCGCGGTCCCACCCCCATCGCGAAGCCCGCCAAAATGGCGGCGGCCAGGATGCCGGTGCCGGTGGCCGAGCAGAGGTTGAAATTGAACACGGCGGCTTCGGGCCTGGCCTGGAGCGGCGCCACCGGCGGCACGCGCTGCACGACGTTGTGCAGATGCGGCACCAAGATTTGCACCGTCGCGATTCGATCGAGGGTGGCCCTGAACCCGGGCGTGCCCCAGCCGAGGAGGAAGATCGTCAGCAGAGCCCATGGCAGCCACGCCCGCAGCACCTCGCCCCGTCCGTGACGGGCGCGCCGGGCGGCCTCCGCCGCGACGCCTCCCGGGGGCGACCCCACCGACGAACCATCGGCCCCCAAGGGCCAGCGGGCTTTCGGTTGCCAGAAGCGCAGCAAACCGACCGTGGCAGCCATGGAGCACGCACCCGAGACGATGTCTACCAGCCAGGGACCGTGCAGATTCGAGACCAGAAACTGCGGTATCGCGAACGCCGCTCCCGCGGTGAGCGCCACGGGCCAAATGCCCCGCAGCCCGCGCCAGCCAGCGAACGCCACAACCACCCAGAATGGAATCAGCAGCGAAAAGAACGGCAGCTGCCGGCCAACCATGGCAGAGATTAACCGCGCATCCAAGCCGGTGACCTGCTCGAGCGTGGTGATGGGAATGCCCACGGACCCAAACGCCACCGGTGCGGTGTTCGCGATCAATGCCAGACCGGACGCATGCAGCGGCTTGAAGCCAAGCTGAATCAGGATCGCGCCGCAAATGGCGACCGGCGCCCCGAAGCCGGCCATGCCTTCCAAAAACGCCCCGAATGAAAACGCAATCAGAATGAGTTGAATGCGCGGATCCGGCGCCACCGTGGCGAGGTTGTCGCGCAACACCGCGAACAGCCCGCGCTGCACCGTCAGCTGATAAAGAAAAATAACGTTGAGGATGATCCACCCGATCGGGAACAAGCCGAACGCCGCACCGTAGACTGTCGCGCTCGCCGCCACCACCACCGGCATCCGAAACACGCCGGACGCGATGGCCAGCGCCACCACCAGGCCGCACAGGGCCGCGAAGTGAACGCGGATCCGTAGAATTGCGATCGACCCCAGCAGCACGACGAGCGGCGCCGCCGCCAGCAGCGTGGACAACGTCGGATTGTGCAGGGGATCGTAGTTCTGGGTCCAGACCATGCGTGGGAATCCGCCAATGCGTGGCCGTCAGGAAACAGAGCCTGGCCGGTGGCGTCGAGTCGGATCCGCCACCGCCGGGCGGCGCGGGTTTCGCACCCAAAGCCCGCGACGAGCAACCGCGGACTTCACCCGGCGATCAGGCTTTCGCCGGTCATCTCGCCCGGTTTGGGCAGGCCCATGAGTTCGAGCAGGGTCGGCGCGAGGTCGGCGAGGCGGCCGCCTTGGCGGAGCTTCGTCTTGCCGGCGGCATACCCCTCGCCCACCACGAACACCTCGACGAGATTGAGCGTGTGCGACGTGTGCGGGGCGTTGTGGACCGGGTCCCACATCTGCTCGCAGTTGCCGTGGTCGGCGCAGACCACCGCCGCGCCGCCCATCTTGAGCACCGCCTCAAGCAGCACGCCCGTGCCGAGGTCGGTCGCCTCGACCGCACGGATGGCCGCGGGCAGCGAACCGGTGTGGCCGACCATGTCGGGATTGGCGTAGTTGACGACGAGCAGGTCGTACCTGCCGGAAAGGATGGCGTCACGCGCGGCGACGGTCACGCCCATCGACGACATGTCGGGCGCGAGGTCGTAGGTGCCCACCTTCGGGCTGGCCACCATCACCCGGTCCTCGCCGGGAAACGGCTCCTCGCGGTAGTCGTTGAAGAAAAACGTCACGTGCGGGTACTTCTCGGTCTCGGCGCAGCGGAACTGCTTGAGTCCGCGCGCCGCCATGTAATCGCCGAGGATGTTATTTATCTTCGGCGGCTTCATGAGGATGGTCTCGACGGGCAGGCCCTTCTTGTACTCGGTCAGACCGGCGAAATAGAGGTCGAGCTTCCGGCCGCGGTCGAACTCCTTGAACCCCGCCTCGCAGAACGCGCGGCAGATCTCGCGCGGACGGTCGCCGCGAAAGTTGAAAAACACCACGCTGTCACCGTCGCCGATGGTCGCGACCGGCCTGCCGTCGGCGCCGGCCACCCAGGTCGGCACCACGAACTCGTCGCCCTTCTGCGAGTCGTTGGTCGGCTTGTCGTAATACTGCTGCAGGGCGGCGGTGGCGCTGGCGGCGGTGGCGTCGGCCTTCACGCCCGTGAGCATGGCGTAGGCGCGGCTCACCCGCTCCCAGCGGTTGTCGCGGTCCATGCTGTAGAAACGGCCGCACACGCTGGCGACGCGGCCCACGCCCAGCTCGGCCAGTTTCGCCTCGAGCTGCTTGATGAAACCCAGGCCGCTCGTCGGCGGCGTGTCCCGCCCGTCCATGAAGGCGTGGATAAAAATGTTCTTCGTCACGCCCGCCGCCTTCGCGAGCCGGAGCAGGCCGTAGAGGTGGTCGAGCAGGCTGTGCACGCCGGCATCCGAGGCGAGGCCCATGAAATGCAGCTTCGTGCCTTTTTGCTTCACGCGGTCGAGCGCGCCGCGCCACACGGCGTTGGCGGCGATCTCGCCGTCGGTGATCGCCTTGGTGATGCGCACGATCTCCTGGTCGACGATGCGGCCGGCGCCGATGTTCTGGTGGCCGACCTCGCTGTTGCCCATCACACCGTCGGGCACGCCGACATCGAGGCCGCAGGCCTTCACCAGCGTGACCGGATAGTTCGCCTGCAACCAGTCGTCGCAGGGCTTGCGGGCGAGGTGCACGGCATTGAACTTGTCGTGGGCGGGGTTCGGGTTCTTGCCCCAGCCGTCACGGACGACAAGGAGCACAGGTCGGCGGTTTGAACTCATGGCAAAAAATGATCTTGGGTGGAAGGCGCGGACGGGCGCCGGGTCGCAGGGCAAACCTCCCTTTGATGCGGTTGCGCTCCGCCACCGGCAACGTCAAAATCCGGCCGCCCCGAAGATCAGCCATCCAGGTCCGCCATCTGTGACAGGCCGGGCGGCTTCCGCCGCCTGCGTTTGACATCCGGTGGGAATCTCCCGACCAGTAGCTAGCGCCCATGTCCCCTCGCGCCGTCCTCCTCGTCAACCTTGGCTCGCCCGACTCCACCTCGGTCGCCGACGTGCGCCGCTATCTGGCGGAATTCCTCGGCGACGAGCGCGTGCTCGACGTGCCGCAGCCGCTGCGCTGGCTGCTGCTCCACGGCATCATCCTGCGCACCCGTCCCCCGAAGTCGGCCCACGCCTATGCCAGCATCTGGACGCCCGAAGGTTCGCCGCTGATGCTCACCAGCCGCAGCGTGCAGCGGAAGCTCGCCGCCGCGCTCGGACCGGACGTGCCGGTCGCCCTGGCCATGCGCTACGGCCGCCCCTCCATCGCCACGGTCATCGCGCAGCTCGCCACGGGCGGCGTGGAGGAGCTGCTGCTCATTCCGCAATATCCGCATTACGCGATGTCGAGCTGGGAGACGGTGGTGGTGAAGGTCCGGGCGGAGGCCGCCCGGCTCGCGCCGCGCCTGCGCATCGAGACGGTGCCGCCGTTTTACGCGGATGCCGACTACATCGAGGCACTGTATGCGAGCATCCGGCCCTACCTCGCCCAGCCGCACGACCACCTGCTCTTCAGTTATCACGGCATTCCCGTGCGCCACCTGCGCAAGGCCGACTCCTCCAAGGCGCACTGCACCATCGTGCCCGATTGCTGCAACACCGGCAGCCCCGTGCAGGCCACCTGCTACAAGGCGCAGGTCATGCGCACCACGCAGCTGCTCGCCCGCCGGGCCGGTCTCGATCCCGCCCGGTACTCCCTTTCGTTCCAGTCGCGCCTCGCCGGCGAACCCTGGCTCCAGCCGTACACCGATTTCGAGCTGAAACGCCTCGCCGCCGGGGGCCGGAAGCGCCTGCTCGTCATCACCCCGGCCTTTGTCGCCGACTGCCTCGAAACCCTCGAGGAAATCCGCGTGGCCGGGCGGGAAACCTTTCTCCGGGCCGGTGGCGAGTCGTTCGAACACATCCCCTGCCTGAACGATCAGCCGGTTTACATCGATTTCCTTGCCGGCCGGGTGCACCGGTGGCTTGTCCCGGACCTGCCGGCGGCGCAGCCGTAGCTGTCAAAAAATCCTGAAAGTCTCAGCCGGAAAGTCCCGGTGGTGCTAGATATGTCATTTTTCTCTTAACAAGGCGCCGGGATCAGTCACGGTTTGGGCCGCGGGAACGGTCGTGCCCTGCCATTGTCGCTCCCGCATCTGGCTCCGTGGGAACTCCGCTGCAAACCCAATCGACTGGAGCCACCGGTACGAATGCCCGTGGTACGGAAGGGGCTCTGTTCGTGCTTGATGGAAACGGGAAAATTCTGATGGCTGATGCCGCCGCGCGCGCCCTCTGGAGGGCGGGTGACTCGGAGTTGATCGGCGAACATTTCTCCACCCTTTTCGCCTTCGAGATCACGACGAAGGACTCCGGCTGGCTCGAAGCGCAATGGGATGTGCTGCTGACCGCTGCCGCGGGCGCCCCGCTCAAGCTGATCGCCCAGCCCAAGGACGGCGCGTGCCTGGGCGTATCCGTGCGACTCGAAAAAACCACGTCCGCGTCCGGCCCGGGCTGTCTCGCCTATGTGGCGCCCGATGCCGCGCCGGGTGCCACCGGCGTGGACCTGCTCTCGCTGCTCGCCGAGCGCAGCCCCCTCGGGGTCTTTGATCTCAATTTCAAGGCCGGCATCTTTTTCTATTCAGCCGCCTGGAAGAAACAGCTCGGTTATGCCGTGCATGAACTCGACGCCACCTTCGAGACGTGGCGCACCCTCCTGCATCCGGAGGACTCCGCCGCCGCGCCCGACCGCGCCGCCACCAAATTTTTCAACGGGGTGCGCAGTTTCTCGGTCGAGTATCGCCTCCGACACAAGAAGGGGCACTACGTGTGGATCCATAGCGTCGGCCTGCAGGTGTTCGGCTCCGACGGGCAGCTCGAGCGCGTCGCCGGCATGCATCTCGACATCACCGAGCGCAAGGAGTTTGAGGAAACCTCGCTCGAAAGCGAAGAGCGTCTCCGGGAGCTAACGGAGCACGGCCATCTCGGCGCATTCGACCTGAACTTCGCCACCGGTCGCTACTGGTTCTCACCGGCTTGGAAGCGCCTGCTCGGCTACACGGGCGCCAACCTGCCCGATGGACCCAAAACCCTCGCGAGCGTGCTGCATCCCGACGACGCGCCCGCCGGCCTGAAGGAGTTTTTTCTCTCCCGTCATCGCGGCGAATCCGCCTACCTCGACCTCTGCCGCCTGCGGCATAAGGACGGCCGCTATCTCTGGGTGATGGGCGGCGTGTTCCGCCAGATGTCGCGCCGGCACGAACTGCTCCGCGTGATCGGCTTCCATTGCCCGTTGCCGGCGGAGCTGCCCATGCCGGGCGGGCAGGTCATTTCCCCCGCCCTGTTGGCCGGGGCGCTGGCCGAGCTGCACGAAGGCCTCTTGCTCACCGACGCCGCCGGCCGCGTCACGTTTGCCAACGACAAGGCCGCGCAGCTTCTCCGCGAGCAACCGGACGCCCTGCGCGGCCGGCTGCTCTTCGAGCTTTTCCCGCTGATACACCGCGTGAGCGGCCAGCGCACCGAGTTTCCCGCCGGCCGGCTCCTTGACCTCGGTGAATCCATCCCCCTCAACAACGATTATGTCCTGGCGCGCGGCAAGGAGGCCGAGCCCCAGGCCATTTTGTTCAGCGGGAGCCCGGTGCGGGACTCCGACGGCCGGCTTGCCGGCGCGATCATTGTCTTCCGCAACCCCCTGGAGATGACCCTGACCCCGGAGGAACTCGTCAAGGCCAACCGCTTCGAATCGCTCGGCGTGCTCGCCGGCGGCATCGCGCACGACTTCAACAATCTCCTGACCACCATCCTCGGTGGCGTCTCGCTCGCGAAGGACAACCGCAACTACTCGGCGCTCGAGGACAGCGAGAATGCGTGCATGGCCGCCAAGGGACTGACCAAGCAGCTCCTCACCTTCGCCAAGGGCGGCACCTCCGTGCAGACGGTGCTGGCCCCCCTCGCGGTGCTGAAAGATGCCTCGCGCATCGCCACCGCCGGCGCCAGCACCGAGGTGGTGGTCGAGGTGGTGCCCGGCGTGGACAACATCCTCGCCGACCGCGCGCAGATCCTGCAGGTCTTCCAGAACCTCGTGGTCAACGCCGTCCAGGCCATGCCCGAGGGCCGCCCGGGCCACGTGTGGCTGCGCGCCGGCAACACCCCGCTCATCGAGGGCCAGATTCCGCCGCTGCCCGCCGGCAACTACGTGCAGTTCGAGGTGCAGGACGACGGCAACGGCATCCCGCCGGAGAACCTCCAGAAGATCTTCGACGCCTTCTTCACCACCAAGAAACACGGCACCGGCCTCGGCCTCGCCACCGTGCTCGACATCGTGCGCAAGCACGGCGGCCAGATCGGTGTCGAATCCACCGTCGGCACCGGCACGACCTTCACGATCTTCCTGCCCAAGGCCGACCGGCCCGCCGAGCTCGAGGCCCGCCGCGCCCCCACGCTGCGCTTCGGGACCGGCCGCGTCCTGTTCATGGACGACGACGACAAGATCTGCGTGCTCACCGCCGGCATGCTCGACGGGCTCGAGTACAAGTACGACATCGCGAAAAACGGCGAGGAGGCCATCGCGCTCTACACGCGCTACCTCAACATCGGCCGGCCCTACGATGCGGTCATCATGGACCTTAACATCATCGGCGGCATGGGCGGCGAGGCGACCTTCAAGCAGCTGCGCGAACTCGATCCCGACGTGCGCGCGATCATT
>CAJAKX010000043.1 GCA_903940425.1 uncultured Opitutia bacterium | reverse complement strand
GCGTGGCCAGCGCATCGTGGTGGACGCCAAGGCGCCGACCGACGCCTACCGCGAAGCCGCCGGCACCAGTGATCCGAAGGTGCGGGCACACAAACTCGCGGAGCACGCCGCCAAGGTGCGCGGCCATGTCGACGCGCTTGTTGCCAAGGCCTACTGGGAGCAGTTCCAGCCTTCGCCGGAATTCGTCGTGCTGTTCCTGCCCGGCGACCAGTTTCTCTCCGCCGCCCTCGAGGCGGATCCGGCGCTCATTGACCGGGCGATCCGCGGCCGGGTGCTGCTCGCGACGCCCTCGACGCTCATCGCGCTCCTCAAGGCCTCCGCCTATGGCTGGCGGCAGGAGTCCGTATCGAAGAATGCCGAGGAGATCAGCGACCTCGGCCGGCAGCTTTATGACCGCATCGCCACCTACCTCGAGCATTTCGAAAAGGTGGGCCACGGACTCGAAACCGCCACCAAGTCCTACAACGCCGCGGTCGGCTCCCTCGAGGGCGCGTTGATCCCGGGCGCGCGCAAGTTCGCCGAGCTCGGCGCCAAGGGATCCAAGGAGCTGCCCGAGATTGGTCCCGTCGAGGCCATGCCGCGCGACGTCACCAGGCGCACGTAAGCGGAGGCCGGATTCTCTCCCCGGAACTTGTCAACTAATAGTTGACAAGTTCCTGTTTGTGGGCCTCCGGCGGGGTGTGCCATCGGGGGCAGGGACGGCGGGTGCGGGGCAAGGGTCCGCACGTGACCGGAGCGCCCTCCCTCACCGATCGATCACGTCCAGCTCCGGCCACTGGGCGAGCTTGCGGTGGAGCGTGCGGCGGCTGATGCCCATGAACTCCGCGGCCTTGGTCCGGTTGCCGCGCGCCTTGATCAGCGACTCACGCAGCAGGCGCTTCTCGTTCTCCTCGACGGAGAGCGGATTGGCCATGGCTTCGGGGGTGGCCACGGCGGCGGCGGACGCGGCCGTCCCGGCCGGCGCCGCCCCGCCGCGGAACTTCGGCTCGAGATCAAACTCGGTGAGCTTGCCTCCGCGGCGCAGCACCACGGCGTTTTCCACGAAATTGCGCAGCTCGCGGATGTTGCCCGGCCAGGCGTAGGCCTGCAGCTGGCGCATGGCGCCCGGCTCGATGGCGAGCGGCGGCACGTTGTTCTCCTCGCTGAAAATCTTCATGTAATGGTCGAGCAGCAGCGGCACGTCCTCGGCGCGCTCGCGCAGCGGCGGCATCGTGATGCGCACCACATTGAGCCGGAAGAACAGGTCCTCGCGGAACACGCCGTCCTTCACCATCTGCTCGGGATTTTTGTTGGTGGCCGCGACGAGGCGCACGTCGAGCTGGATGAGCTTCATGCCGCCGATGCGCTCGATGGCCTTCGTCTCGAGAAAGCGCAGCAGCTTCACCTGCGTGGCCGGCGAAATCTCGCTGATCTCGTCGAGGAACAGCGTGCCGCCATCGGCCGCCTCGAAGCGGCCGATGCGCCGCTCGGTGGCGCCGGTGAACGCGCCGCGCTCGTGGCCGAAAAGCTCGCTCTCCAGCAGCGTCGGCGGCAGCGCCGCGCAGTGCACTGCGACGAACGGCGCCCGCGCCCGCGGGCTGGCCTGGTGGATGGCCTGCGCGATCAGCTCCTTGCCCGCGCCGGTCTCGCCCTCGATGAGGATGGTCGCCTTCGACGGCGCCACGAGTTTCACGCGGTCGATGACGTCGCGGAGCTTGGGCGAGTTGCCCACGATGCCCTCGAAGCTGAATTTCTCGTCGAGCCGCTCGTGGAGCTGCTTCACCTCGACCTCGAGCGTCTTGGTCTTGAGCGCGCGCTGGATGAGGATCTCGAGTTTCTCAAGGTTGACCGGCTTGGTCAGGAAATCGAACGCGCCGCGTTTCATGGCCTCGACGGCGCTCTCGATGTTGCCGTAGGCCGTCACCATGATGACGACGGGTTTGCCCGGCAGCGCGAGGGCCTTGTCGATGACCTTGAGGCCGGATTTGCCCGGCATGCGCAGGTCGGTGACGATCACGTCGGGCTCCTGCGCGTCCATGAGGTTGAACGCCTCGTCGGCGCTGCTGGCGACGGAGACGTCGTAATGCTCCTCCAGCGCCTGCTGCAGACCTTCACGGGTGTGCTTCTCGTCGTCGATGATGAGGACGCTGGGCACCATGGTGCCATGACACCAGAGCCGCCCCATCGGTCAACGGGAAATGAGACGGAACGACACAGTCGCGGCCTGCCGCCGGCAGAAGAAATAGGCGCGAAACGGACCCGAAACCACGGGGTCCAAGCCGGCGTCACTACGAACGTAGTTAACCGTCCCCCATGAACACCCATGATCACTTGACGGTATTCGACACAGCCGGGACCGACTGCCGCTTGTGGGCGCCGGCGGATCTGCGCTTGTGCCCTCCGGCATCCAGGATTATTTTCACACCGTCGGGTCTCACACCATTCAGGAGGTTGCCATGAAAAAACCACGCCTCATTGCCGGCATCCTGTTCGCCCTCGCGTTTGCCCTGCTCACCTCGGCCTGCACCTCCGCGCAAGCCGGCTCCACCCGCATCAGGGAGCTTCACACCTACGCCATCGTCGCGGTCGATGACCAGGGAGTCCTGTCGCAGGCCGAACTGGCGAGGATCCGGATCGGCATTGTCCAATACCTGACCGACGAAGGCTACGTGCGCAGCGGCCAGATGTTCACTGATGACGTCGTCCATGCCGACATGGTGTTCCGCGTCCGGATCGCGTGGATGGACGCGGGGAAGAGCTTTGCCGTCACCGAAGTGGCGCCAACCTACGGCAGCGGCGCACCCGTCACGGAGTATGCCGCGGGAGATTCCGTGTCTTACCTTCCGTCGTACTACGATCCGTGGTACTACGACAATTCCTACTACAGCTACGGTTATTTCTACGGCCCCTACGCCCCCTGGATCTTTGCTCCCTTCGCGCCGATCTACGTGTGGGACCATCACCGGCATTCATCTCCTCCGATCGTCCATCATCCGCCTGCTTCCAATGGACTGCCCGAGAAGTATCGTCCGCCAGGGTGGAATGGTTACACCCGTTATTCGCCGCGTCCAACCCAGGACGACGATGCGCTCCGCCATTTTCCCGTGCGTCGTACGTACGATCCGACGCGGGACGACCATCAGGCGCAGCCGCCGCCGTCCACTTGGCGCACGCGCAACCCGGATGGGGACCATCGGCCGCCCCCGCCGGATGCCGCCACCCCGCGCAAGCCGGATACGGACCATCGGCCGCATCGAGACTCTGCGACGGCCGGCGCGCAACGCCCGCCCCCCAACGACCGTCCTGCGCCCACCCGGGATGCTGCGCCGGCTCATGTGCGGAACCCGGATTCCGTCAGCCGCCCCTCGTCAGATTCCACATCGTGGGGTTCACGGAACTCGGGTTCGGCTGATCGTTCGCCGCCACCCGCCCGGGAATACTCCCAACCTGCACCGTCTTACTCGCCACCTCCGCCGTCGTCTCCACCGCCATCCTCATCGCCGCCCCCGGCGTCCAGTTCGGACAGCAAATCCCGGCAAGTGGACGCTGAACGTTGATCCGGACGCGCCTTGAGCAGGCGCCGCCTGACAAGTGACCGCCCACTTGGCGGTGGCATGGCTATTTCATGTCGAACACGCGCCGGAGTTCGTCGATGGCCGCAGCCGGCATCGGCACGAGCGGTCCGAGCGGCCGGCTGAGGATCAAGGCCTCGGCCGTCGCCTCCAGCACCTCGAGCCGGTCGAAGGCGTCGAGCACGTCCCGGCCGACCACCAGTGCGCCTTCGTTCTCGATGAGCAGCACCGGCTGCCTGGCGAGCGCAACCTCCGCCGCGATGCGCTCCGCCTCGGCCACCACGCAGGCGTGGGGCAGCTTCGGCACGTCGTGGAGCACGACGTAGCTCTCGGGAATCGTGTGCGTGCTGAACTCCGCCCCGGTCATGCAGAAGGCGCTGGCGTTCGCCGGCTGGGCGTTGATGACCGCGCCCACGTCGGGATTGCGCCGGTAGATCGCCGCGTGCAGGAGCGCGGTGCGACTGGGGCATTTGCCCCGCTCGCAGGCTCCGGCGGTCGCCCGCACCACGCCGGGCGGCTCCAGCTCGAGCCGGTCGCGCCGCCGCGGAGTGATGAGAAACTGCTCCGGATCGAGCCGCGCGGAAAACGATCCCGCCGTGCTGATGAGCAGCCGCTGCTGGTAGGCGCGATGCACAAACCGGCAGATCTGCGCGCGCAGTTCCAGCTCCCGCTCGGTCGGCCTGACCGGCGGCAGCCCGCCCAGCGCCGGCAGTCCGCGTTCGACCAGCCGGTCGGCCGGCAGCGGCCGGATTGCGCCGAGGGTGGCCGCCTTCACCAGCGTCTGCGCGACGAACTCGAGCGTCTCGAACCGCTGGAACGCGTCCTGCAGGTCCCCCCCGCCGATGACCACGCCGTGATTCTCCAGCATCACGCAGTCCGCGCCCGCCGCAAAGGTTTCGGCGATGTTGCGGCCCAGTTGCTCGCTGCCCGGGCACGCGTAGGGCGCGTAGGCGACCTTGCCGCAGACGGCATGGGCCAGCACCTGCACCCGGGTGTCGGGCAGCAGGCGGCAGATGCTGAACGCCACCAGCGCGCCGGGATGCGCATGCACGATGGCCTTGAGGTCGGGCCGGCGCCGGTAGATCTCGCGGTGAAACGGAAATTCCGAGGACGGCTCGTGCGGCCCGCTCTTCGTGCCGTCCGGATGCACGCACATGATGTCGGCCGGCTGCAGCCCTCCCTTGTCGACCCGCGACGGCGTGATCCAGATGCCTCCGGCCGGATCGTGGATGGAGAGGTTGCCGCCCGAGGTGGTCGTCATCTTGTAGCGGTAGATGCGCCGCATTGTCTCGACGAGTTCTTCGCGCGGGTGGAGCCGGCCGGTTGCCATGGCGGAGATCGCAGCAGGCCGTGCGGCGCGAGTCAAAGCCGCAGGCTGCGGCCCTCCCGCGTTTCCCGGTGCCCCCTGCCCGCCCGGCCTGATCGGGGGAACAATCCGGCCGCACCGGGATTTGTCATCTAATAGATGACAAATCCTCCGTCGCCACCCGCGCCATTCGCCGACATTCCCGGCCCGTTATTTCGCACCGCTCTGCAGCATCCGCACCCGGCGGTTCTTCTGCGGGAAGGTCAGCGTGACGATGGTGCCGACGCCCTCCTTGCTCTCGATGCCCACCTGGCCCCCGTGCTCGCGCATGATGCGCTGCACGACCATCAACCCGAGGCCGTGCCCGCCGGGCTTGGTCGTGTGGTAGGGCTGGAAAAGCTGCGAAAAGTCCTCCAGCCGGATGCCCACGCCGGAGTCGCCAAACATGAGGTAGACCGAGTCGTCGTCGGCGCGCGACTTGATCTTGAGCCTTCCGCCCGTGCCCATCGCCTCCACCGCGTTGGCGATGAGGTTGAAGAACACCTGTTTCAACTGGTTGCGGTCGGCCAAAATCGGCGGCAGGTCGGCCTGGGTCTCGGCCTCGACGGCGATGCCGCGGTTCTCCAGCTCGCCGGCCTGGAAGCGCAGCACCTCGTTGAGCACGTCGACGATGTTGGTCTCAGCGAGGTCGGGCGGCCGCGGCCGGATGGCCTCGAGAAAGTTGGTGATGATGCCGTCGAGGCGCTTCACCTCCTCCTGACAGACCGCGATGGACCGGGCGAGCGGCTCCGCGTCGCGCGCGGCCTTCAGTTTTTTCAGCTTCCGCGCGATGAGCTGCAGGTGGATGGTGAGCGAGTTGAGCGGGTTGCCGAGCTCGTGCGCCACCCCGGCGGCGAGCAGGAGGACCGACGAGGCCTTCTCATCCTCGATCAACCGCTCGGTCGTCTGCTTCTCCCGGGTGATGTCGGTGAGGATGACGGCGAACCGGCGCGATTTCTCGCGGGTGCCCTCAGCCTGGAACGGCACCATGTAGAGCCGGACGGTGCGCGGCTGCGGATAGCTCAACTCGATCTCGCGCGCCATGACCGGCACGGCGGCGCCGTCGGCCAGCGAGGCCTCGAGCGACGGGTGCAGCCCGGGCACGAGCCGCCAGAGCGTGGCGCCGGCCAGTTCGCCTTCGCGCAAACCGATGAGGCGGGTGGCCGCCTCGTTGGCGTACTCGATCGCCCCGTCGGCGCTGATGACGAGGATGCCCTCGTGGATGGTGTTGAAGATCGCCTCGAACAGTCCGCGTTCGCGGGCGAGGCGCTGCACGAGATTGGCGAGGTTGACGGAGTCCAGCGTGTCGAGCCGTCCGAGCACGCGGTCGAGGGAGCTATGTTTCCTGCCGGCCATGATGGTAACCGCTAATACGCACTAATCCGCACTAATTTCCAATGAGAGGCGAGCCTGCTCTACGCAAACCGCTTCCGCCGTCCGGCGGCAAGACCGGGGTTCTCCGCCGTGAACACGGCAAACCCACGCGGCCTACCCGGTCTCGAACAGGCTCAGCTGCGCCGGGTCGACGCGGCCGCGCATGAGTTTGCGCAGGAACGCCCCGCGGTGCGCCGGACAGCGGCCCAGCCGCAGGAGGGCGTCGCGGTGCTCGTCGGTGCCGTAGCCCTTGTGCTGGGCGAAGCCGTAGCCGGGATGCTTCGCCTCGAGCCCCTCCATCAACCGGTCGCGCGTGACCTTGGCGACGATCGACGCCATCGCGATGCAGAGCGAGCGCGCGTCGCCGCGCACCACGCCCGTGTGCGGATAGACGAAGCTGCGCAGCGCCAGACCGTCGATGAGGACGCGGCACGACACCTGCGGCTGGAAGGCGCGCACCTCCGCCTCGCTGGCGAACAGGTCGGGCTCGGTCCGGTGCGCGAAGGCCGACGGCGGATGGATGCCCTCGAGCGCGCGGCGCATGGCCAGCTTGGTCGCGCCAAGGATGTTCAGCTCCTCGATCTCCGCGACCGACGCCTCGCCGCAGGTGGCGTGCAACTGCCCCTCCCGCGCGAGCTGCTCGATCTCCGCGTAAACCTCGTC
>CAJAKX010000042.1 GCA_903940425.1 uncultured Opitutia bacterium | reverse complement strand
CGTGCTCGCGCCGGATGGCTCAGACGTGCCGGGAAAGAAGTTGCCCGGACGCTGCGCTCCGCCACCCTCCAGCGATCGGCGCGCGAACCGCGCCCCAGCATGACCTCCTCCCTTCCGTACAAGATCAGCGTCCTCGTCTTCCTCGAAAACCCGGCCGGCGAGCAGCTCCTCATCCTCCGCCGGCAGGCGCCCAATTTCGGCAACTGGAGCCCCATCGGCGGCAAGCTGGAGATGGCCACCGGGGAGTCGCCCTTCGAATGCGCCGCGCGCGAAACCTTCGAGGAGACCGGCCTGCGCGTCGGTCTCGAGGACCTGCACCTCTTCGCCATCATCGCGGAAAAGGCCTACGAGGGCCAGTCGCACTGGCTCATGTTCCTCTTCCGCTGCCGGCGCCGGATCGACGCCCTGCCGCCGGACATCACCGAGGGCCGCTTTGCGTTCTACAGCCGCGCCGCCATCGACCAGCTGCCGATCCCGGAGACCGACCGGGCCGCGCTCTGGCCCATCTACGACCGCTACCGCGACCGCTTCGTGGCCCTGCGCGCCGACTGCATGCCCGGCCGGCCCGTGCAGGTCACGCTCGAGGAAGTCACTCCGCCGACGTGAGGGATGGTGGCGGCAGACAGTGCCTTGTTAGGCATTCTACTTTAAAATTTTCGCCTTTTCCCGATCGAACTCGTCTTGGGTGATCGCGCCCTGATCCAGCAGCTTCTTCAGCTTCTCCAACTCAACATATCTATCCTGCTGGGGAGTAGCACGGCTCACTTCCTCTGTCTTATCGATCAGCGCGAAGACAATCTCGATACGAGGGAAATTCCCCAAGATGTATGGTGGTTGCGAAATCTGCTCGCCCAAAACAACGAACGACTTGCCTTGCCGTCGCGAGAAATCCTCCGCGCGCTGCTCGGCAGCCTGTCGAATGGACTGTATCGAAACGAAGCCGGTAGAAGCGCGGTGATAAATCCGATAAATGTCCTTCTCTGGGTAGCTGTGGCTGATTAGCACCGGGGGATCGCTAAATGACGATGAACTCTCGCTGTATCGCTGAATGGGTGAAGATGTAGCACATCCGCTCAGATACAAGGTGAGGGCCAACGAACTAACTAATACGGATTTTGAGATCATTGGTTAGTGGAACTGGAAATTCAAGGTGCCTGAGCGCGTCTGCCGAACAGTGTTATCAGTCCAAGGAGCGTGTACGCGAGCGGTTCGCAACGCTCAACTGCTTAAGGGATTGGTAAAGCGCCGGAACGGTTCGGCGTCCTCACAGCACACCTTTCTTCTCCAGCTGTTCCACCAGGCGGTCGAACCGCCGGTTGATGGCTCTTTGCCCGTCCGTGATCGCGGTCCCCACGATGATCACCGAATAC
The DNA here is from genome assembly GCA_903940425.1 of uncultured Opitutia bacterium. Taxonomy (GTDB): domain Bacteria; phylum Verrucomicrobiota; class Verrucomicrobiia; order Opitutales; family Opitutaceae; genus Fen-1467. Next base: position 1,683 of record CAJAKX010000042.1, on the reverse strand, counting down.
ATGTACGAAAAGAGACTCATCATGCGTACATCAAGGAATGTCCAATGCCCCAAGGCGAACACGCCTAAGATGACGCCATAAAGCGCCATGAGTGAGTATGTCCGCCAGTAGTCGGTCGCAAGCAGTACCGGCCCGCGAATTTCGCGTTTGGCTTTTAGGTCCGACAGGATGGTTTGGGCTTCCGGATTCATGGTTGTTGGGGGTGAGGGGCGTTTGAGCCGAGCCGCGCCTATGGCTGGCGCGACGGGGATGGAGCAGCCGGCGTGACAGCTGTCGGCGCTGGCTCTGGCGAGTGGTTAGCCATTTATTGCGAACGCGGGCTGCCTGCACATTGAGCGTTTAATCACTTCTTTTTAAGGAGCATGACCGCAGCACCTAGGCCGCATCCGATCGCAGCTCCTATGGCGACACCTATCGCGAGATTTTTAAATGCAACGCCAAGCCCGGCGCCTAGTGCGGTGCCTATCGCTATGTATAAGGCTAAGGCATATTGATTTTTGTTTGTCTGCGGTTCTTTTGGAATAGGTGGCATCATTGGGTTTAGATGTGGTTCCGATTGTTTTTACGGCTAACACTGTTATCAGCCCAAGGAGCGTGTACGCCGCCGGTTCGCGGCGATCAACCGATTAGTGGATTGTGAAAACGCCGGGGCGATTTCTCGCCCGCAGGCATGCCTCGGCTGGAGGGCCGCGGTAAACCGCACGCTGGCCGGCTCAGATCATAGGTCCTCTTGGACCCATTCGTCCTCTTCCTGCGAAAAGGCATCTCGCGCTTGATTAATCCCCGCTTATACCGACCATTATCTGCCTTCCACCGCCCGCCTTTCGCCTGTGAGCAAAAAGCCTTCGAGCTTCATTGAGAAAACCGAGCCGCCGCCCGCCGCGCCTACCTCGGCGGCCAGCCGCGCGCCGGTCAACACCCGGCTGACCAAGGCGGAGCGCCTCGATCTTTACCGCACGATGATGCGCATCCGGCGCTTCGAGGAGCGCTGCCTGCGCGCCTATCAGCAGGGCCGCATCGGCGGATTCCTCCATTTGTACATCGGGCAGGAGTCCGTGGCCGTCGGCTGCTGCTCGGTCATGCAGAAGGAGGATCATGTCATCACGGCCTATCGCGACCACGGCCACGCCATCGCCGTCGGCATGAACCTGAACGAGCTCATGGCGGAGCTTTACGGCAAGGCCACCGGCTGCTCCAAGGGCAAGGGCGGCTCGATGCACTTCTTCGATCCGTCGCGGAACTACTGGGGCGGGCACGGCATTGTCGGCGGCCAGGTGCCGCTCGGCACGGGAATCGCGTACGCGCTGAAATACCGCGGCGTCAAGGGCGCCTGCCTCACGTTCCTCGGCGACGGGGCCGCCAACCAGGGCGCGGTGCACGAGGCCTACAACCTCGCGGCGCTATGGAGCCTGCCGGTGGTGTTTGTCATCGAGAACAACGGTTACTCCATGGGCACGAGCCAGCGGCGTTCCTCCGCCGGACCGGGCCTCGCCAAGCGCGCCGAGGGCTACGGGCTGGCCTGGGACGTTTGCAACGGCCACGACTGCTACGAGGTGCGCGAGAAGACCGACCGGATGCTGCAGCTCGCACGCGAGAAATCCCAGCCCGGCATCCTCGAGATCATCACCTACCGGTACCGCGGGCATTCCGTCGCCGATCCCGACTCCACCTACCGCACCAAGG
>CAJAKX010000041.1 GCA_903940425.1 uncultured Opitutia bacterium | reverse complement strand
TGATGACCTTCATTCTCGGTCGCGATGACACGGGGCGGCGGATCGTGGAATTGCTGGCGCAGCGCGCGCGCGAGGGGGTGAAAGTCAGGCTGCTGCTCGACGCCGTGGGTTGTCTCCTGAGCAGCCGCGGCTTCGTGGAGCCACTCCGGAAGGCCGGCGGCGAGGTGCAGCGCTTCATGCCCGTGCTAATGCTGCAGTGGCGCGGCTCGGCGAATCTCCGCAATCATCGCAAGATCGCTGTGTTCGACCAGCAGCGGGTCATCCTCGGCGGCCACAACCTTGCCAGCGAGTACATGGGGCCGGGGGCGTTCAAGAAGCGCTGGCGCGACTTCGGCGCGGTCATCGAGGGTCCCGCCGTCGAGCTGCTCAACGAGATATTCCTCGCCGACTGGTGCTACGCGAGCGGCCAGTCGGTCGACACCCTGCACGCTGAAAATGTCGCTCCGGTGATCGAGCCGCGCGGGGCCTGCGAACTGCAGGTCGTCGCCAGCGGACCCGACGTCGAGGGCGATGCGCTCTATGAAGGCATTCTCTCGTTCATCCAGGAGGCGAAGCGCCGCATTTGGATCATCACGCCCTATTTCATCCCCGACGAGGTGCTCTTTCGTTCGCTGCTGGTGAAGGCGCGCACCGGTCACGAGGTGAAGCTCGTGGTGCCGGCCCGCTCGAACCATCCGATCGCCGACCATGCGCGGCGTTATTACCTGCGCGAACTGCAGAAGGCCGGCGCGCAGGTGCTCCTCTTTCAGCCGGGCATGATGCACAGCAAGGGCATGATCGTCGACGACCGCATCGGTCTGCTCGGCTCGGCCAACTTCGACCTGCGCTCGCTCTTCGTGAACTTCGAGATCGGCGTGTTTGTCTATTCCGAGCCCGAGGTGCGCGCCATGCGCGCCTGGGCGCAGGAGCTCATCGTCCACTGCGAGCCGCTGGCGGTGGAGAAGTCGTCCCGGCGGCGCCTGCTCGGCAACATCGCCGAGGACCTCAGCCGGCTGCTCGCGCCGATGCTCTGAAACCGGATTGGGGAAACCGGATACCGGAAGGAGAAGCCGGCTTTTATCCGGTATCCGCAATCCAAACTCCGGTTTCAGCTATCCGGTTTCCGGTAGCCGCTTGCCGGTTTCGGTTTTCTCCTCCTCGAGCAGAAGCTTGTATTCGACGGCGTCGCGGAGCGCCTCCCAGCTGGCCTCGATGATGTTGTCGCTTACACCGACCGTGCCCCAGATCTCCTGGCCGTCGGTGGTCTCGATCAGCACGCGGGCGCGGGAGTTGGTCCCGCGCTTGCTGTCGAGGATGCGCACCTTGTAGTCGCTCAGCGTCGTTTCCTTGATGACCGGATAGGCCTTGTCGAGCGCGAGGCGCAGCGCCTTGTCGAGCGCGCCCACCGGGCCGACGCACTCGGCCACCGTGTGGATGGATTTGCCCTTCACCTTCACCTTCACCGTCGCCTCAGCGACGATCGAGGACTCCGGGCCGCGGCGCTCGATGATCACGCGGAACCCCTCGAATTCGAACGCGGGCGAGTGCCGCTTGAGCCATTTCGCCAGCAGCAGCTTGAGGGACGCGTCGGCCGCCTCAAACTCATGCCCCTCGAACTCCAGCTGCTTCAACTCCTCGAGGATCGCCTTCATTTCCGGCGCCTGCTCGTCGAGCTCGAAGCCCAGCTCCCGCGCCTTCACGGCGATGCTGGTGCGGCCGGCCAGGTCGGACACCAGCACGCGCGTGCGGTTGCCGACCGTGGCGGGGTCAATGTGCTCGTAACTGCGCGCGACCTTCTGCGCTGCGTTGGCGTGGAGACCGCCCTTGTGCGCGAAGGCGGAGACGCCAACAAAGGGCTCCTTCGGATCGGGGCGCTGGTTGGCCAGCTCGTCGAGGTAGTGCGAGAGTTCGCGCAGATGCGGCAGGTTTGGCCGGCAGAAGGCGGTGCGGCCCATCTTCAAAAACAGGTTCGGCAGGACGGTCGTCAGGTTCGCGTTGCCGGTGCGCTCGCCGTAGCCGTTGATCGTGCCCTGCACCAGCGTGGCGCCGGCCGCGATGCCGGCGAGCGAGACCGCGACGCCGAGACCGCTGTCGTTGTGGCAGTGCACGCCCACCTGGCCGCCGCCGAATTCATGCACGATCCGCGCCACGATCTCCTTGAGGTCGTCGACGAGCGTGCCGCCGTTGGTGTCGCATAGCGAGAGGTTGGCCGCGCCCCCGCGTTTCGCCGCGGCCAAGGTGCGGAGGGCGTAATCCGGATCGTCCTTGAAGCCGTCGAAAAAGTGCTCGGCGTCGTAGATGACCTCCCGGCCGTGGGCGACGAGATGCCGCACCGAGTCCTCGATCATGGC
>CAJAKX010000040.1 GCA_903940425.1 uncultured Opitutia bacterium | reverse complement strand
TGCGAGCAGATCGGCACCCAGCCCTACATTTGCGGCAATGTCGGCAGCGGCACGGTGCAGGAGATGATGGAATGGGTGGAGTATATGACCTCCGACGCCGACTCGCCCCTGGCCAATCTCCGGCGGAAGAACGGCCACGACAAGCCATGGAAGGTGCCCTATTTCGCCGTCGGCAATGAAAGCTGGGGCTGCGGCGGGAACATGCGCCCGGAGTATTACGCCGACGAGTTCCGCCGCTACAACACCTTCATCAAAAACTATCCGGGCAACCGCATCTACCGCGTGGCCGGCGGCTCTGATAGCGGCAACATGAACTGGACCGACGTGCTCATGGCCGTGGCGGCAAAGCAGATGAACGGCCTGTCCCTCCATTATTACACGCTGGCCACCGGTGACTGGAAAAAGAAGGGCTCAGCCACCGAATTCGACGAGGCGGCCTGGATTGCGACGCTCCGGAACACGCTGCGCATGGAGGAGCTGCTCACGAAGCACTCGGCCATCATGGACAAGTATGATCCGGAAAAGCGCGTCGGCCTCGTCGTCGACGAGTGGGGCACCTGGTATGAAGTCGAGCCGGGCACCAATCCGGCCTTCCTCCACCAGCAGAACACGCTGCGCGACGCCATCGCCGCCGGACTCAACTTCAATCTCTTCCACCAGCACGCCGACCGCGTGGCCGGGGCCAACATCGCGCAGATGGTGAACGTGCTCCAGGCGATGATCCTGACCGACGGGCCGAAGATGACCGTCACGCCGACCTACTGGGTGTTTGAAATGTACCAGGTCCACCAGGGCGCCACGTCGCTGCCCGTCGAGCTGACCACGCCCGACTACAAGCTCGGCGACCAGGCGATTCCCGCCGTCAGCGCCTCCGCCTCGCGCGACGCCGCCGGCAAGGTTCACCTTTCACTCGTCAACACGGACCCGCAGCAGCCGGTCACGGTCACCTGCACCCTGGAAGGCGTCGCGGCGAAGGCCGTCACCGGCCGCATCCTGACCGCGGCGGCGATGAACGCGCGCAACACGTTCGAGGCGCCCAACGCGGTGAAGCCGGTGCCGTTCACCGGCGCCAGCCTTGCTGGTGCCACGCTGACCGTCGCGCTTCCGGCCAAGTCTGTCGTGGTGCTCGAGCTGTGAGCGCCGCCTCTGCATGAAGCTGCTGCGTTCCGCCCTTTGGAATCAGGCGATCCTGCTCGGACTGCTGGGCGCCGTGGGTTTGTCTGCCGCGGCCGGCGGCGAGGCGCCTCCGGACAGGATCGCGCCCAAGCCGCTCTTCCGTGATCCGATTTACGACGGCGCGGCCGATCCGGTGGTCATTTGGAACCGCGGGGAGAAAAAGTGGTTCATGTTCTACACCAACCGGCGCGCCAACCTGCCCGACAATCTGTTGACGCAGGTCACGTGGGTGCATGGCACGCGCATCGGGATCGCCGAGTCGGCAGACGGCGGCGCGACCTGGACCTACCGCGGCACGGCGGACATAGGCTACGGCGGAAAGGACTACACCCAGTGGGCGCCCGAGGTGATCGAGCACGATGGCACCTACCACATGTTCCTCACCATCGTGCCGGGGATCTTCGACGATTGGAATCACCCGCGCGACATCATCCACCTGACGAGCGCCGACCTGTTGAACTGGAAATACGAGTCCACGCTTAAGCTATCGTCCGACCGGGTGATCGATCCCTGCGTCCACCGCCTCGCGGATGGCACCTGGCGTTTGTGGTACAACAATGAGCGCGACAATAAATCCATCTACTACGCCGACAGCCCCGATCTCACCTCGTGGACGGATTGCGGGAAAGTCACCGGCGTCGGCGAGCGGCCGGGCGAGGGGCCATACGTTTTCCAGTGGAAAGGATTCTATTGGATGCTGGTTGACGTCTGGAAAGGCCTGGGGGTCTACCGGTCCGACGATGCGCTGCACTGGACCGTGCAGGCGGGCAATCTGCTGGACAAGCCGGGCAGGGGCCCGGACGACGGCGCGAACGGCGGGCACCCCGGCGTGGTGGTGAGCGGTGACCGCGCCTATTGCTTCTATTTCCTCCATCCCGGCCGCATGGGCACGATCCAGGTCGGCGCCAGGGAAGGCTCCGAGCGGCGCCGCAGCCTGATCCAAGTCGTCGAACTCAAATACGCGGACGGCAGGATCATCTGCGACCGCGACCAGCCGACGTACATCAACCTGCTGCCGCCGATGGATCCTCCGCACTTATGAAACTCAAGATCCTTGGGTGGTTCCTGCTCCCGGCCGGGGCGCTGCTGGCCGCGGGGCAAGGTTCCGTGCCGGACGCGAAACCGGTCAGCGTCGCCAGCCCCGACGGCCGGCTGGTCGTTGACTTCCGCCTCACCAGCGCGGGCGCGCCGCGCTATGCGATCCGCCTTGCCGGACAGCCGGTGCTGCAGGAATCGCGGCTCGGGCTCGTGCGCGAAGACGCCGATTTTTCCCAGGATCTGCGACTGGCTGGGCAGTCCCCGACGACCGTGGTGCGCGACCGCTACGAGATTCTCACCGCCAAGCGGCGCGTGAACACCTACCGCGCGAACCGGAAGGAGTTTCATCTGCAGACCGCCGCCGGGCAGAGGCTCGATGTCATCTTCCAGGTCTCCAACGACGGCGTGGCGTTTCGCTATGGCTTTCCCGAGACGAATGTCCTGACACTGCGGCTGAAGGAGGAAGTGTCGTCGTTCCATTTCCTGCCGGGC
>CAJAKX010000039.1 GCA_903940425.1 uncultured Opitutia bacterium | reverse complement strand
TCCCGCGCGGCGAGGCCCGGATTGAGGAACTTCTGGAAGCACGCGAAGTGCCCCAGGTCGTCCATCGGCCGCACGGTGGTTTCGGGGCCGAAGACCGAGCGCAGCGTGGCCGCGAACTCCTCGAACTGCCCGGCCAGCTCGCGGAACAGCGCGTCATAATGGCCTTCGAGGCCGTCGCGCGTGCGCAGGTTGCCCGCGTAGGCGGTGATCTCAATGGAGAGGAAGAGGGCGAGCCGTTCGCGGCGCAGCTCGCGCGCGAGCATCTGCTGCCAGTAGCGGGTGAACCGCTCGTTGCGCGCGGCGCGGATGACGGGCTCGGCAATTGTCTGGGTGTGCTCGTGGTAGCGCAGCAACTCGGTCCGGTAGTCGGCGTCGCACGACCACTGGAATTGCAGCCGCCGGCCCGGCGCCACAAGGGCGAGCAGCCCGCGCACCTGGTCCTGAAGGGCGTTCAGCCGCTCGAAGCTCGCACCGCGCAGATCGGGCGGCTCCAGCCAGAATCCCCTGGCGACCACGCCGCCGCGCTCCGGCGAGCCAAAGACGAGGAGGTTGTGGACGAACCGGCCGTCCGGGGCATCCGCATGGGATTTCGTATGGGTGACAGGATCACCCTCGCGCGTGAAGTGGCCGCCGCTAAAAACGTCTTCGACCTTGTCACGGTCATAGCCCGCGGGCTTGCCGTGTTTGAGCAGAACCACCCACCCGAGGGTCGCCGCAAGCGGGGTGGCGGCGATCCCGCCGGCCAGCCCAAGGCTCACGTGGAGCGCGAGGTTTGACAGGGCAAACAGGCCCACGGCAGCAACGACCGCAATCACGACGGGCAGATAAAGATCGCCTTCGAGCCCGAAAGCCCGGCCGGCGGAATCGTCCGCGGCATTGGTGTCGGTGAAGCGCAGCTCCATGTCAGAACCTCGGGGTGATGACCGCATCCTGCATCCCGAAGATGGCGTAGAGCGCGGCCATGATGGCCGCCGCCGCCGCGATGATGACGCCGGCCAGGATGCCGCTCTTGCCCTCGCTGTCGCCCTTGGAGATGGCGTTCGCCCCCGTCCAGATTTTGGTGACCCCCCAGAAGAACCCGATCATGAAGAGGAGCGCGAGGGCGTAGCCAAAATTGTCCCGGAGCGACTGGAGTTGGGCAAGGACGACGCCCCGCGGAAGCAGGAGGGTCTTGGCGCGAAGGGCCGGGAGAAGGGAACCGGGTGTCATTAGGCCATACACCCATACGTTATTTCCCTCTTGTCAACTCTTTTTGTATGGGTGTATGGTTTCGCTATGAGCACGGACCCGGCTCCCATCAAGGTCAGCTTCACCTTCTACCCCGCCGATGTGCAGGCGCTGAACACGTGCATGATCGGCTTGCGCCGGGCCGGACTGCCGGTGCGCGGAGGCACGGTGCTCCGCGCGTTGATCCACCTCACGTCCGCGACGGAGATGTTCGCGCACGCGGTGCTGCTCGCCAAGGCCCACGAAAAGCAAGACGGCCCGCGCGAGACCGACTACGTGGCCGGTCATCCGACCGTCGATCTGCCGCCCGATCTGGTGAAGAAACTCGATGACGTGGTCACCGAGCTGGCCGAAAAGATGATCTCCGCCAATCGTGCGTTCGTAGTGCGCGCGCTACTCCGCACCACGCCCGACGCGCCGACCCTGGCCCCGGCCGTCAAGAAATACCTCGCGGATTTTCCCCCGCGGCCGCGCGGGTGGGCCGCCCTGAAGGCACGCAAACATGGCAAGCCCTGATGCCCTCGAAAAACTGCGGGGGCTGGAAGCGCACCTGCGCGCCAATCTCCTGGGACAGGATCATGTTTTAGCGCGTGTGGCCAGCGTGCTCGTCCGCGGGGAGATGGGGCTCAAGCCGGCCGGCCGGCCGCGAGGGTCGTTTCTGTTCGTCGGGCCGACCGGGTCGGGCAAGACCGAGCTGGCGCTTTGCTTCACGGAATTTCTCCTTGGGCCGGACTGTCTCCATCGTTTCGACATGTCGGAATACCAGCTTCAGTCGTCGGTGGACCGCCTGCTCGGCTCCGGCCCCGATGACTGCGGCATGCTGGGCCGCGTGCTGCAAGGCGGCCGGCGGGGCACGCTCCTTTTTGATGAGATGGAAAAAGCGCACCCCCTAGTGCTCGATGTTTTTCTCCAGATGCTCGATGGCTCACGGGTGACGGTGGCGACGGGCGAGACGCTGTCAGTGGCCGAACACTATGTCGTTTTCACGTCCAACCTAGGCTCGGTCGAAGCTATGCGGATGGAACAATTGGGTCGGGCCGGGATCGAGCGGGCGGTGTTGCGCCGGGTGGAACAACATCTCCGGCCCGAGCTGACCGCGCGGATCGAAGAGAAGCTGGTCTTCGGGCGGTTGACTCCTGAAGTGCAGCGAGAAATATGCGGCCTGCTGGTAGCTAGGGAAACGGCGCGCTTGCGCGGGCTTGGTTTCGATCTGGAGGTCACCCGCGAGGCGCTGGAATTCCTCGTGCGCGAAGGACACGATCCACACCTTGGCGCCCGGCCGATGCGGCGCACGGTCGAACGACATCTGCAGGATGCGGTG
>CAJAKX010000038.1 GCA_903940425.1 uncultured Opitutia bacterium | reverse complement strand
TGGGCGCCGATGCGCGTCCGCTCGAACCAGGCGGTCACCCAGCCGGCGGCGCCGGCAAGCGCGAACCACGGCGCCAGCGGCACCACGTCGCGTCGCCACGAGAGGCGGCCGCGTTTCCACCAGAAAACCACGAGCAGCGCGGCGGGCAGCGTTGCGGTGACCGTCTTGGTCAGAAGTGCGAGCAGGAACAGGCCGGTCGCCAGCGCATACCCGCGGCCGCGGCGGTGTTCATCGAAGTGCAGATACGCGAGCGCGGCGCATAAATAGAGCACGGTCGAAAGGGTGTTCTTCTGTTCGGCAATCCAGGCCACGGATTCGACGCACACCGGATGCAAGGCGAACAGCAGCGCCGCCAGCCACGCACCCGGAACCGCCAGCCGCCGCAAAGCGGCGCCGAGCAGGCACGCCGCGGTGGCATGCAGCAGCACGTTGATCAGGTGGTATCCCAGCGGCGCATCGCCCCAGAGGAGGTGTTCCACCCAGAATGCCGTGTGCAGGACCGGATAGTATTGCTGTGTGGCGCCGACCTCGCACCAGATGCGCCCCAAGCCATGCAGCGATTGCAGCTCCGGTCGGGTGACGTGGCCAGCGTCGTCCCAGATGAATCCGCCGGATAGCGCCGGCAGATAGGCCAGCAGGGTGAGGCCAAAAATCAGCGCCCCCAGCCACCAGGAGAACGAGCGTCCCTCCCCGACCGGCGGTGACGGGGAGTCCGGGAGCGGGTCGCGGCGGCGCTGACGCATGGCCGGATTTCTAAGAAATTTGCGAGGGGGGCGGCGACACTATTCAATCGGCGAACCCGCTGGTTGTTCGCCGGCGCAAACAAATCACCGCCATCCGGGCGGATGGCGGTGATGAGCAATAAGCCCAGCAAAGGCAGGCGATTCCGCCGCGGTCGCTACAAATCAAAGGTCGCGCTCAGGATGAACTGTCGCGGGTCGACGATGCGATAGGTGTTGATCGTGCCATCCGGGTAGGCCCCGATGGGCTGGAGGCGGCCGCCTTCCGTGACGTTGCGCACGTTCAGTTGGAACGAGGCCGGCACTCTGCCGCCAAACAGCTTGGTCCGGTAACCAACGACCAGATCCACATAGGTGTGCGCCTTGTCATAGACCGGGGTTTTGACATTCAGGGTCTGGTAGATGCCGTTGGCGTCGGGGACGCCGTAGAATCCGATCGCGCCCTTGTCCTCCCAGCGCACAGCGCCGCCGACCGTGAAATTCTTCAGGATGCGGTGGTCGGTGATCCCGGCCAGCTGGTAGCTGGTGGCGAGCCGGAAATTGTAGCGCCGGGTCTGGGGGTTCGCCTGGCCTTCGAGCTGTTTGATGACGGAATACGGCGTGGCCACAAACGAGATGAAGTTTTGCTGCGCGGTTTGCGTGCCGCCGTAGCTGTGCGTCCACCAGAGGTGTTGGGGCTCGGCAGCCAGCTGGGCTGCCGTCCAAGTAACGCTGGCGGCTTGGTCGACGATCGTGGTCCAGACGGGCATGCGTTGATCGATCCACGTTTGCAGGGTGCTGGACACGTTCTTGATGTAAGATTGCGTGTCCGAGAAGTTGGCCGACACCGTCCAATACTTGGTTGCGTTGACATTGACCTCCACTTCCGTGCCGCGGGCGGCGAGGTCGTTGGTGGCGGCGATGGGCGGCTGGGGATTGATCAG
>CAJAKX010000037.1 GCA_903940425.1 uncultured Opitutia bacterium | reverse complement strand
GTCGAGCTTCGTGATGCCTGCGTCCTCCTCGGTGCTCAGGGTGCTCTCGTCCTCGCTGTCGGCCGCCTCGGTCTTCTTCTCGGCGGTCGCGGGTTTTGGGACGGGCGGCACGAGGGTGAATTCCTTGTAGGGGAAGTCGCTTTTCGCAAGCTGGCCCTTCTCCGTATCCATCGTTTTCTTGAAGACGTCGTCGACCTCCTTCTGGCGGCGGCGTTCGTCGAGATTGAGCGGGATTTCCTTCAGTTCCTGCTTCACCTTGTACCAGGCAATGCTCTTCTTGAGGTAGGCAAACTCCTCCAGATGTTCCTGCCGTGACTGGCTGGCGTCGCGCAGGGGGGCGAGAATCTGCGGGTCGAGCGGGCGGCCGCTGAAGGCGGTGGAGGGGATTTCATCCCAGATCAGGGCGTGGGGCAGGTCGGATTCGCCAATCGGCATGTACTCGTCAATGGAGGGCAGGACGATGTCGGGCGTGACGCCCTTGTTTTGCGTCGAGGATCCGTTCGGCAGGTAGAATTTCTGGATGGTAAGCTTGGCGGCGCCGGTCTTGTCCGGCAGGCGCGCCAGCATGCGGCTGACGTTCTTCATTTCCACGATGGTCTGCACCGAACCCTTGCCGTGCGTGGAGCGATCGCCGATGATGACCGCCCGGCCATAGTTTTGCAGCGCGCCGGCGACGATCTCGGAGGCGGAGGCGCTGAAGCGCGACACCAGCACGGCCAGCGGGCCGGTGTAGCTGATCGGCGTGTCCTCGTCGTTGTCGACCTGGACTTCCCCGCTGTACGACTTCACCTGCACGACCGGTCCCTTGTTGATGAACAAACCGGTCAGGTCGATGGCCTCGGAGAGGAGGCCGCCGCCGTTGCCGCGCAGGTCAAGCACCAGGGCTTTGATGCCGGCGGCGTCGAGCCGGTTGATGAGTTCGGCGACATCCTTGGTGGCGCTGGTGCGCTCCTCCCCGCCGCTGCCGTTTTGGTCATCATCGGCGAGGCCGTAGAACGATGGCAGGGTGATGACGCCGATGGGAACGATCTCTCCGCCGGCACCGGGCACGTCGTAGATGGCGGCGCGGGCGCGGGCGGAGTTGAGCTTCACCACATCGCGCACAATGGTGATTTCCTTGTGGACGGAGCCGTCGGTGACGCCGGCAGGGATGACCGTGAGCTTCACCCGGGTGCCTTTCTGGCCGCGGATGAGGTCGACGACCTTGCGCAGCTTCATGCCGATGATGTCGATGGGTTCGCCCTCGCCGCTCGCCACGGTGACGATCTTGTCATTCGGCTGCAGTTGCTTGCTGAGATCGGCGGGGCCGCCGGGAATGATTTCCTTGACCACGCAGTAATTGTCCTCGAAGCCCAGCAGGGCGCCGATGCCAACCAAGGAGAGCCGCATCTGGATGCTGAAGTCCTCGAAGGTCTCGGGTGAAAAATAACTGGAGTGAGGGTCGTAAAGATTGGCCAGGGAGGTGAGAAAGATCTCGGTGACATCATCGGTCTCGATGTCGGCGAGGTTCTTGAGCATGCGCTCATAACGGCGGCGGACATTCTGCTTGGCCTCGTCGATGGTCTTTTTGTCGAGCAGGTCCTGCAGCAGCTCGAACTTGAGGCGGCGGTGCCAGAGGTCGTCCGCCTCGGCCTGCGTGGCGGGCCAGGCGGTCTTCTTGGAGCGGTCGAGGGGATAGGTCTCGTGGGACGTGAAATCGAAATCCTTTTTCAGCTCCTCGAAGACCCAGTTGATGCGGCTGTCGACGCGCTTCTCGTACTGGACGTAGATGTCGAACGCGGCGTCAAGTTTGCCGAGCGTCCGCAGGTTGTAATACAGCGCATTGGCGTAACGCCGCGTGAAAGCCTCCTGGTCGGTGGCCAGGAAGAAAAGCCGCTGGCTGTCGAGTTCGCCCATGTAGTCATGGATGAGATTCTGGCCGAGTTCGGGCTTCGGCCGGCTGTTGACCGCCTCGTGGTTGAAATGAACCTGCTCGAGCAGTTCCACCATGGTGCTCACCTCGGTGGCGAGCGTGCGCGTGGTCTCGAAATTGCGCTCCGGCAGGGCCTGACCGGTGGTGAGGACGGCCAGGAAAACGACGGCGGCTGCCGCCGGGCGGCGCAACCATGGCAGGAAGGTGAGGGAGGACATCGGCTTTATGAGAACGGCAGGCGCGTGAAAGGTTTCACGACGTGGCGCCCGCCCAAACATTACATAAGAAAGCACAAAGCGGGGTGGCTTCAAGACTGTTACACTGAATTAACCCCGGACGGCAGCAGAGATAGCACCATCCGGCGGGTTTCCGCGAGCCGGCGGCAGTGTTCGGTCCAGAAGGACGCCTCATCCGCAAAACCCAGCCAGCAGGCCAGGGGGGCGCGCGCCTCAGCGGAGGCGGCCAGGACGCTCACGGCCTTGCCGGTGTCGCCCCGGAGCAGGATTTCGATGCGCTTGAGAAAATTGTAGCTGACGAGGAGCTGCGCGGCGGCCCCGGCCGGGATGAGGCTGGCGTCCGCCAAGGTGCGCAGCCCCCGACGGGTGCCGGGCTGGCGGAGGGCCGGAAGCGCGTGCCCGTGGCGCAATTGGAGCAGTTGCACGAGGAACTCGAAATCCACCAGTCCGCCGGTACCGGTCTTGAACGCGCGCTCCGGCGGCGACACCGCGCCCCGCTCGCGTTCTATCCGGCCCCGCATGGCCCACATGGTGGCGGCCTCCGGTCCGGCCAAGGGGGCGCGATAAAGCAGGTCGGTCACGAAGGCCGCGAAATCCGCCGCCAGTTCCGGGGCTCCGGCCACGATCCTCGCCCGGGTGAGCAGCTGGCGTTCCCAGGCCTGCCCCGAGCCTCCCGCATGGTAGGCGCGCAGCACGCCCGGCGTGGTGACCAGCGGGCCGGCGTCGCCATGCGGTCGCAGCCGGAGGTCGACCTCAAAAATCGCGCCCAGTGGCCCGCCGTGGCGCAGCAACCGTTGCAGCTCGCGCACGACCGGTTCCGCCGCAGCGGCCTCGGCCTCCCGGGCGACGAACAGGAGATCGAGATCGGAGCCGAAGGTCAGCTCGGAGCCGCCGTATTTTCCCAGCGCCACCAGCAGCAGGCTTTGCCGCGGGTCGAGCTGCCGCAGCACCTGCGCCAGCACGGCGTCGGCCAGCAGCGAAAGACTGGCCTCGACCTGCTCGATGCTCAAAAAACCCAGAAGTTCGCCGATGGCATAACGCACCTGCTCGGCCTTCACGTACAGCCACAGCCAGGCGGCATGACCTGCGCCCGCCGGGCCGGAGGCGAGCTCGGCCACCAGCGCCGCGGCGTCCTTGCGCTTCCGCAGCACTTCCGGCCGCAGCACCTCCTCGGCGATTTCGGGATGCGCGCCCAGCAGCTCATAGGTGAAGGTGCTCCGGTCGAAGAGCAGCGCCAGCACGCGGAAGAATTGCGGATTGGCGGCGCAGCCGTTGAAAAACTGCTGACGCGTCCCATAACGCTCGGCGAAATGCGCGATCCGGCGCAGGGTCGGCACCGGCTGGGCGAGCTTCGGCATGATTTCGTCGAAGGTGTCGACGAGGTGCTGGAAGCGCACGACGAGTTCGCGATTCACCTGCTGCCCGCGGTCGCCGCACACAAAGAGACGCAGTTCGTCCGCGGCCCCGTCCGCCGGGCCCAGCCAGCGGCGCAGCCGCCCGGCGAGCACCGGGGGCGTGCGTGGGGAGGTGAAGAATTCCCACCAGTCCTGAAATTCGCTGTCGCCCGCCTCGCCGCGAAAGAGCCCTTCGTAGATGTGCCGCACCCGGGTGCGTACGGTGTCGAGCTGGTGCTGGAATTCCCCGACCGATGCAAACCCCAGCGTGCACGCAATGGCGGCCACCTCGGCGTCGTCGGCCGGGAGCGCGTGCGTCTGGTGCTCCTCGCGCATCTGGATCGCGTGCTCGACGCGGCGCAGGAACCAGTATGCCTCCTCCAGGAACCGCGCCTCCCCCGCCTGCATCAGTCCGTAGCGCACCAGCTGGTCCAGCGCCGCGGTGGTCGCATGCGTCTGCAGAAAGGGATAGCGGCCGGCATGCAGCAGCTGGAACGCCTGGGTGATGAACTCGATTTCGCGAATGCCGCCATGACCCGATTTCACGTCGCGCGTCAGGGTCTGGGAGCCGACCACCTCCTGCTCGGTGCGGGTCTTCATGGCCGCGACCTCGGCCAGCAGCGACGGCGGCGGATGGCGCGGATAACGGAACGCATGCAGGCTCTCGAGCAGTTCCGCGCCCAGGGCGAGGTCGCCGGCGACCGGCCGCGCCTTGATGAGCGCCATGCGCTCCCAGGTCTGCCCGGCGGCGGCGTAGTAATGTTCGAGTCCCGCGAGCGAGCGCACCAGCGGGCCGTAGGCGCCTTCCGGCCGCAGACGTACGTCAACGCGGAACAGAAAGCCGTCGGCGGTCTGGGTTTGCAGCAGGCTGGTGATGGTCTCGGCCACCTTGGTGAAGAATTCGACGTTTGAAAACACGCCTGGTTGCCCGTCCTTCCGGCACTGGCCCTCGCCCTCGTAAAGATAGATGAGGTCGATGTCGGAGGAAAAGTTGAGCTCCTGCCCGCCGAGCTTGCCAAGGCCGAGCACGCAGAAACGGGCTGACCGGCCGAGCTCCTCATCCCACGGTTCGCCGTAGCGGCGGGTCCATTGCCGGAGGGAGAGGTCGCAGCACTCGCGCAGGCAGAACTCGCCCAGCCGCGTCAGCTCCCCAACCGTCGTGGAGGGCGGGGCGAGGCCGTTCGCGTCGCGATAGGCGATGCGCAGGGTCATCTTGCGCCGCCAGCGGCGCAGCACGCTCAGGTGGATGTCATCCTGGGTGATCGCCTCGCCGGGCGCCGCGGCGAACGTGCGCCACTCATCACGCAACGCCTGGTAGCGGAAGGGGGTGTCGCGATTCTGCGGCTGCTCCAGCCAGAGACAGTAGTCGGGATGCCGCCGCAGCAGCCGCGCGTAGAGCGGGCTGGCGTCGGCCAGGCGTTCGAGGCGCGCCCAAGCCTCGGGCGGGAACGCACCGGCATCCCACGCGGGATGTTCCTGGTGCAGCAGTTCGCGAAAGCCTCCGGGCGAGGCGGGGCCAGGTGGCGCGTTCACGTCGGAAAATTCAGCGGCGGCTGAGGAGATCGCGCGCCTCGTCGAGCAGGCGCTTCTCCTCGTCGGTCAGCGCGCCGAAGCCCTGGCTGTTGATTTTGTCGAGGATGCGGTCCACTTCCGCGCGCAGGTCGTCGCGGCTGGTGAGGTTCACTTGAAAGCGCGGGGCGGAGGGGGCGGTTTTCCGCCGGCGACGCAGCCAGCGCGGCAGCTCGATGCCGGCGGCGGAAAATCCGCCAAACGGGTCAACCCGGCCGGCCAGCCGGTAATAGCCATAGGCACTGAGCATGGCGGCGAGATTGGCGATGTGTCCGTTCCACAAGCGAGAGGGGTGGCCCATCATCTCGTAGAAAAGGAAACCGACGAGATCGAGCGCCACCCAGAACCAGCAGAAAAACTTCGGCTTCATCGCCACGGGGATGATGAAGAAGGCGAGGAAGGTCATCTGCTCGTTGCCGTGGTAACAGCAATACAGTGCGAAAAGGCCTGCGAGGGTTGCCATGGGTCCATAGAGCATCCAGTCGACCTTCAACGCATAGGCGGCACACCACGCCAGCGCGCCGACGGCGATGAAGCCCGCATAGAGCCAGGCAAACCGCCTTGGGCCGATCAGATCACGCACCGCGCCCCCGAAAAAATACAGTCCGAGCAGGTTGAAGATCAGAACGAACACTCCCCCCGTGTAGTCGGCGGTATTCTGCAGGAAATTGTAGCTGAGCAGCGTCCAGAGTTTCTGGCCGTGCAACACCGCGCCGGCGGAAAGTCCGAACCAGCCATAGTGCGCAGATCCATCGAACCACCTCTCCACCACCAGCTGCAACAGGTAGAGCGCGGCAAAGACGGCCATCAGCCATTTCACCGGATCGAATTGGAAATTGCTTGGGGATTCCCGCATGTAGTGCCGATCGGAGAGCATCCGGCAGAAAATTAGGGGGACAACCCGCCAAACTCAAGTCCCTCGCGTGCATCGTCCGCCCACACGGAAAATTACGGATCTTGCGGTGGCACCGCAGCATACCGTCCGGACCGGACTGGGGCGCAGGGGATACCCTTGACAGTCTTCCGCATTCGTTTTTGTTCGCCGTTCATCATGGCCAATAAAGCAGACAAGGTGGAAACCAACGTGTCAGGTAAGTATTACGTCGACCAGCAGTGCATTGATTGCGACCTCTGCCGCGAGACGGCCCCGGCTTTCTTCACCCGCTCTGAGGAGGGCGGCTATTCCTTTGTGAGCAAGCAGCCGACCACCGAGGAGGAGATTGCGGCCTGTACGGAGGCGCTGGAGGGCTGCCCCGTCGAAGCCATCGGCAACGACGGCGACACCTGAGCCCTTATTCCCTTTCTTCCCCGGGCGTCCCCGCCGCGGGATGCCGGTGATCGCTTAAGATTCTCCGAAGGAAGTGCTGGCGGTTAATTGTTAACATAACAGTTATCAGAGATTAACTTTCAGTTGTCCTGCAATCTTGGGTGTCTATCGATGGCGCGACGCATACGCATGAAAAAGGAATCTGGCGCCCGCCTGCTCATGCTTGCCATGTTGGCAGCGGGCACGCCGGCGGCGGCTGAGCCTCCCTTCGAGTTGCCTGAATACATGGTGTATTCGCCGCGGGTGGCCTTGCAGGAACCAACCGGCGCGTTTGCCATGCCGGTCACCGCGCTCCGCTATGAACCGCTGGTCGACGTGCAGGCCCGCAATCTGGCCGAGGGTCAGGCCGACATCGCCATCCGCGGCGGCATTTTTGAGAACACCGGTTTCCGCATCGGCGGTGCCGTCCTTTATGATCCCCAGACCGGCCACTATTTCGCGGATATCCCCGTGGCGCCGGCGATGATCTCTGCCCCGCGCATCCTGACGGGGGTCGGCAATGTGTTGGCCGGCTTCAACGCGAACGTCGGCACCATTGCCTATGACTGGCAGCGCATCCGTTCCCATGGCGAGCTGACGCTCGTTGCCGGCCAGTACGATTCCCTGCGCGGCAGCCTCTACCAGGGTGTCGTGAGCAATGCCTCCATGGCCGGCGGCACCCTGGCTGCCGACGCCGAGGTGTCGCGATCCACGTCGGACGGCCCCGTGCCGTTTGGCGACCATCGTTTTCAGCGCTATAACGTACGCCTGCAACTCGCCGGGCCGACTGCGCAGACCGACCTGTTTTACGGCTACCAGGCAAAGTTCTTCGGCTGGCCCAATCTCTACACGCCGTTCGGTTCCGACGAAACCGAGAATCTGGAGACCGTGCTGGTGGCGCTCAATCACCGCTCCAGCCGGGGTGCGGACGGCTGGCTCGAGGTCGGTGCCTTCTGGCGGCGCAACAAGGATGATTACGCCTTCAATCGCTTCGCCCCTCTGGGGTCGGTGCATCCCTACCAGCACACCACATGGACGAGCGGCGCGACCTTCTCCGGCCATGACGACCTGGGCGCCTTTCTGCTTGGCTTCAACGCCGAGGTGCTCGCCGACAACCTCAAGTCCACCTCGCTCATTTACGGCCGCTTTCACACGCGCACTTACGAAAAAATCGGCCTCACCCCCGAAAGAATCTGGACCCTCGACGCCCGCCGTCGCCTCACCCTCAGAACCGGTGCCACCTGCGATAACACCAATCGTGATGGCTCCGCCGTTTCGCCGCTGGTTGAAATCGCGCTTGATGACGCGCCGTCAGGTGGGGACTCGCACCGCCTCTTTTTCAGCTATGCCCAGTCCACGCAGGTGCCCACCTACACCGCGCTCAATTCCAGCCCCACGGCGGGGCTTTTCCGGGGCAATTCCAACCTCGGCCGCTCCCGTAGTCACGATCTCGAACTCGGCTGCGACGGCGCGCAGAGGGTCTGGCAGACCCATGTCGCCGTTTTCTACCGGCGCGATGATCAGCTCGTGGACTGGACTTTTCAACGCGGCGTCATCGCCCGCCTGGCGGATCCCGTAGATATCAGCACAGCCGGGGCGGAGGCCGTGGTGAAGTGGTCCATGCCGCGCTGCGAGATCACACTCGGCTACACCTTCCTGCACAAAAACGCCGACTACGGCGCGGCGACGGTTGCTGGCAGCTTCTACGCGCTTAATTTTCCGAAGCATCGCCTCACGGCGGCGATCGTCGCGCGGCCCGGGGGCGGCTTCGAACTGCGCATGGATAACCAGGCGCGCATCCAGGAGGACAACCCGCTGCGCACGGTCGGCGGCAACCGGGCGGTGATCTCGTCGCTCGGACTTTTTTACCGACCGCCCCACGCGCGCGATCTCGCTCTCTCGCTGCAGGTGGACAACCTTTGGAACTCGGACTTTCAGGCGGTGCCGGCCGTTCCCGCCGCGCGCCGCCAGGTTTCCGCCGGCCTGACCGATCAGTGGTGAATGTCTCCAGCCGTGATTGCCGGCCGCCGCCGCACTGGACCGTGCAGATTTTTCCTTACGGCGGCCACGACCCCGACGAATCCGTGGTGATGGCGCCGGCGGGCCAAGACCCCGCTGAAGTGCGCAAGTCTGGCACGGTTTGGCGCACTGATCGCGCCTCGGCTGCCCATTACAACCGGCGCCGGTGTTTCCAGCGCGAACGCTTCCGCTTGCAAAAGCCGGGAACCTCGTGATTTGTGCTGGGGCAAACAATCACGCGTTTCCGGGAAACTTGGGATGCGATCTGCTGGTCATCAGCAAGCACTCTTTAACAAAACCATGATCACCTCGTTAGCTTTCGCCTTCATTCCTCAGCCAATCTTCATCCTGCTCTTCATTTTTGTTTTCATCTTCGCGCTTTACGCGCAGATGCGGGTGTCCAGCGCCTATGGCAAAAACGTGAAGATTCCGTCGCGCGGTCACATCACCGGCCGTGAGGCCGCCGAGGCGGTGATGGGCCGGGCCGGCATTGACGACGTTGAGATCGTCGAGATTCCCGGCCACCTCACCGATCATTACGATCCGCTCAACAAACGCCTGTGCCTCTCGTCCGAGAACTATCGCGGCACCAGCCTGGCCGCGCTGGGGGTGTCGGCCCACGAATCGGGCCACGCCATCCAGCACAAGGTCGGCTACAAGGCCCTGCAGGCGCGCATGGCGTTGATCCCCGCCACGCAGATCACGTCGAGTCTCCTGCCTTTCATCATGTTTGGTGGCTTCTTTTTTGGCTTCGGCGGCGTGCTGCTCGATCTGGGCATTATCATTTACGCGGTGTTGTCCCTCTTCCAGCTCATCACGCTACCGGTGGAATTTGATGCCAGTCGCCGCGCAAAGGTCGAGCTGGTCGGCCTCGGTATTCTCGACCGCGACGAGATGCCGGGCGTCAACGAAACCCTTGACGCCGCCGCGCTCACCTACGTCGCCGCATTCATCACGGCGCTCCTGCACCTCCTGTGGCTGCTTTCCATGCGCCGGAACAACTGAGCGCGGGCAGGAATTAACGACAAGGCCGGTCGAAAGACCGGCCTTTTTTATTGGCGTCCGTCAAGGTACGGTTTGCCAGCCGCAGTCATGATGAAAGGCTGCCAGATTAATGGCGGCATTGCGGACAACGAATAGAGGCGATTGATCCCGCTCTGGCGGCAACTGGCCCAGAAGTATTTCCGCCGCCGGATGTCACCGGCCCCGGCGATCGGTCATGGCGTGGACTTGCGGTCGGGCGATGCCGGCGAGGTCCCTGGCGGGATCAAAATTCGAGCGGTACGCGCACCACGATGCCACCCATGACCTCGCCGACTTGGTAGCGTTGCGGGATCGATGCCGGTCTTCGTTTGTGGCAGTCAATGCAGGCGGCGACTGCCGGGATGTCCGGATAGACGGCGGTAAGGTATCGCCGGCCGCCCAGCATCTCCTGGCCATAGTAGTTCTGGGTAGGGTGGCTGGTGACGAAAGCCAGCCCACGTTGCTCCAGTTCGGTCTGAGGTCCGTTTCGCGGATCGATCGGATGAAGGGAGCGCAGGGCATAGCTGAACTCGGCCCCTTTGCTCTGGATCGATTCGGCAGCGCGTCGAAACATCTCGCACGGCAACGGCCAGGATTCACCCGGCTTGCCGCTGGCGGAGGCGTTCGGTGGTGGTGCGGCCCCCGTCTGCCGCGCGATGTACATTCGACAATACATCTCGCGGTCCGCCGCGATGACGAGGTGCAATGAGTCGGCCTGATCCTGCGGGCTGATGGCCCCGTTGGACGGCGGGGGCAGCGCCGGGGCGTCGCTGGGGCTTGTCGCCGAGTTCGAACTGGCGCCCAGGGTGGACAGGACGAGGACAATCAGCAGGGCGACGAGAGAGAATGCGGTCGGCAGCGCGACCCGATTTCGAGCCTTCATGGTTATGTCTCGGTTGGGGGAATGGGAACGAACCGGCCTTGCTGACAGGTCAGCACCTGCAGCGTGTCCGTTCGGTTGCCGGAATTGTCGAAGTGGAGAACACCGGTGACTCCCGCGGTGGGGAGGGCAAGGGGAAATTGGCGATAGCCAGCGCTATCCCCGGCGCGACGCAGGGTTTCAATCAGCACTCGCGCGGCATCATACGCCGCAGCCGCGCTGAAGTCCGGTTTGGCGTCATATCTCTGCCGATACTGCCTCTCGAACTGGTCCGCTCGCGCGCGGAGATCGGCGTCTGCCCGAAACTCCGTCACCAGTACTCCGGTCGCGGCGGCGCCCGCGGCGGCGACGAATGTCGGCGAATCAAGCGGGCTGGGTCCGGCCAGACAACCGCCATAGCCCGCGGCCCGCAACGCCGCGGCAACCGTTCCCGCTTGCGAAGGCGGCAGCCAAAGGAGCACACCGCCCGGAGCGGCCGCGACGACCATGTGAACCAGGGAGGCGAGGTCTGTCTTCGGTTCGCCGCCGTCGACGATCCGGTCCAGCCGGGTTGAGGTGAAGCGGGCAGCCGTTTCAAGGTCGCGGCGGACCGCACGTCCCGGCCGTCCCTCCGGAACGATCGCCCACCAATGGAGCGGGGATCCGTCCGGTCGCCGCGTCGCGGCGAAGAGGGCTTCGGCTTCCTGATCGGTGCGCGGAACCACGCGTACGGCCCAAGGGACTCCGGCTTCCGTGACCGACGAATCGGAGCAGAGGCTGGCCACCGGCACCCGGGTGCGGCCGGAAACTTGCAGGATGAGATGGCTGGCGGCGCCGTCGGACGGGGTGATGATCGCGTCCACGTGGCGGTTGCAGACCAGTACCACCGCATCGTTGCCAACGGTCCCCCACTGGCCGTTCTCGCTTCGCACTTCCAGTCCGACTGACGCGTCGCCGGTTTCGTTTGCCTCGGCGACGGCCAGTTGCACGCCGCGCAGCAGACTGTCCGCATCCGGTTCGGTTGGCGGCACTACGAGCCCCAGCGTCACCTGGCGGACCCCGGCGCCTCCGACAAGGGGGGCGAGCAACAGCCAAGCGAGCAGGCAGCGCAATCCGACTGGCATGGACTAAGCGGGTTAGAAGCGCTGGGCGACTGCGGGCGAGAACTCCGGCTCTGGCTCGAAGACGCGACGCCCATGATCAAACCGCACCAACCGCACCGGTGCGATGTTGGTGCCAGTGCCGTCGAACTGCATCCAGCCGGTGACGCCTTGATAAAAGTCCAGGTTGCACACCTGATCCCGGATGCGCCAGCGATTCGGGCCCGCGCTTTGAATGGCGTGGATCATTATCTGGGCGCCGTCGTATGCATAGGCGGCATACGGGTCTGGCTCATGGCCCCAGCGCTCCTTGAAATGAGCCACAAAGCTGACCCAAAGGGAGTCCTTGCGGGCGGAATCGAAGAAGTACGTGATCATCGTGCCTTCCGCGGCCTCGCCGGCGTTCTGCAGGAAACGATCGTCCATCAGAAGGTCCGTGCCGAAAAACCGGGCCTGGATACCCTCTTGGCGAAACTGCTTGGCGAAACGGCCGACATCGTCCGGCTCGCCGACGAAGAAGATTGCGTCCGGTTGGGCGTCTTTGATCGCTGCGATTTGGTGGTGGATGTCGGTTCCTCCGGGAGTGAAGAGCAGTTCCTGCACCGCAGGACAGCCCAGGCGTCGGGCGAAGTTCATGAAAGTGTGGACGCCGAGACGTCCAAAGCGGTCACCCGCGCGCAGGATGGCGATGCGCCGGCAACCGAACCGGTGCACGATCAGCTCGGCGAGCTTTGCCTCCTCCAGCCGATGATCGGGAAGGACGCGGATGAGCCAGGGAATCATCGTCTCCGTCAGCGTCGGGTCCGGGTCCGAGGTGTTGACCATGACGACTTCGGTCTTGAGGGTGACGCGCAGCGCAACGTGGGCTTCGGCTCCGTCGATCGTGCCCAGGTACCCGAGCACGCCCTGATCGGCAAGATCAGCCGCGAGATTGCCGGCGCCGCCCCATTGGGCGATGCCTTCCCGTTCAACCAGTTCGAAGGGGAGCTCGCCCGCCTGGCGTTCCCGGTTCGCCTCTTCAATCGCCAGGACGATGCCCTCGCGCGTGCGCACGCTGCGATCCCAATTGGGGCTGTACTTGGGGGAATCGAGCAGACCGATCTTGAGCGATTTCAGGTCGGGTGACGGCGGATAATCCCGACCGGGACCGCGGAAGGGCATGCGGGTGACAAAGAAGCGTTCGTAAGGCTCGATATTGCGATACGGCCAGAGCTCCTTTGGCAGCCCGGCGTAGTACGGATACTTCTCATCCGGCGTGCCGTAAATGAAACGGGGCGACGCCGCTGAGGCGGCCTCCGACGATCGGACCTCCGCGGACGCCGCCGCCGGGGCGGCGCCGATTTCTCCCCCGGCGGCGCCAGCGGGAGCGGCGGCGGCAAGAGCCATCAGGCACAACCCGAAGATTCTCATGGTAGCCTCCTAGCGGATGAACATCGCGATGGCCTCGATTTCCACCAATAGATCGGACCGGCAGAGGCGCGCCTGGATGCCGGTGCTGGCTGGCAGCGGATCAAGGCCGAGGGCGCTATAGAACTCGCTCCGGACGCTGTTGAACTGGTCGTAATCGCGCTCAATGTCGCGCAGGTAACAGGTCGTCCGAACGATGTCCTGCCAACTCGCGCCGCCGTTTTCCAGCAGGGTAGTGATATTGCGGAAAGTCCGCCAGCACTGCGCCCGAAAGTCGCCCGGATACAGCGTTTCCCCGGTCTCGCTCACGGCGGCCGTGCCGCTGACGAGCAGCTGGACGACGCCACCGGGCAGTTCCAGGCGCAGACCGCGACAGAACGCGCTCCCGTAGGCGGGGGCTTCGTTCAAGACTTGGGGGGCGACCAGCGCCCGCTTTGGAATCGGCCGGCTTCCGGCCGGCTTCCGTTGCAGGATCCCGGCGGGGGACGGTTCGTCGACAGGCAGGCCAAAAGCGCGACGTTCGCGCTTCTCGGCGTCCGTGTAGTTGATGACTCGCTCAATGGAGTTCGCGGATGAGCTATTCATAAGGTGTGGAAGAAAGCGGGGGATGTGTGCGGGCCTAGGGATTCGACGTGACGGTCGGTGAAGCGGTCGGCGCGGCGAAGATGCCGCGACTCAACCCATTGGAGGTGGCAAACCAGGCTTCGTGGTCGTCGGCCCAGACGGCCATCACAAAGCCATCCGCCAACGCCGTCGTCATCGTGCGGGTCTGGGGCTCCTGTCCGGGCCGATAAGTCCGGACCACGCCCTGGCCATGCTCATCGACGAGATAGTTGACCCAGTTGGTACCGTCGGTGACGGACACGCCGCGGTCGGTGGCGACCCAGGCGACGCGGCCACGGGCAAAGACGGTGTTTATGAAATTGGAGACCAAAGGCGTCTTGTCCTGGACCCACGTCCGCCACGTCGCCTCCTTCGTGTCATACCGGGCAAGCCCGAAGTAGGTGGCCTGCCAGAGAATGCCGTCCTGGTATGCGACCCAGGAGGTGATGTCGGCGATGGGCCCGCTATCGGGCGCCAACTGGAACTGAAAATCACCGTCGGGATCGCGATAGGCCTTGAAGCTGCCGGTCCGGGGATCGTGCTCCACCACACCGCCGGCCCAGATGCCGATGTACACAACCCCGTCGCCCGGGGCGACAGCGTAGCACCAGGGCTCTTCCATGTCTGCGTTGTTATGGTCGTAGATGCTCCAGGTCTTGGTCCTGATATGGTACGCTCCGGCGCCGGCGGGGGTCGCGGCCCAGACGGTGTCGTCCATGACCGCTACTCCGTAGACGACGTTGTTTGGCAGGCCGCTGTTGGTCTGCGTGAAGACGGTGAACTGCCCCCCGCTGAAGCGGGTCAGTCCCTGCATGGTCGCGAGCCACAAGTCGCCGGTGCGGGGGTCCTCGGCCATGCTCAGCACTACCGGATGGCTCAACCCATCCTCCGGTCCGTAGCGGCGGAACTTGCCGTCCGGTTCGCGCACGCACAGCCCGTTGGTGGTGCCGAGCCACAGCTTGCCGTCGCTGGTTTTCAGGACGCAATGCACCTTGTGCGCGGGGAGGCCGTCCTTTTCGCCGAAGTTCTCGAACCGCGTCACGACGGGAAACGGGAGGGCCGTCGTTTCCGCGCCAGTCGTCGCGGCCCGCCCGGACACGCCGGCCCCCGGGAGGAGCGAGAAAACAAACACCAAGCCCGCAATGCCGCGGACTGACAGAATGCGTTGAGTTTTCATGGTGGGCGCCTAAAGCGTTTTGAGGTACTCGACCAGATCGTTCAGTTGCTCCTTGGACCAGTAGCTGCTGACGCCGTGCAAGTCGTTCTTCTGATAAGTGGTCCAAAGCTCTTCCAACGTCTTCGCCCGGCCGTCGTGCAGATAGGGAGCCGAGGCGCCGATCCCGATCAGATGTGGCGTGTCAAACATGTCCGACGAATCGCGGGCTGCTTTCGTGCCCACCGATCTGAGCAGCCGATCCGTGAATAGCGGGGGCCGATGGCAGGTCGGGCATTGGAGCGCCAAGGAAATGGGCGTGCCGTCGGTGCGCTGCGTCGCGAAGAAGAGCTTGCGCCCGTGTTCCTCCGCAGGCGTGAGCGGCTGGCCCACCCGGCTCCACGGGATCGTGCGCGTCGGCGGGAGATGCTCGAGGAACGTCGCCAACTCGTCCAGTTGCGCCGACGGAATCGGGTCGGTCCGCATCAGCACCCGCGCAAACCGCGGGCCACACTGAAACTGCAATGTAGGGTTCTTCCCGTTCCACTTGAACGGGGCCGTGCCGGCCACGCCGCACAGACTGCGGTTGTCCAGTAGATTATCGCCAATCCCGCTGCCATCGAAATCATAGGAGAGCCCGTCCACGTGGCCGTCCGGGTGGCACGAGCGACAGGAGAACTGCCCTTGAAAGGTGTAGCGCGCCCGCGTGAAGACCCGCTCACCCCGACGGATGGGGTCGATCAGCCCGCCGTCACCCAGCACGATCCGGCCAATCGGCTTGAGGCTGGTCGTGTCCACAACGAGCACCCGGTCTTCGAGTCGTTCGGCCACGAACAACCGGCGGCCGTCCGGGGAAAGCGCCAGATGCCGGGGGTCGCAGCCGGTCGGAATCCGGGCGACCACGTAGCGATGGGACAGCGCCATGTCTCCGATGGCATCGCTCCGCGCAGCTGCATCGGCCTTGGCCAGCCAGGCGCCCAACCGGTCGAGGTCTAGGACCGTCACCACGTCGGCGCCCCCGGAGGCCACATAGGCCCGTTTGCCGTCGGGGCTGGCCACGACGCCCGAGGGATCGGCAAAGTAGGCGTTCGCCTCATCCAGCGGAATCTGCGTCACCAGGCCATCCTCCTGGGAGAGCGCCAAGCCACCGGACATGACCCATCCATCCTTCACTTGCGTGATCGGGACCAAGTTGCGCACCCTGACCAACGAATTCAGCATCCACCCCCGCGTGGGTACTTGAGTGATGCCTTCCGCCAGGTGGGCCGAATGAAGCTGTTCCCGGTCGAGGACGTGCCCATTGGCCGGGTCGAGGACCGTTAGCTCGGAGGCGGGCGGACTGAGCATCTGGTCGTGGACCGCCATCCGATTGGCAACGTAAACGCGCCGACCGTCGCCTGACACCGCGACCGCGTACGGTTCACGCCCCCCCGCCGTCCGAACCAACTCGCGCAACGGCGAGACCGAAAGCACGGAGATGTCGTCGCTGCCGGAATTGGGAACAATCAACCGTTCCCCGGCCGGAGTCTGGCAAAACGCGACATCAGTCGGACGAATGCCCACCTCGATGCTGGCCTGCTCCTTGAGGGCGCGCGTATCGAGCACCGCGACCCGGTCCTGATGCGGACAAGCCACAAACAACCGTTTGCCCGTCGCATCCAGCGCCAAACCGAATGGCCCGCCCGGGACCTTGGCCCGGCGGGTCACGGTGAGCGAAGTCACGTCCGCCTCGGCGACCTCGTCCACATCATCCATGGCGATGAACAACGTCTTCCCGTCCGGGGAAACCACGATCCCGCC
>CAJAKX010000036.1 GCA_903940425.1 uncultured Opitutia bacterium | reverse complement strand
GCGCAGGTGATTGTGCAGTCCACGCGGGAGCCCGGCGAGATCCGCCTCACGGCGAAATCCGAGGGCCTGGCTCCAGCCGAGAGCACCGTCACGGTCCGGCCGGCGACCCTGCGTGCCGCAGTGCCGTAAGGCGGGATCAGTTGTTGGAAGGCCCGGCACTGTCCGGGCCTGGGAATCGAACAATGGCGGTGCGCCAGTCTTCGCTGAAGCTTCGGCTAGCAGGCCGTCACCGCCATTGTCCTCAAGCGCCGGAGTTGAGATCCGGGCAGCTTGGCCCGCACGCCTGATTGATTTACGATTTCGAGTCGCGATCAGGTTTTCGCTACCCACAGCCCCGACTTCGGCGAATCCAGTCACTCGACGGTGACGGACTTGGCGAGATTGCGCGGCTTGTCGACGTCGCGGCCGAGCTCCGCCGCGATGTAATAGCTGAGGAGCTGCACCGGCACGGCGGCGACGATTGGCAGCACGGCCTCGTGGCAGTCGGGGATGGTGATGATTTCGTCGGCCAGGCCGGGCGGGAACTCGCAACCCTCGGTGGTGATCACGATGGTCTTCCCCTTGCGGGCCTTGATCTGCTGGACGCTGGAGACGACCTTGTTGAAAATCTCCCCCTTCGGGGCAAAGAACACAGTCGGGCAGGTTTCGCTGACGAGCGCGATGGGGCCATGCTTCATCTCGGCGGCGGGGTAGCCCTCGGCGTGGATGTAGGAGATCTCCTTGAGCTTGAGCGCGCCTTCGAGCGCGAGAGGGAAAAGCGAGAGACGGCCGAGGAAGAGGAAGTCCCGATGGCGCGCGTAGCGTTTGGCGATCTCCTTGATGCGCGGCGCCTGCTCGAGCGCCTTGCGCACCAGGTCGGGCGCCTGTTTGAGGGCCTGCACATACTGCACGCCGTCGCTAAAGCTCATGTCGCGCATGCGGGCGACATAGAGGGCGAACATGGCGGCGATGAGGATCTGCGAAGTGAAAGCCTTGGTGGACGCCACGCCGATCTCGGGGCCGGCGTGCTGGTAGATGCCGCCGTCGGCCTCGCGCGCGATGGTGGAACCGACCACGTTGCAGATGGCCATGACCTTGTAGCCCTTGCGCCTGGCCTCGCGCAGCGCGGCGAGCGTGTCAATGGTCTCGCCGGACTGGCTGATGACGAAGAAGAGCGTATTGGAATAAAGCGGTGCGTTGCGGTAGCGAAACTCCGACGAATAATCCACCTCCACCGGCACGCGGGCAAACCGCTCGATCAGGTGCTCGGCCACCAGACAGGCGTGCCAGGCGGTGCCGCAGGCGCAGAACTGGAAGCGGTCGATCTGGCGGAAGTCGGCGGGCGTGAGATTGAGGCCGCCGAAGTTGGCCGAGCTCTGATCCTCCGAAAAGCGGCCGCGCATGGCGTTCTCGAGCGCGGCCGGCTGCTCGAAGATCTCCTTCTCCATGAAGTGGGCAAAACGGCCGAGGTCGGCATCCTCGACCGTCCAGGCGACCCGGTCGATGACCGGCGAGACGTCGGTCAGATCGAGCGTGGTGATGGAAAAGTTCTTCGGCGTGATGTGGACGATTTCGCCGTCCTTGAGGTAGACGACGTTCTGCGTGCGGCTGATGAGCGCGGCGACGTCACTGGCGAGGATGTACTCGCTGTCGCCGACCCCGAGAATCAGCGGCGAGCCCTTGCGCGCGGCGACAATCTCGCCGGGATGATCGGTGCAGAGGACCGCGATGCCATACGTGCCCTCGACGTGGTGGAGGGTCTTGCGCACGCCTTCAAGGAAGCGGCTGGTATCCGGCCGCGCGGGTTCCTTCTGGTAGTGATAGGCGATGAGATTGACGAGCGCCTCGGTATCGGTCTCCGACGCAAAGGTGTATCCCTTGCCGATGAGAAACTTCTTCATGCCGACGTAGTTTTCGATCACCCCATTGTGCACGATGGCGAACCTGCCGTCGCTGCTGACGTGGGGATGGGCGTTGGCATCGGTCACCCCGCCGTGGGTGGCCCAGCGCGTGTGGCTGATGCCGGTGGTGCCGCTGAGGCGTTGCTGCGCGGCCAGTTTGGCGAGGATTTCCACCCGGCCGACCTTCTTGACGACCTCGAATTTGTGGTCGTGCTCCACCGCCAGGCCGGCGGAGTCATAGCCGCGGTATTCGAGGCGCTTCAGGCCTTCGAGCAGGATGGCCGAGGCCTTCTGTTTGCCGACATAACCGACGATGCCACACATAAGTTGCTTTCTTTAAGCTCGCGATTTTAGGGAGTCTGGCAAAATTTGAGCAAGGTTATTGAGTGCCCGACAAAGCGGCCACCCTCCGGGGTCACGGTGAGTATAATCCCGCGTGGAGTCCTGAATCCCGCGGTTGGAGATTCTCGGCAAGACCCGGAACGGGCGGACGCGCCGCCGGGCGCTCGCGCCTTCTCCCACTTCCATGAACATCAACCCCAGCGTGCTCGCGGTCATCATGGGCGGCGGCCGCGGCACCCGCCTCTATCCCCTGACCAAGGAACGCTCCAAGCCGGCGGTGCCCCTGGCGGGCAAGTACCGCCTGGTCGACATCCCGATCAGCAACTGCCTCAACTCGGGCATCAATCGCATTTTTCTGCTTACGCAGTTCAACACGGCGTCATTGCACCGCCACGTGCAGAGCACCTACCACTTCGATTCGTTTGGCCGGGGCTTCGTCGACATCATGGCGGCCGAGCAGACGGAGAAGAGCACCGACTGGTACCAGGGCACGGCGGATGCCGTGCGCCGCAACTTCGTGCACTTCCGCACGCACCCGCACGACTACCTGCTCATCCTCTCGGGCGATCAGCTCTACCGGATGGATTTCCGCAAAGTCATCGCGCAGCATATCCTCACCGACGCCGACGTGACGATCGCGGCCCTTCCGGTCCCCGCCTCGAAAGTCGAAAGCCTCGGGGCCATGCGCGTCGACGACAGCCTGGAGATCAGGCAGTTCGCCGAAAAGCCCAAGGATCCCGCGATCATCAACAGCTTCACCATCAGTCCGGCGCTGGAGGCGCGCCTGACCACGCCCTCAGCCGAAAAACGCTGCCTCGCCTCGATGGGCATCTACCTGTTCAGCCGCGACGTGCT
>CAJAKX010000035.1 GCA_903940425.1 uncultured Opitutia bacterium | reverse complement strand
CGGCCTCGCCTTTCGTGAAGCGGCCAACCATTTCGAAGCCCAGGGCGGTCGCGACGATTGCGTCGAGGTCGCCGGCCACCTCGCGACCATTGCGGCGAGCCTCACGAAAATCGCCAATGACATCCGCCTGCTCGGCTCCGGTCCGCGGGCGGGCATTGCCGAAATCCGCCTGCCCGCCACCCAACCCGGCTCGTCGATCATGCCCGGCAAGGTGAATCCGGTGATGAGCGAAATGCTCGTGCAGGTCTCGATCTACACGATGGGCCTGGCCAACATCGTCATGCTGTGCGGCCGCGACGGGCATTTTGAACTGAACGTGACGATTCCGCTCATTGCGCACGCGCTGCACGAGTCGATCACCTGCCTCGCCAACGGCTGCCGCGTGTTTGCCCGCCAGTGCGTCGCGGGCATCGAGGCCGACGCGGCCCGCTGCCGGGAGCTCGTGGACCGCTCGCTCATGCTGGTCACCGCGCTCAATCCTTACATCGGGTACGACGCTGCGGCCTCGGTTGCCAAGGAAGCCCTCGCCAAGAACAAGACCCTCCGGGAGGTCGTGCTCGAACGCGGCCTGCTGGACGCCGCCACGCTCGACCGCGCCCTCGAGCCAATGTCGATGACGAAACCCGGCGCAGGCCCGTTGTCAGCCCCGGGCGGTTGACTGCGGGTGGGGGGAAACAAGGCGGGATTGAATCTGGGGCCTTCCTGTCTGAGGCTGGGCCCATCAGCCGATGCCGGTTCACACCGCCACACTCCACCTCCCGACGCACGGCGCGGGCACCTATGAGATCACCGACCAGTGCGCGGCTGTCCTGCGCAAAAGCGGCCTGCGCCACGGCGTGCTCACCGTCTTCTGCCGTCACACGAGTTGCAGCCTCGTCATGATGGAAAACGCCGATCCCACGGCGCGGCGCGACCTCGAGGCCTGGCTGGACCGGCTCGTGCCCGGGGACGATCCTCATTTTCAACACACGCTGGAGGGCCCTGATGACATGCCGAGTCACGTCAAGATGGCGCTCACCCGCACCAGCGAATGCGTGCCGTTCGCCGACGGCCGGCTGCTGCTCGGCACCTGGCAGGGCATCTTTCTCTGGGAACACCGCCGCGCCGCCCACTCCCGGACCGTGGTGGTGACGGTGATGGGCGAGTAATGGCTGGGGCCAGGGCGCGGACCGAGCTGGTGTTTGCGGCCTATTTTCCCGGGGCGGCGTGGGCGGCCTTACAGCAGCTTCATCTTGGGCAGATCCTGCACATCGACGAGGCCGACCGGACGGCCCGTGTCATCAACCACGATAAGATCGTCGATCTTGTAGCGATCGAAAATACGGAGGGCCTCGACCGCCAGCGCCTCGATGTGCACGGTCTTTGGCGTGCGCGTCATGAAACGGTCAACGGGCTGGGACAGGAAATCCG
The DNA here is from genome assembly GCA_903940425.1 of uncultured Opitutia bacterium. Lineage (GTDB taxonomy): Bacteria > Verrucomicrobiota > Verrucomicrobiia > Opitutales > Opitutaceae > Fen-1467. The sequence continues at coordinate 1,456 of CAJAKX010000035.1, read as the reverse complement.
GGCTGCTCAGCACGTGCCGGCGAAAGTCGCCGTCGGTCAAAATGCCCGTGAGCTTGCCGGCGGCTGTGTCGACGAGGGCGATGCAGCCGGCCTTGGCCTTGGTCATGCCCAGGATGGCGTCCTGAATGGTGCGCTGGTCCGGCATGACAGGCAGACGGTCACCGGTGCGCATGATGTCCCGCACCTTGAGCAGCAGGGCGGTGCCGAGGTTGCCGGAGGGATGCAACCGGGCGAAATCCTCCCGGGTGAACCCGCGGCGCTCGAGCAGCACCATGGCGAGCGCATCGCCCAGGGCGAGCGCGGCGGTCGTGCTGGCGGTGGGTGCCAGCCGCAAGGGGCAGGCCTCGCGGGGCACGCGGTAGAGGAGGCGCAGATCGGCGTCCTTCGCGAGCTCCGAGTCGGGATTGCTGGTGAAGGCGACGATGGTGAGCTCGAAGCGCTTCAGCATGGCCAGCAGCCGCAGCATCTCGGCGCTCTGGCCGCTGTTGCTGAGCAGCACCGCGAGATCGCCCGGGGCGCACAGGCCGAGGTCGCCGTGCAGCGCCTGGGTGGCGTCGAGAAAACACGAGGTGACGCCCGTGCTGTTGAAGGTGCCGGCCAGTTTCTGCGCGATGTGCGCCGACTTGCCCACGCCGCTGAAGATGAGTTTCCGGCCGGCCTGCGCCGCGGTCTCCACCGCCTGCACGACCGCCACGAACGATGCGTCGAGCGCCTCGGCCGTGGCCTGCAGTGCCTCCATTTCGATCCGGATGCACTCGCGGCCGCGAACCAGGGCGGATTGGGCGTCGTGAGTCATTTAGGATTTGTGTTGGAAATGCGCGTGGGGTGAACTTAGCCCGCAATTTCACGCATTCAATCCCTTTCCCGTTGCTCCATGCGGAGACTGTTGCGCGCCGTCAACCTGTCTAGCGGGCTGCTGCTGCTCCTGTTCCTTGCGGCTGGCTGCGAACGCGGCGACCGCCTGACCCTCGGCGCCGAGACCGACGATCCGCAATACCGCCGCGGGCAGCAGCTCCTCAAGCAGGGTCACAATCAGGATGCGCTGGGCGCTTTTCTCAAGGTCATCGAAAAACGGGGCGATGACGCCCCCGAATCGCATCTCGAGGCCGGGCTCCTGTATCAGCAGTACTTCAAGGATCCGATCACCGCGATCTACCATTTCAACAAATACATCGAATTGCAGCCGAATTCCCGGCAGACCGGTCTGGTGCGCCAGCGCAAAGACGCCGCGATGCGCGAATTCGCGCGTTCGCTACCGGCCCAGCCGTTGGAAAGCCAGGCGGCCCGGCTCGAGCTGATGAGTCGGATTGACGAACTCCAGAAGGAAAATCTTCAGCTCAAGGACGAGATCGCCACCTTGCGCCAGGGCGGGGCGAGCCCGACCGGCCCCCGCGGCGCTGCCGCGCCGGCGGGAACCACATCCGCTTCGGCGACCAAGCGGGTGTCGCTGTTCAAT
>CAJAKX010000034.1 GCA_903940425.1 uncultured Opitutia bacterium | reverse complement strand
CTGTCGGGCGTGAGTTGACGGGTAGGGCGCGACCGCTGGGCGCGCCGTAAGGATATTCGCGGACGGCCCGGCGGTCCGTCCCTACCGGCGCTGCCGCGCCAAAAGTCCAAACAACAAAGGACGTTGGTATTACTTGGCCGGAACATCAAACGAGGGAGGCAGACTCGCACGGTGGGCCCCCCATGTCTTGTTGGGCTGCGCGCCAAGCAGAAACTCCAGGCGGTTCTCCTTGGCGGAGAGAACGTCCAGGGGCAGCCACGTACTGTCGTAGGTGCTGCCATTCAGCTTCACCGACTGCACATAGACTCCTTCGCCATGGGAGAGGATCTCCAGCGTGCGTCCATTCCCCATCCGCACGGTCGCGCGGGGAAACATGGGCGTCCCCAACACCAGCCCGCCGACTCCGGGGATCACCGGATACAGGCCGAGGGCATTCCACACATAGACTCCCGACGTGGCGCCCAGATCATCGTTGCCGGGAAGCCCATCCGGCTTCGTGGTAAAAGTCTCGCGGCGGACGCGATCAACGACTTCCTGAGTCTTCCACGGATTTCCCGTCCAGACATAGGCGTAGGGGGCGCAGAAATCCGGCTCATTGGTCACCGTGAAGGTTGGGACCGCCCAACCGCTCAGCTTCTGGAAAAACTTGTCGAGTTTGGGAACGACCTTCTGTTCCCCGCCCAGCGCGGCAAACAGACCGGCGTAGTTGTGCGGAATCATCCATGTATACTGCCAGGCCGAGCCCTCTTCGAAACCAAGCTGGTCAACCTGATCCCAGTTTTTGTGGCGTGGCATGAGGTGGTCGGGATCCCAATCGCCCAGGAATTTGCCATCGGACGTGCGGGGCCGGATGAATCCGGTCTCCGCGTCCAACAGGTTCCGCCAGTTCTGGGCAGAGCGCAGCAACTTGGCGGCATTCGCTTGATCGCCCAGGGTGGCGGCGAATCTGGAGATGGCGAAGTCGGCGCTCGCATACTCGAGCGTGACCGACGCACCGGTCTCGTTGCCATCCCCGACCGGGATGTAGCCCCGGCTCAGATATTCGGCCAACCCCGGCCGCTGGGACTGGCCATGCGGGCCCGTCCCCGGCTGGGTGGCGCCCTTCAGCATGAAGTCCAGCGCGGTTCTGGCGGCGAACGACCGCGCCCCGAAGGCATGGGCCTCGGCGATCAGGATCGCCGGCGAGTCCCCGCCCATGACGTAGCTCACATCGTTGGCCACCGGCCAGCGGGGGAGCCATCCGCTTTCTTCCGCGTCGCGGATCAGCGACTGCATCATCTGGCCGGCTTGCTCCGGCAGGAGCAGGGCATGAAGCGGGACCACATCGCGGTAGATGTCCCAATCGGAAAAGTTCGCGTACTGCGCTTCCCCCGGCGCCAGGCGCCGTACTTGGCCATCGAAGCCGATATACTCTCCGTTGCTGTCGTTAAACAGATTCGGTGACAGCAGCATGTGGTACAGACCGGTATAAAAGATCGTGCGCTGCTCGGGCGTGCCGCCGTCGGCGTGGACCCGCTCCAGCAGATCGGTCCAACGGGCTTGGGCGGCGGCATGGACCGCCTCGAAGTCCCATCCGGGTATTTCCGCCTGCAGATTGGCCAAGGCGTTGCTGATGCTGACGAACGAGACGCCAACCTTCGCGACAATCGGCTCCGTGCCACGAGGGAAGGACACATACGCGCCCACTTTGTGTCCCGCGGCGGACGTGCTCCCGGGATTTATCGTGGTGGTCCATGTGCCTGCAGAAGCAAACGGGTGGGCGAACGTCAGGGCGAAATAGAGGACGTAGTTGCTGTCGCTGCCACAGAAGCCGCCGCTGTGCACGGATCCCACGATGGTGTCCGTGCCGCGAATTTCCACCGTGCTGGTATCGGCTTTGCGTTTCGCTTCATCCACGGTGGCGCTGTCACTGACCTTGATCAGCAAGGTCCGCACCGCATCGGCCGGGAACACGAACCGGCCGATCCCGGCACGCGTGGTGACCGTGAGTTCCGTCTTCACACCGTTGTCGAATTCCACCGCGTAGTACCCCGGATGCGCTTGCTCGCGACCATGGGAAAATGCCAGGGCAAAGTCCGGGGAGGAGCCTGGACCCGTCACTTCCCCCGTCCAGGGCAGGATGGGCACGTCCGCGTAAATGGGGCATCCCGCGCCACTGATGTGCGTGAGGCTGAAGCCGCGGATCGTCCGATCTGCGTGGTGATACCATCCATCCGTCCTCGTGTCCGGCCCCCACTGCAGCAGGCCGAAAGGCAGGGATGCGCCGGGGAAAGTATTGCCATCAGCCGCCGTGCCGATGAACGGATTCACGGCGTCATAAGGTCCAAGCGGCGCGCCATCCTCGGCGATGGCCGCGGTGGAGATCAGCAATAGTCCAGCCAATAGCTTGTTCATGACCCCAAAGACGCCGAATTTGCGGCGAAAGGAAGGCGAAAAGGAGCATCCGGAGCGACTTTAGGGGCATGCCCCATTTTACTGGGAACTGAGCATGCGACGGCGGCCCTGGTATGGGCCGCCTTTGAGTTGGGGGTGGTTCTTACCGCCAGTATGGGCGACGGTAGAAATGTCCGCCATGCCGGACGATCCATTCGCCCCTGACGAAGACATGGAATCCGGGCGGTGGGACAGCCCAGCATCCGGCCATCCAGTTGTATTGGTAACCGTTCCAGTCCCAGTATCCGGGGACCCATACTGCGTAAGGGGAGGGCTGGGGTGTGACGATCTCCGGTGCCGGGGCGTTGGCTGGGACCACTGGGACGGCCGCGATGGGCCGTCCGTACACCGTGCCGTTCTGGTTGTCGATCGAGTTGCCGATCGTGCCTCCGGCAATGGCGCCTGCCAGGGCGCCGATGAGGGCGCCGGCGGGTCCGTTTCGGCTGCCGCTATTGTTACCAATGATGGCACCCGCGAGGGCGCCGGCAGCGCCGCCGGCGACGGCACCCTGCTGGGTGTTGGGACCGGTGCCGACGCATCCGGACAGGACGGTGCATAGGGTGAGGGCTACGGCTGTGATTTCTCTTTTCATGGTGTTATTGTCTTGGACTTTGGATGCAGGATTTTGGTTCCCGTCTGTTCCTGTGAAGTTCATGACGATCCGTGGGTGGCTTGGGATACAGATGCGTCTTTCAAGCTCTCGAATTCGCAGGTGATTTAATGGCGTGCGTAACTTGTGTTAGTAGCGGGCGTCTTCCTGGATCAGCCGATTTTTTGGGGGTATTCGAAGGTTTCTCGTGGCAGACGGTCGACGGTAGCCGGTTCCGCCGCGGTACTGGCGTTTGTAAACGGTCCGCGGAGGTGGCCGAGATCAAGGACCGGGGGGAGTGACGGCAGAGCGTGTACCACAACTGCCGGCCCCATCTCAGTGCAGCTCTTGGCATCGCCCGGCAGACGTGGCCCAATTTTGGCGCACTCGTCCATGAAAACGCTCCGCCAGAAAAATCAAAACGCCGCGCAAGTGACTGCGGCGGCGTCTGAGAAGCTGGTGGCAAGGCCCGGAATCGAACCGGGGACACAAGGATTTTCAGTCCTCTGCTCTACCAACTGAGCTACCTTGCCGGAGCGAAAGAGGGGCAGCAAATGAAGGGCGCGGATTGACGTCAACGGGATTCCTCCCGAAATTACCGGCGCACCGACCATGAGCGCGACCGCAACCAGGATCGCCTTGATCACCGGCGCCAACAAGGGCATCGGCTTCGAAGTGGCGCGGCAGCTCGTCAGCCATGGTTTTCAGGTGGTGCTCGGCGCCCGCCGGCGCGATGCCGGGCGGCAGGCCGCGGCCGAGCTCGCGCAGAACGGTGGATTCGACAAGCTCACCACAGGCGGACAGACGCAGTTTCTTGAAATCGACATCGCCAACCCCGCCAGCATCACCCGCGCGGCCAAGCAGCTGGCGGCACTGGTCGATCATCTCGATGTGCTCGTGAACAACGCCGGCATCCTCGAGGACGGCAAGGCCACCGCCCCCGACGTGGACGCCGGGGTGGTGCGGCGCACGTTCGAGACCAACACCCTCGGACCCTTGCTCGTCACGCAGGCGATGCTGCCGCTCCTGCTGCAGGCGCCGGACGGCGCCCGCATCGTCAATGTTTCCAGCGGCGCCGGCGCCCTCGGCGAGATGACGAGCTGGGCGCCGGCTTACAGCATTTCCAAAACGGCGCTCAACGCCGTCACCCGCCAGTTCGCCGCCGCCCTGCGCACGCGCCACATCGCGGTCAACTCGGTGTGTCCCGGCTGGGTGCGCACCGCCATGGGCGGGGCCGGCGCTCCGCGCGCAGTGCAGCAGGGAGCCGACACCATCGTCTGGCTCGCCACCGAGGCGCCGGCTTCGCTCACCGGCCGTTTTGTCCGCGACCGGAAGGTCATTGGGTGGTGAATGCCTTGGCGATTTCATTCACGTGCAACATGTCAACTAATAGTTGACATGTTTCCGATCGCCTGGGGTGCTTCTCCGGTGGTTCAAGAGCGCAGAAGCGAACGCAGGTCGTCAAGGGAGAGGCGGGCGGCGGCGGCATCGCTGGCTTCAAACACGTCCGCCAGCAGCGCCCGCTTGGCCCCCTGGAGCTGCAGCACCTTCTCCTCGACGGTTCCGACGCAGATCAGCTTGTAGCTCGTGACCACGCGCGTCTGGCCGATGCGGTGGGCCCGGTCGGAGGCCTGCGCCTCCACGGCGGGATTCCACCACGGGTCGAAGTGCACGACGGTGTCGGCCCCGGTCAGATTCAGTCCGGTGCCGCCCGCCTTGAGCGAGATGAGGAACACCGGCACGCCGGGCGATTGCTGGAAACGGTCAACCTCCGCCTGCCGGGCGCGGGCGGGCATGGTGCCCTCGAGGTGGCAGCAGGCCATGCCCTGCGTCTCCAGTTCCGCGCGCAGCAGCGCCAGCAGGGAGGTGAACTGGGAAAACACCAGCATGCGATGGCCGTCATCGACCGCCTCTTCCAGCAGCTCCCGAAAGGCCTCCAGCTTGGCCGAGGCGAAGTCCGGATCCTCCGCATGCTCCTTCAGCAGCCGCGGATCGCAGCAGATCTGCCGGAGGCGCAGCAGTTGCGTGAGCGCCGCGAGGCGCAGCCGGGCCTCGGCGGCCCCGCCCGCGGCCAGGGAATCGAGTTCGCGCTCGCCGCGCTCCTGCCACTCGCGATAGAGCGCTGCCTGCATGGGGGGGAACTCGCAGTAAACGGTCTGCTCAATCTTCGGCGGCAGTTCGGGCGCGACCGCGGCTTTGGTGCGGCGCAAAATGTAGGGCGCAGTCTGGGCGCGCAGCCGCCCGTCAAACCAGGCCTTTTCCTCACCGTGCGCCCCGGCCGGCGGGAGCGTGAGGTAGCCGGGCATCAGAAAATCGAACAGCGAGCGCAGGTCGTCGAGGCTGTTCTCAATCGGTGTGCCCGTGAGCAGAAAGCGCCCGCGCGCCCGGAGTGCGCGCAGCGCCTGCGCATGCTGCGTGCGGCGGTTCTTGATGTGCTGGGCTTCGTCGCCGATGACGCAGATGAACTCCGCGGATTCAAACAACTCCCGGTCACGCACCAGGGTGCCGTAGGAAGCGATGACGAGGTCGGCTTCGTTGAAGGCGGCCACGGAATCCGGCCGCCGGTCGCCGTGATGCGAGAGAGTCCGCAGCCCGGGCGTGAACCGGGCCGCTTCGCGCCGCCAGTTTTCCACGAGCGAGGCGGGGCAGACGACGAGGCTGGCGCCGCGAAGCGGAGGATCCACGGCGCGAAACACCGCGAGCAGTGCCAGCGCCTGCAGGGTTTTGCCCAGGCCCATTTCGTCGGCCAGGACGCCACCGAGTTCGTGGCGGTACAAATGCCACAGCCACGCCACCCCGAGCCGCTGGTAGGGTCGCAGCAGCGCGGCGAGCGGCGGCGGCACGGGCGCCGGCAGGAGTTTCGACAAGTTGCGCAAGGCTTCGCTGCGCACGCGCCAGGCCGCCGGCGGCTGGAAGGCCGGCGTGAGCGATTCAAGCAGACCATCGGCCTCGGCCACGCCCGCGCCGGTGATGTGCACCGTACGGCGGGGGGTCGCACCGGTCGTGGCATCGCCCGACAGCCGGCGCTGAGTCTGGACAAGCCGGTCGAGCATCGCGGTGGGCAGGAGCACGATGTTGCCGGCATCCTCGACGTAGTCCCGTCCGCCCGACAACGCGGCGCGCACGGTCTCCTCGGAGGCCCGCCCGGCCCGCAGGGCCAGCGTGACGTCGTAGCCGCCGGCGGTCTCGACTGCCGCGCAGGTCGCCTCGGCAAGCTGCAGCCGCGCCGTGTTATGTTCGAAATTGGGCGTGAATTGCGCACCGTAATGCTCGCGCAGGCTTGTCCAGTGGGTCGCGAGGAAGTTGAGCGTCTTGTGCCGGTCGCGCAGCCACCACTTGCGATTCGATGTCTCCAGCACGAAGCCGTGATGCTTGACCAGCTCAAGTGCTTCGTCGTGGGTCGGGTGTTCGAGGGAGGGAAGGGACATGGCGAGATAATGCTCGCTGCCGTCGACCTTCAACGGGGTGGCGGTGCCGGGTATGCCCGGTTTGCGCCGCAGGATTCTGGGCGGATCCGGCTGGGGCGGGGGCGGGGGAGCCGGGAGTTCGGTTTCCTCGAGGTGCTCGCTTACTCCCCTGAGAAGCCCGTTGTTCCAGGCGAGCGGTTCCGCCGGGCGGTTGACCCAGAAAAACACCGGCTGGTCCTCGGTGACCGAGATGAGTTCACGCAGTTGGGCGCGGGTGAGCTGGAGAAACAGTGGAGATTTTGCCTGTGGCCCCGTCTGGTCATGGAGCCAGGCCAGCGCCGGCCGCAGCTCCGGGGCGGAGTCGGAGGCGAACTCGATCTTCACGGCCACGGCATTGCGCGCAGCCGCTGCCGCGAGATTGGGCGGGAGCAAGACCCGAAGCATGGCGTCAACATCCGGAGTGTCCGCCTCGACGCGAGGTATTTTTTCGGAGATGCCGGCGGCGGCATTTGGGAGGCTCAGCCGCGGGTGGACACGGCGCGGCGTCGCAGTATGAATGGCAGCGTGAGCCACCGCCTTCACTGCCTGATCACCGCCGGACCGACCCGCGAGCACCTCGACCCGGTGCGGTTTTTGAGCAACGGATCGAGCGGCAGGATGGGTTACGCCTTGGCGGAGGCCGCCGCGGCGCGCGGATGGCGGGTTGACTTGGTGAGCGGCCCGGTGGCGCTGCCGCCACCGCGAGGGGTGAACGTGCATCCCGTGGTGTCCGCCGGGCAGATGTTCGAAATGTGCGCATCGCTTTTTGTGCAGTGTGACCTCTTCTTTGCCGTGGCCGCGGTGGCTGATTACCGCCCGAAGTCCGTCTCGCCCGAAAAGCCCGGGAAAAGCGGCCGGGGGCGGCGGCTCGTGCTGGTGCCGACCATCGACATTTTGAAGACCCTCGCCGCGCGCAAGCAGCCGGGGCAGATCGTGGTGGGGTTCGCCGCCGAGACGCACGACCTTGAGGCCCGGGCGCGACGCAAGCTGGAGGAGAAAAAACTCGACTGGATCGTGGCCAACGACGTGAGCCGTCCCGGACTTGGCATGAATACGGACGACAACGCCGTGTTGCTGCTGGGGCGGGGCGGAGACCGGCTCGCCTATGGTCCGGCGCCAAAATCCGCGGTGGCCGGCTTCATCCTCGGGAAAGTGGCGCCGGCTTCCGGAACGCGCGGGAATTCCAGTCTGTAAAGAGCGAAAAGGTTCCCGGATTTTTTTGTTTATCCGGAGCGAAAAGCCAGAACCACTGGTGCTCCGCGGGGTCCATCGACCCGTGCAATATGCCCAAACCTGCCTGCCGATGTAAAAACCCGCGCCAATTTGGCGTTGTGAATAAAAGCCCCTTTACATCCCTCGACCCGCCACCCTTCATGCGCCTCCCACTCTGAGTTTCATGGGCAGAAACAGACATCATGTGAAGTACGTCATCCTCCTTTTGATGGCTCTAGCCATCGGGGGAGGCGCCGCGTCCGCATCGGAGCGCTGGGTGACCTTGCAGGCCATTAATTGGGTGGAGAATCCGCACAACAGCACCAGGGTGGGACCGCGCGGAGAGCTGGGGCCCTACCAGTTCAGGCCATCCACGTGGCGCATGCACACCAGGAAGCCGTTCGCTCTGGCGGTGCAACGCCAGGCTGCCGACGAGGTGGCCGTGCAGCATTACGAGTGGCTCAAGCGCGGTTTGGAAAGCAATGGCATCGACGCCACGCCCTATAACATCGCGCTGGCGTGGAATGCGGGCCTCGATCGGGTCGTCAACGGTCGCGCGCCGGTGACGGCCCAGGAGTACGCGTCGCAGGTCAGCCACCTGGTCGAAAATCTGAAGGCGCGCGTGGCCGCGGATTCACCCTAGCCGGGGCGACCGTTTGCCGGTGGCATGCCCGGAGCCGTGGCGGGCGTGGAGTGCGGGGCGCCGTTTGGTTACTTCAGAAACGTCGTCTGCTCAGGCTGGCTGGCCTTGCGCCTGGCTTCCTCTTCCTCGGGCGTCGCATTGAGATGCCGCGGTGGGCGCGCCACCCGCTTCGCCACCGTCGCCTCGCGTTCCGCCACGATGCGTTCGGCGATTTCCTGGATCTGCAGTTTGATCCAGTTGTAGGTTTCGCTCCCCTCGCGGTAATCGGCCCGGCCGTAGTGGCCGATGCGGTCGGCATTCCGCAGGGCATCGTTCTGCTTGAATTCATCGAGCCGGTCCGGGTTGTACACGCCGTAGCCCTTGCCGCCGCGCTCCTTGACGAGGGAAAAACAGGGAATGTCGCTCGGACCGTCCGCGATGTAGATCATGTTCGGGAACTGAATGCGCCTGTCCTCGGAGGGGATCTTCGCATTCACGTCGAGCACCGGGTCCTTGTTGGTGCCCTTGTTGATCTCGAAGAGCGCCCGTGTCTTCGAGGTGTTGTCGATCATCATGCCGATCTGTGCGATCTCGGCGTCGGCCCCCAGCTCGAATTCCTTCTGCTGAAGAAAACCGGGCTGGAGCGGGTTTTCGATGAACTCGCAGCCCCAAATGCCGTCGACGTACGGGGCGATGGCGCTGCCGCGGATCATCTCGGCGATGCCGGTGCTGACAATGTAGTGCTCGAGCTGGACTTCGTGCTTCCGGTATTCCGGGTTCTCGGTCACAAAGCCTCTGCTTTTTTCGAAGAATTCCGGCAGCCCCTGGTAAAACTTGATCTCGGCGCCGAGTTCATGGAGCACTTTGTTGTTCAGCTTCGGCATCAGCCCGGTGCGCACATAGGTGAGGATGTGGTTCAGGTAGCTGATCTCGCTGGAGATGCGGTAGCCGCGTTTGGCATAGTGCTCGACCAGCTTGTTGGTCTCGGCCCAGAACGCCGCCTCATCGATCCCATAGCGACGGAAGAGCGGCTCCTGCATGTAGCCCGGAATAAGAGTCTTGTCGAAGTCCCAGATGCAGGCGATGATGGACTGAGTGAAGAGCGTCGTAGCCATGGCTGATCGTCACTTGTAGACGGAGTTCCGCCATATAGCGACTGGCTTTAACCAAGCCGCAGACCGCGGCTGGTGCAATTCGCAAATCTCCACGCCTTTTCCCTCATGGACACTCTGCCGGACATCGCCCCCTTCCAGCGGCGCCTTGACGAGCTCAACGCGCAAATAGCGGAGCCGTCGTTCTATGCCAATCCGCGGCGGGCCGCCGAGGTGACGCGCGAGCAGCAGAAACTCGCCCAGCTGGTCGCCGACCATCATGCCTTTGAAAAACTTGGACGCGAAATCGCCGAGGCCCAGGCGCTGGCCCGGGATCCCGCCGGCGATCCCGCCTTCAAGGAGCTCGCCGCGCAGGAACTGCCCGGGTTGGCGCGCCGGCGCGCCGTCCTCCAGCAGGCGGTGCT
>CAJAKX010000033.1 GCA_903940425.1 uncultured Opitutia bacterium | reverse complement strand
TGGTAGCCGAGCACCACGTGCCCCTGCAGGAGGCCCTTGCGGCTGCGCTGCGTGGCGAGGGTGCCCTCGTACTCGATGACCTTGCCAACGTCGTGCAGCAGCACGCCGGCCAGGGCGAGGTCGGCGTCCACCTCGGGATACAGCGGCAGCAGCGCACGACCGGCGCGGGCCATGTGGACGGTGTGCTCGAGCAGGCCGTGCCGGTACGCATGGTGCATGGCCACCGCCGCCGGGGCGGCCTTGAAGGCCTCGCCGATGTCGTCGAAGACCGCCTGCACCGTCACGCGCAGCTCGGGGTGACCAATGCCGGCAGCGAACCCCTGGCATTCCTCCCACAGTTTTGCCGGATCCTCGGGCGCGACCTCCACGAGGTTCTCCACCACGCCCGGCGCGGCGAGCTGCTCCGCGGAGAGCGGGTCGGCCTTGGTGATGCGCGGGGAAAGACGATCCAGGTAGTAATCGGTCTTGCCCTCGACGCGCACCACGGCGCTGTCGGGCAGGTTTTTGAAAAAGTCGAACAGCGGGGTGTCACTGAAGCAGGTGAAGCTGAACGTGCCGGTCCGGTCGCCGAGCTCGACGGAAAGATACGGGCTGTCGTTCCTGGACGTCTTCGCGGTGACCTTGCGGACCAGCAGCACGGCGGCGAAGGCGCGGCCGCTCTGCTGTTCAAGCGCCTTCAGGTCGCGGACGGTCATCAGTGGAGGGGAATCAGGCATGGGGGATGCGGGTGCAAGGTTTAAGGGGCAAGGTATCGGTGGTCCCAATCAGCAATAAGTAAATGGGGGAATAAGGGAATGCGGTAATGAGGGCGGGAGGAAGAAGTCGCTGGCGTAATGACGAGACACGCTGCCTGCCCACTACGGCGTGTAGTATCGCTTGCGTGCCTTCACCTGTACGAATCGCTTTTCCGGCAGCAGGTAGGCGGTCAGGTGACCGCCCATCACGCAGGCCGTGTCGATGCCGACCGACCACTTGAGTTTGGAGATCTCCGCGCGCGGCGTGTGGCCGTAGACGACGAAGGGCGGTCCGTTCCAAAGCTCGGCCCACGACGGACAGTCGGGGCAGTCGGCGCGCTTGCGGGGCCGGCCGTCCTTGTCGATGACCTGCACGCGGGTGACGACCGAGGCCGGCTGCTGCCGCCACGGCTCGCCCGGCACGAAGCCGCCGTGGACAAACACGGTGCCGAGTTCCTCGACGTAATGCGTCAGCGGCATGGCCTCGAGGTAGGACCAGTCCTCCGGCCGCAGCCGGGCATGGGTCTCCCCGTCGTTCTCCTTCAGATAATCCTTGTCGTGGGTGCGGCGGTAATTGAGCAGCCGCAATTCATGGTTGCCCAGCAGCGAAAGGGCGCTGGCCGCCCGGGCGAGGTCGATGACCTTGGGGCTGTCGGGGCCGCGGTTGACGAGGTCGCCGAGCAGGATGAGCCGGTCGTCCTTGGTCGGGGCGAGCTGGTCCAGTAATTCGGCGAATTCGGCATGGCAGCCGTGAATGTCACCGATGGCGATGAGACGTCCGTTCATCCTCGGGAAAGGTTGTTACCACGGATTACACGGATAGGCACGGATAAGATTCATTCACAGAAGTTCGCCGAGGCAGCGGAGAGCAAGGCGGGAGAGCGTCGGGCATCCATGATTATCCGTGTAATCCGGGGTGAAGATTCGTTTGATGGGGTCGGGAATTTGCTAGCGTCGCGCGTGTGACCAAGTAAACCCAAAACCCATGGAACTGAATCTGCAGCCGCTCGCCCCGATCTGCCACGCCAGCGGCCGCGCCTTCGCCGACGGCGACCGCGTCGTCAGCTACCTCGTGCGGACGCCACTGGGCGAGATGGCGCGGCACGACCTGCTCGCGGCGGAGGACGCCAATTTCCGTCCGGAGGGCGCCGTGCTCTGCCGGTGGACCAACGTGTTCAAGCCACGCCCGAGCGAGGAGAACCGCGACCGGGTGCTGAAGCTGACCGCGGAGAACCTGTTCGTGACGCTGGCCGACCCGGCGAACGAGCCGAATCCCGTCAACACGCCGCTGCTGCAATTCCTCGCGCTCCTGCTCGAGCGCAAGCGGCTGCTGCGGCCGCGCGGCCGCACGCCCGACGGCGAGCGCAACCTCCTCGAGCACGCCCGCACCCACCAGATGTACGAGATCCCGGCGGGCGACCTCAGCCCGGAGTTTTTCGTCAAGATCCGGGAGCAGCTCGGGGTGCTCGTCGGCGGGGCCCCGGCCGCAAAGCCGGCGGAGGCCAACTAACTACCGGTGGAAAACTGGATTTCGGGGAAAGGAACAGAGTTTTCGGCAGCGGGACTCAGCGGTAACGGTAGAGTTTTACGTGCTGAACGGTGGGCCCGTCGGCGCCGAAGATCAGGCCGCTGCCCGACTGGTTCTTCGCGGCCGCACCAGCCTGATCGTACTCCAACACGACATCGTCCCCGTTCATCCTGCGCCCCGGAATCCACTGGCCTTTCACAAACCTGCCCGCTTCCACACGGGCGAGGCCGGCAATTTCCGGTCCCGGCGTGTTCGGCGTGAAGGTGACCTGGACATCATGGCCGGCGACAAAGTACTCGTCGGGGCCGACGGAGATGACGATGGCATAGCCCAGCGCCGGCACCGGATTCCGCCGGTTGCGCTGAAGGTCAACGTTCACGACGTAATTACCCAGCGGAATGTCCTGCTTCGGGAACTGAGTGTTGAGCCACGCGGCGGCGATCGTCCCTTTGGCTTGGGCCTCCAAAATCAGCGGCGTCATCTGCGCAAGCAGCGCATAAGCCCTGGCGAGCGGAAGATTCTCGATCTCAGTCGACGCTGGTGAATTGCTGCCGGGTCGATGCTCGCCCCAGCGGTCCGCGTTGTTGACGCCGAACGGCGAGTAGCCGATCGCCGCATGCTGCCCGATGCCGAAAAAGGCGTTGGCCGCGCCGCCCGCGTCGCCATACGACTCCGGCACAAACAGCGGATTGTTGGGGCGGTGGAACCGACCGGCCCAGTCGCTGAAATTCCGCAGATGGACGTCCGGCGCGTTGAAGTCGATCGTGGGCGCGCCAGCCTTCCAAATGTCGATCGTGAGCGGCTCCGGGCAGCCGGACGGGTAATCGCCCGGACCTTGATCCTGGGGCTGGACGAGCCATGTGTTCGTGAACACCGGCAGCGGGTATTCGGCTTTGCCGGCCTTCGTCATGTGTTCGAGATAGCGCGCGTAACTCCAAGCCATGAAGATCTCGTCAGTCGCCGGGGAGGCACCGAAGACTTCCTGCCACGTGCCGGCGGTTTTGGCGCCAGCGGCCTCCCACAACGTGCGCAGGTCCGGCCACAGCGTCACCCGGTTCTTTTGCAGATAGTCCAGCAATTCCGGCGGCACGGGCCGGGCGAACGCCGCCTCGGCCGCGGCAGACCGGTCACGCGAGTCGCCGATCAGCCCCACTTCATTCTGCAACTGAATCATGACCACGGTGCGCTGCCCGGAGTCCATTTCGCGCAGATGACGCATGAAGGCCGTGTAGGCGCGGGTGTCGGCTTGCAGGTTGGCCTCGCTCAACGTCGTGAGCACTTCCACCGACTTGCCGTTCTTGAGCAAGGCACGCGGGAACCGCTGCTGGTCGGCTTTTACCCAATCGGGCACGAAGCTGGAAAGGCCGTTCTTCCAGCTGCCGAACCACAGGAAGATGAGGTGCAGGTTGCTTTTCCGCGCACCCGCCAGCAGTCCATCGACGAGGATGAAGTCGTACCTGCCTTCCTCCGGCTCGACCCAGTCCCACCCGATGCCCACGAGGACGGTGTTGAGGTTCATTTTGACGAGCTTCGGCCACGCCGTGTCCATATACTCGAGGCTGGAAGAGGCGGTGTTGTCCGTTTCGCCGGCCAGCGCCAGATACGGCTTGCCATCGACGATCAGCTGGGTGGACGCGCCGCGTTTTTCGAGATGCGGCAGGGTGGCGACGGGTGTCGTCTGCGCGCGGCCGGCGGCGAGCGCGAGCGAACAGAGCACGGCGTGGAAAGACAGGTTCAGGATTTTCATGGAGGTTATTTGTCGCGACGTTTGCAGTCACACGATTTTGAAGAGAAAGCCGGAGGCGGTCATAAATTTGCCGCCCTGGCTGGCGGTGAAGAGATACGCCGGCCGGCCGCCGCGCATCAGCAGTTGGGGCCGTTCGGCGCGACCGTACCGGTTCAACTGCGGCGGCGGGGGCGGCTGATCGACGTATTCGCGGAGCGCCCGGTAGGCGATTTTCGGTTCGGACCAGCGCAGGCCGTCGTCCGACTCCATGTAGAGCCCGACCTCGGAGTTGAAGACGCCCATGTCGCGGACGACGATTCGGAACTTCCCGTCTTCGCGCCAGACGAAGGCATCCTCGCACTGCCGGTTGCCGCCCCGACCGGAAAAATCGATCAGCGGATTCGCCGGGTGTTTGCGGTACGGGCCTTCGAGTTGGTCCGCCACGGCCAGTCCGTACTTCCGGTTGCCGCGGACCGGCGGAGTACCGGTCTCATAATCGCGCGTATTCCACGACTTGTAGTAGAGCCAATATTGGCCGTTCGGATGCCGGACGAAGGAGGGATTGGTCGTGCAGTGGTCATCCCACGCGCCCGGCTCGCCCGGTTCCAGCAGGGGGCGGTCCGGACACCGCCAGGGACCGTCGAGTGAATCCGCTATGGCGAGACCGATGCGCTTCGTATCGGTTTTGCCGTTGGAGTTGCCCATGTAGAACAGCGCGTAGCGGTCGCCCACTTTCTGGATGTGGGGATTGTGGCAGGTCGTGGCGTCCCAGAAACCCGGCCCCCGCGGGGCCAGCACCGTGCCGACCAATTCGTACGGACCCTCCGGCGAAGCCGCGACCGCATGGGCGATTTCGCTGCAGTTGATCCATCCGCTCATCCGCCGCTCCGCCGGCCAGCGCGAGAAAAACACATGGGTCTTGCCATCGGGCCCTTCGATCGGGGCGATGCACCAGACGAACCAGCCCTCCATCTCGAGAATCCGTCCCACGGGCCGGAGCCGGCGGCAGAAGTCGGAAATCTGGTCGGCAGAGAACGCGGCCGGAGCATCGGCCGCTCCCCGGGTGAGCGAGGCGACCAGCGGCAGGGCCGCGAGGCCGGTGAGGAAATTTCGTCGCGTGATCATGAGGCGGATTTTGGGGTCGGGGGTTGTCGGTGGAAGAAACTCAACCTATGACTGTCCCGCGCGCAAGGCAGTATCGAGTCCCGAGAGAAACCCCGGACCAACCACAACAAGCGCTGCTGGCGGACAGGGCGGGGCGCGGTCAGCGCCGCACCGGCACGCCGCGGGTGGCAAGATAGTCCTTCACCTGCGGGATGGTGAACGTGCCGAAATGAAAGAGGCTGGCCGCCAGCACGGCGCTGGCATGGGCCTGGTCAAGCACCTCGGCAAAATGCTCCAGCGCGCCGGCCCCCCCCGAGGCGATGACCGGCACCTCGACCGCATCCGCCACGCGGCGGGTGAGTTCGAGGTCGTAACCGGCCTGCGTGCCGTCGCGATCCATCGAGGTCAGGAGGATTTCGCCGGCGCCGAGAGAGACGGCGGTTTGGGCCCACTCGACGGCGTCCAGTTCCGTGGGGTTGCGCCCGCCGTGCGTGTACACGCGCCAGCGCGGCTCGGGTCCGGGATCGCGCTTGGCGTCGATGGCGACCACGATGCACTGGTTGCCGAAACGCTGTGCCGCTTGGAGCACGAGATCGGGGTTCTGGATGGCGGCGGTGTTGAGGCTGACCTTGTCGGCGCCGGCGCTGAGCATGGCGCGGATGTCCTCCACGGAGCGCAGTCCGCCGCCGACGGTGAGCGGCATGAAGCACTGCTCGGCCGTCGCGGCGACGACATCGTGCATGATGGCGCGGTTGTCGCTCGAGGCGGTGATGTCAAGGAAGGTCAGCTCATCGGCGCCCTGGGCGTCATACGCCTTGGCGCAGGCCACCGGGTCGCCGGCGTCGCGCAGTTCTTGGAATCGGACGCCCTTCACCACGCGGCCGGCGGTGACGTCGAGGCAGGGGATGATGCGGCGGCTGAGCATGCCCGGGCCTACGCTTCGACGAGCGTGATGTCCGGGTCGAATTCCACGGCTAGGCGGTAGACGTTGCCCGGGCGCATGACCAGCGGGTGGTCGCGGCGGAGAAACTGCAGGTAGTGGATCCGACCGTAGTTGGTGCGATAGGTGGGGTCGCTGCTCACCACCTCCGTTTCCTGCCAGGTGGCCTGAAAGTCGTTTTTGTGCACGGTGCAGCGGTGGCCCTGCGCGCCGAGCACGGGCGAATTGCCGAGGCGATAGCGTGAGTGCGGCGCGCCGATGCAGAGCATGTAGCGGAACTGGTCAAGCGTCACCTGCTGCTTGACCGTGTAGGCGAACTCGCAGCTCACCTTGGCGCCGGTGAAGGCCCACTGCACCTTGACGGTGCCGAGGCCGCGCACGAGCTCCTCGCGGGTGTTGATCAGCTCGGGCTGCTCGTAGCGGAAATAGAAACTGTTGTGCAGACCGAGGCCAGTCACGCAGCGCTGGCCGTAGAAGGCCGGGATGGTGACCTGCCCGCCAAAGGTGAGCTCGGGCAGCATGACCGGCAGGTAATGGTTGTTGGGCCAGTCGAAAATCCCGGGGCAGTGCGGGAAGGACAGCGAGTCGGAGGTGAGCGAGCTGCCGGAGCTCACCAGTGGCAGCTGCACGTGCAGGCCGCTCTCGGCGTCGCGGTAGAGGAACAGACCCTGCTCCTTGCGGTTGGATTTGTCGAAGATGACGAAGCGCCCGCTGGTGCGGGCGGGTTCGAGCCGCGCCTGGCCTTCGGGCATCTGCACGGTATTGGCGAGGCGCGCCCACTGGCAGAGGTAGCGCGAGCCGTCGAAGTTGGCCATGCGCGTGGTGTGCGTGCTGTAGGCCGTGCGTTCCTCGTCGCGGACGGCGAGGTAGCCATGCTCCTGGTCGAGGTAGGTCTGGTAGAAGAAATAAAAGAGACGGCGGAGAATGTCGAAATAGCGCGGTTTCAGGTCGTCCGCGATCCAGCCGTCACGCAGGCCCTGCAGCAGGATGCTGATGCAATGCATCTGGCCGTAGGCGCCCGCGGCGCGGCCGTAGGCCCAGCCGAGGCCGTCGGCGCGCACGAGGTCGGGCAGCATCCGGATGTACTTCTCGGCGTAGGTGCGCAGGGTGGGGAGCTTGCGCTCGCGCACGCCGGGATTCGAATGGAGCTGCAGCGCCGAGCGGATGAACACGAAGCTCAGCACGCCGTAGAGATTGAAGTTGCCGCCGAACCCCTTGGCCGCGTCGTCGAAGAAACCGGTCGAACTGGTCTGGTTGATGCGGTCCACCATCCGCTCGATCAGGCGGCTGGTTTCGTCCTTCTTGGAAAGGCCGAAGCTGAAGCGGCAGACGGCCTTGGCGACGTTGAAGGCCTGCCAGTGATTGTCGTAGTCGCTGCGATGCAGCAGCATCTTGTCGAGCCGCAGCCGCGTTTCGTCGACCAGCCGTTCCCACACGGCGTTGCGCTCCTTGGACGGGCCGAAGCACAGCAGGCCGAGGGCGGCGTAGGCGAGGCCGTTCTCCGCCGGGGGATCGGTGAAAACCTGGGCGGTCACGCAGCGCGCCGCGAGGTCGATGATATCGTGCCCCTTCAGCGTGGTCTCGCCGGTGGCGCGGTAAAATTCTCCGAGTGCAAAGGCGACGTGCCCGGGTTCGTCAGGGCGGGGTTGCTCGCCGGAAACAGGGGTGACGGTGCCGTCGGGGTTGATCGAGTCCAGATTCTGGCTCAACATGGATCTGGCCATGTCGAGACATTGCTCGGAGAAACTGTGCATGCAGGCTGGGTTGGCGTGGCTGGCGGAAATCCCGAAGCGCACCATTACGCAAAGGGAAGTGGTTAGTTTTTTCGGGTTTTTCCAGACGGCGCAAGCGGGAAATTGGCCGGAGGCGCTCCGGCCGCAGCCGACGGCGCGGGAGGCGGCCGCAACTGCCCGGGCTGGCTGGATCAAACCGGCGGGGTGGAGCGGCGTGCCGGCAGCCATGCCGCCGGCAGTTGAGGGGATTCTTTGACAGAATTGGCAGAATTAGCACGATGACCATCTCCCCGACTCAGGTTCATTCGGTTCATCGCCTGCATTCTTTCGTAACTCATGCCGCCAGTTCGCGTCCGTTTCGCCCCCAGCCCCACCGGGTTCTTCCACATCGGCAGCGCCCGCACCGCCCTGTTCAACTGGTTTTACGCCCGCCATACTGGCGGCGTTTTCATCCTGCGCATCGAGGACACGGACAAGGAGCGCAATACCGAGGAGTTTCTCAACGTCATCTACGACAGCCTGACGTGGCTCGGCCTCAACTGGGACGAAGGACCGAAGGCCGGTGGCGGCTTCGGTCCCTACCGCCAGAGCGAGCGGGCGCCCATCTACCGCGAGTATCTCGAAAAACTGCAGGCCGCCGGCCGCACGTACGAGAAGGACGGCGCGGTTTACTTCAAGATCTCCGGTGAGCCGCAGGTCATCGACGACGCCATCCGCGGCCGCGTCGAGCGGACCGAGGAGAAGGGTTTCGTAATTTTTCGCTCTGACGGCAACCCGGTGTTCCATTTCGTGAACGTCGTCGACGACATCACGATGCAGATCACGCACGTGATCCGCGGTGAGGACCACCTGTCGAACACGAGCAAGCACACCGAGCTTTTCAAGGCCTTCGGCGCGCCGCTGCCGGTGTACGCCCACATTCCGCTCATTCTGAAGCAGAACGGGCCGGGCAAGATGTCGAAGCGTGACCAGGGTGCGCTGGTCGAGGAGTACCAGCGCCGCGGCTATCTGCCCGAGGCCCTCGTCAACTTCCTCTGCCTGCTCGGCTGGTCGCCGAAGGACGACAGCGAGAAGATGCCGATCGCCGAGGTCATCCGGCGCTTCGACCTGCCCGGCATCAACCAGACCAATGCGCGCTTCGACGAAAAGAAGCTCGCGCACATGAACATGACCTATCTGCTCGAACAGCCGGCCGACCGGTTCGTGGTGCTCGCCCGGGACTATTTCCAGCGGCAGAACGTCACCGCCGCCACGGCGGCGGATCCGGCCTATTTCCGCGCCGTGATGCTGCTCAGCCAGCCGAAGATCAAGGGCGTCGAGGAGCTGCCGGCCTACACCGCGTATTTCTTCACCGAGGATTTCCCGGTCGATGCCAGGGTGCGCGACAAGGTCATGGCCAAGGGAGATCCGCAGGCCCGGCTGCGCGAGCTCGCCGCGGCGCTGACGACCGCGGATTTCTCGAGCGACACCGCCCTCGAGGAAACGATCAAGGCGACGGCGGCGAAGAACGGACTCGGTTTCGGCGACTACCAGGCGGTGGCGCGGCTGGCGGTTTCGGGGACCAATGTGGGTCCGGGGATCACCGGAATGTTTCGCGTCCTCGGCCGTGAGCTCGTGCTCCGGCGCATCGAGCGGTTCCTTAACGCGGCTTAGAGCCGCGACTGGATCGCCTGCAGCAGTGCGGGATAGTCATCGACCGCCGGAAACTGGGGAAACTCCTTCACGACGGCGGCGGGCGCGCGAAACAGGATGCCATGGTCCGCCCGGGCCAGCATCGTCGTGTCGTTGAACGAGTCACCCGCGGCGACGACGTGGTAATGAATTGACTGCAGGGCCTCGACCGAACGGCGCTTCTGATCCGGGACGCGCAGCTGGTAGCCGGTGATGCGGTCGTTGTCCACGATCAGCCGGTTGCAGAACAGCGTGGGCCAGCCGAGCTGACGCAGCAGCGGCTGGGCAAACTGCTCAAACGTGTCGGAGACGATGATCACCTGCACCTGCGCGCGCAGCGTGTTGAGGAACTCGACCGCGCCCGGCAGCGGCGACAGCGAGCCGATGATGCCCTGAATCCGCGAGAGCGCGACGCCGTGCCCGTCGAGGATCGCGATGCGCCCGCGCATCAGCCGGTCGTAATCCGGTTCGTCGCGCGTGGTACGCCGTAATTCGGCGATGCCAGTGTGCTCGGCGACGGCGATCCAGATCTCC